>NZ_JBFRDX010000025.1:0-62463 GCF_052114005.1 Marmoricola sp. RAF53 | reverse complement strand
GGCCTACGTGCTCTGCACCGCGGTCACCGGAGCCGACGGCATCGCGGAGTGCAACACCACCGCGATCAACATCGACCCGTCGCACACCGGTGAGGACATCCTCATCGACGTCAACGGTGCGTACGACGCGACCTTCTCCGGGTCCGCCGGCTACGCCTCGTCGACCGGTCGGGGTCAGACCTTCTGATCCGCTGAACGTCGAACCCCCTGCTCCGGAGACCTCCGGGCAGGGGGTTTGTCGTTCGCCGGGAGGGCCCGCCCCGGGGCTCGAAACGGTTACCAGCGGGTTTGACGTCCTACCTACGGATCCGTACCTCGCGGAGGTAGACCGGTTATGGCCCACCTGGTCTTTTTCTTTTCGGACTGCGAAACGAGAACGAGTTCCACCCCCGCGTGAGTGCCGTCCACCTCATCCGAAAATGCCTGATTTGCGCCTGGAGCCGATCTGGAAGCCGTGCATTTCGATCTTCCCCAAACTGATTGTTCGTTGAACTTCCGCACTGCTAGACATCGCCCGCGCGGCCACAGGTGTGTCCGCGGTCACTGCTCACCCGAGGGGCTTACATGCGCGTACGCAGTACACATCGAACGGGGATGGCGAGAGGACGTGCCGGACGGGCACGACTGAGCGCCGCGACAGTCCTGGCACTGGCCGCCGGATCCTTCCTGACCGTCGTCGCCGGTGCACCCGCCGCGCAGGCGGTCCAGGCGACCGGCGACGACGTCGCCGCCTGGCAGAACGGCTACGCCTGGACCTACGGCAACACCTCGTTCAACTACAACGACGGCAACGGCACCAACGTGACCATCAACGAGACGGTCACGTACTCGGTCGTCGGGCAGGAGACCTTCCAGGGTCACGACGCCTACAAGCTCAACATCGCCGGCACCATCACCGGCGGCAGCGGCACGGCGAACGCCGGTGGTACCGCGGCCAACCTGGACACCTTCAGCGGCACGGTGAGCGGTGTCCGCTACGTCCGCCGCTCGGACCTCGCGCTGCTCCAGGAGAACCAGTTCCAGCACCTGAACGCCAAGGCGCACGTCTCGATCATCACGCAGGGCATCACCGCGGACATCGAGCTGCACCTCACCCCGAACCCCAGCTGGAAGGTGCACGACTTCCCGCTCAACGCCGGTGACTCGTGGCACACGCTGACCGACGTCGCCTACACCGGTGGCTTCACCTACGACGCCGGTTCCATCGGCGGCAGCGGCTCGTCCCCGTTCGACGGCACGCTGCACTACGACGCCCCGGCGAACGTGACCGCGGCCACGGTGAACGCGATGGGCAACGCCAGCCTCCCCGTCAAGCGCGTCTACAGCCAGAACGCCGACGCCTCGATGTCGGACGACTCGTACTGGTCCTCGACCTACAAGAACCAGGTCAAGGAGACGCTGGTCCTTCCGCTCGACGGGGCCGCGATGACGCTGAGCCGGACGATGACCTCGGCGTCGATCGGCGGCGGCACCCCGATCACGGCGACCGCCACCCCGTCGTACAGCTGCGGCGGCGGTGCGGTCACCGTGTCCGGCAACCTGACCAGCGGTGCCGCCGGCCAGACGATCACCGGCCGGGTGGACTCCTCCCAGGCCAGCGTCGGCTCCGGCAACAGCGCCACCGCCGTCACCGGCGCCAACGGCGCCTTCACGATGACGCTGACCGCCCCGGGCGTCAGCGACGGTCTCGACCGGGCCGGTGCGCAGCCCTCGCGCGGCAACTACGGCATCCTGCTCACCGGCGGTGGCGGCATCGGCGCGACCACGGTCGTGGTCTCGCCCAAGGACTGCACCCGGCTGACCTACACCGGTGCCGTCTCCGGTCCCCAGACCGGTACGGCGACCGTGAGCGCCCAGCTCGAGAACCTGGCCGACCAGTCGAAGGCGGCCGGCAAGACGGTGACCTTCACGCTGTCCAGCGGTGCCACCGTCAACGCGACCACCAACGCGGCCGGCGTGGCCAGCACCACGATCGCCGTCAACGGCCCGGTCCGCTCGGCCACGATCTCGGCCAACGTCGCCGGCACCCCGGTGGCGGAGGCGGCGGCGACCTCGGCGAGCTTCGCGGTGACCGCGATCCCGACCACCACGTCGGTCGTCGCGAACCCCACGGTGGCGACCGTCGGTGACCCGATCGTCTTCAACGCCACCGTCGCGCCGACCTTCGGCACCAGCACCCCGACCGGGACCGTCCAGTTCGTGGTCAACGGCGCCGGCTTCGGCGGCGCGATCCCGCTGGTCGACGGCCAGGCCACCAGCCCGGCCCTGTCGACCCTGCCGGTCGCGCTGCACAACAGCGTCGTCGCGATCTACTCCGGAAGCGGCGACCACGCCGCCAGCACCTCGCCGGCGGCCGACTTCCGGGTCCGCAACCCGCTGCTCGGCACGACCACCACGCAGACGGCGACGCCGTCGACCGCGGTGGCCGGTCAGGAGGTCACGCTCTCCGCGCACGTCGCCAGGAACAGCGGCGGCAGTGACCCGCTCACCGGATCGGTGACCTTCACCTCCGGCGGCAACACCGTCGCGACGGTGGGCCTGGACGGCAACGGCGACGCGCAGGCCGTGGTCACCGACCTCGCGGTCGGCAACCACAGCATCGTGGCGAACTACTCCGGCGACGACGTCTACGCGGGCAGTGCCTCGGCCCCGGCCGGCGTCAGCGTCTCGAAGGCCGACGTCAGCGTCGTCCTGAGCACCGCCGACGACACCACCGTCACCGGTGAGGCCGTCAACCTGACCGCGACCGTCGCGGCGCAGAGCCCGAGCGTGGGGGTCCCGACCGGCAGCGTCCAGCTGCTCGTCGACGGCGCCGCCTCCGGGTCCCCGGTGGCCCTCTCCGGCGGCTCGGCGACCTTCCCGGCGCTGACCCACCTCGGTGCGGGCAACCACACCCTCGCAGTGACCTACCCCGGCAACGACAGCTACAAGTCCGGCTCCGACACCCAGTCGCAGCTGGTCAGCCCGGCGACCACGACCACCACCGTGATCAGCGGCCCGTCGCCGCAGGTCGAGGACAACGTCGTCACCATCACCGCGACCGTGGCCGCCCAGGCCCCGGGTTCCGGTGCGCCGACCGGCAACGTGGTCTTCCTCTCCGACGGCAACGTCATCGGTGCGGCGTCGCTGGCCCCGGCCGGGGGCAGCGCGCAGGCCGTCCTGGAGATCGACACGCTGGCTCCGGGCACGCACGCCATCACGGCGTCGTACCCGGGTGACGCCGACTACGTCGCCAGCGGTGCCGACGCTGTGGAGCAGAAGGTCGTCGCCGCGGCGGCGGTCGTCGGCACCACGACCACGGTCACCTCGACCAAGAACCCGTCGACCTACGGCGAGCTGATCACCTTCTCCGCGCACGTCGCGGCGGCCGACGACACCGTGCCGACCGGAACGATCCAGTTCTCGGTCGACGGCACCGACATCGGCGGTCCGGTCGCGGTGAACGGCAACGGCGACGCGACCAGCGTCACGCTGGCCTCGCCGGAGCCGGGAGACCACCTGGTGATCGCGGCGTACACCCCGAACGCGGCCTACGCGCTCAGCGGTGCCGCCCTGACCCAGACGGTCCAGGCCGCCGGCGTGACCGTCGGCCTGACCTCGTCGAACGCCAGCAGCAACCAGGGTCAGGCGGTCACGTTCCACGCGACCGTCTCCTCGGACGCCGCCGGCACCGGGACCCCGGGCGGCTTCGTCCAGTTCCGCGTCGACGGGTTCCCGTTCGGTCCGGCCGTCGCGCTGGACGGCGACGGCGAGGCCACCAGCGGTGCCACCACGAGCCTGACCCCGGGTGCCCACACGGTGACCGCGGTCTACTCCGGTGACGCCCACTTCGTGGCGGGCAACAAGTCGATCACCCAGAACGTCGGGCAGATGGGCACCTCCACCGCCCTGGTCGCCTCGACCACGTCCCCGACCTACGGCGACGCGGTGACGTTCACGGCGACGGTGACCCCGGCGTCCAACGCGCTGGGTGCTCCGACCGGCACGGTCAAGTTCCTCGAGGGCTCCACCGTCCTCGCGACCGTCCCGGTGTCCGCTGCCGGCAGCACCGCGAAGGCGTCGTTCACGACTGCGACCTTCGGTGCCGGTGCGCACGCGGTCAAGGCCGTCTACTCGGGTGCGACCGCGTTCGCGGGCAGCACCTCGGGCGACACCACGGTGACCGTGGCCAAGAAGGCGACCGCCCTCAAGGCCGACGCCGCGCTGGTCAAGCTGACCGGTGGCCTGGGGCTCAACCTCGGCTACCTGAAGGCGACGCTGACCTCCGGCGGAGCCCCGCTGCCCGGGCAGCCGGTCGTGTTCACCATCGGGACCTCCACGGTGTGCACCAGCACCACCGACGGTGCCGGGGTCGCGACCTGCAACGCCCTGCCGCAGCTCCTCGCGCTGACCCTCGCCGGTGGCTACAAGGCCACCTACGCGGGCAGCGCGAACTACCTGGGCTCGTCCGACAACGGCACCACCCTCAAGTGATCCCCGTGATCTGGAGAAGAGGAACCAACGTGCGTAGATTCACCGCCGCAGCAGCGGCAGCCGCCACGGCACTGGGGCTCGCCCTGGTCGCCGTCTCACCCGCGGACGCGTCCATCACCTCCCCGAACAACGGGTCGGTGGTGGGCGGCATCCTCACCATGAGCGACACCGGTGCCACCGACAGCAGCTCGCTCTGCATCACGGGCTCCAGCGCCCAGACGCAGGTCCGGCTGTTCAACTCGGCCAACACCGCGGTCTTCAACCAGACCAAGTCCGGTGCCGGTGCCGCGTCGTTCACGTTCGACACCCACACGGTGCCGAACGGCGCCTACAAGGTGCAGACCGACGTCCGCAACAAGTCCGGGACGATCTTCTGCTCCAACAGCAGCTCGACGTTCACCTCGAACATCACCATCACCAACACGGTGGCGTTCACCTACGGCGGCCCGGCGTCGGCCGCGCAGAACACCGTCCTGCCGCTGACGTTCACGGTGACCGACCCGAACAACGCCAACGCGCCGCTCAGCGGCTTCACGCTCAACCTGAGCCTGACCGGTGGCGGCACGACCACGGCCACCAGCAACGCCCAGGGCGTGGTGTCGGCGAACCTGCCGATCTCCGGCCCGCCGCGGACCGGGGCGACCCTGACCGTCTCGTACGCCGGAACGACCTTCTGGGCGGCGAAGACGATCAACGTCCCGTTCGACGTGACCAAGAACGACACCTCGGTCACCGTCGCGCAGCCGGCCCCGGTCGTGCACGGCCAGGCGACCAGCTTCAGCGCCACGGTCGCGCCTGCCAACGGCACGACCGCCCAGCAGCCGACCGGGACGGTCACGTTCTCGATCGACGGTGCGCCGTACGCCACGGCGCCGCTGGCCGGCAACACCGCCAGCTCGCCGTCGATCTCGACGCTGAGCACCGGTGATCACACGATCACGGCGACGTACAACGGCGACGGCAACTACTTCGCCGGCAACTCGGCGGCCAAGACCCAGGTCGTCGGCAAGGCGGACACCAGCACGGTGCTCACCCGTGACCCCGACGCGGGCACGGTGAGCGGCCAGGCGGTGACCTTCACCGCGAAGGTGGCCGTGACGGGTGCGGGCGCCGGCGCGCCGACCGGCGGCGTGCAGTTCAACGTCGACGGTCAGCCGTTCGGCACCGCGGTCCCGCTCTCGGGTGACGAGGCGACGCTGACCATCAGCAACCTGCTCCCGGGCAACCACGACGTGGTCGCGGTCTACAACGGCGACGCCGACTTCAAGACCAGCTCGGCGGGTCCGCTCACCCACGGGGTGAACAAGGCGAACTCCAACCTGGTCCTGACCGGATCGGCGCCGGGGGCGGTCTCCGGGCAGCCGATCACCTACACCGCGGTCCTGACCGCCGTCGCGCCGGGCGCCGGCACCCCGACCGGCCAGGTGCAGTTCACCGTCGACGGCAATCCGCTCGGCGCCCCGGTGAACCTGGTCAACGGCCAGGCCACCTCGCCGGTCGCGAACCTGCAGGTCTACAGCCACCTGATCGCGGCGAACTACCTCGGTGACGTCCGGTTCGGCGGCTCGAACGACAGCCTGACGCAGAACATCGCGCCGGCGCACACCACGACGGCCCTGACCACCTCGCCGAATCCCTCGGTGTTCGGTCAGGCCGTGACCCTGCACGCCGAGGTGACCCCGGACGCTCCGGCGACCGGTGCGCCGGAGGGCGCGATCCGGTTCCGGATCGACGGCGGCGTCAACAACGGCGGCCAGGACCTGTACGTCGACACGGTCGGCGGGGCCGCGACGGCCTCGATCAGCTCGCTGTCGGTGGGTTCGCACTCGGTCGTCGCGACGTACCTGTCGGGTGACCTGAACTTCACCACCAGCTCCGACTCCGAGACCCAGGTCGTCAACAAGGCCGCCACCAAGACGGTGGTCTCCAGCAGCGCGACGCCGTCCGTCTTCGGGCAGCCGGTCACGCTCACCGCGGCCGTCTCGGTGCTCGCACCGGGTGCGGGCGCACCGTCCGGCACGGTCGTCTTCACCGACGGCAGCGACGTGCTCGCCACCGTCCCGGTGAGCTCGGCGACCGGCTTCCAGGCGTCGTTCACCACCGACGACCTTTCGGTCGGCCAGCACGCGATCACGGCGACGTTCAGCGGCGACGAGAGCTTCCAGGGCAGCAACGGCACCGTCACCCAGACGGTGAAGAAGGCGCAGACCACGACCGTGGTCACGTCGTCGAACAACCCGGCGCTGACCGGCCAGGGCACCGTGTTCACCGCGGTGGTCGCCCCGGTCGCCCCGGGTGCGGGCGTCCCGACCGGCACGGTCCAGTTCACGGTCAACGGCCTTCCGCTCGGCGGTGGCCAGACCCTGGTGAACGGTGTCGCGACCAGCCCGGGCTTCGCCTCGCTGGTGCCGGGCACGTACAAGGTCAAGGCCGTCTACAGCGGTGAGACCAACTTCGTGACCAGCAACGGCCTGCTCGACCAGGGCAACGGCCAGAACGTGACCAAGGGCCAGACGTCGCTCGCAGTGTCCTCGGACGCCGCGAACGCCGCCTACAACGCTCCGGTGACGTTCACCGCGACGGTGAGCGCGGTCGCCCCGGCGACGGGCAAGCCGTCGGGCGTGGTCCGGTTCTGGGAGGGCGACGTCCTCCTGGGGTCGAACAGCCTGACCCCGGCGTCCTCGGGCAACACGGCCTCGGCCGACTTCGTCACGACGACGCTGGCGCCCGGTGCGCACGCTGTCCGGGCCGAGTACGTGGGCAACTTCAACTTCGCCGTCTCGCAGGGTCAGACCTCGGTGACGATCGGCCGCGTGCCGACCGTCGTGGGGGTCTCGTCCTCGGCCAACCCGATCGTCTTCGGGAGCCCGGTGACGCTGAAGGCGACGGTGTCGGAGTCCCTTCCGGCCGAGGGTGAGCCGACCGGTTCGGTCACCTTCAAGGAGGGCTCGACCGTCCTGGGTACCGGCACGATCAGCACGGTCGGTGGCGAGCAGGTGGCCACCGCGACCGTGTCGGGCCTGACCGGTGGGGCGCACGCGATCACCGCGGTCTACTCCGGTGACACGGTGTTCGCGAACAGCACCTCGGCCGGCCTACGTGCTCTGCACCGCGGTCACCGGAGCCGACGGCATCGCGGAGTGCAACACCACCGCGATCAACATCGACCCGTCGCACACCGGTGAGGACATCCTCATCGACGTCAACGGTGCGTACGACGCGACCTTCTCCGGGTCCGCCGACTACGCCTCGTCGACCGGTCGGGGTCAGACCTTCTGACCCGCCGGGTAACCCGCTGAGCACACGGCACCCCTCGTCCTTCCCCCGAGGACGGGGGGTGTCGTGCGTCCGGGATCAGGGAGTCGGTGTGCCGGTCGGGTCCGCCGAGGGGGCCGCGGTCGGACCGTCGGTCGGTGTGCTGGTCGGGTCGGCGGTCGGGGTCGTGGTCGGTTCCGCGGTCGGTGTGCTGGTCGGCGTGCTGGTCGGCGTGCTGGTCGGCTCCGCGGACGGGGTGGGCGTGGGCGACGGCGTCGACCCCGGGGCCTTCCCGGTCGTCGCCGGACCGGAGCCCTTCACGGCGCCGATGCTGGTTCCGTGCGCGTCCGAGCCGCCGAGGACCGCCGAGAGCGGCTTGCCGAGCACGGCCTCGACGCCGGTGACCGTGCCGAGCGTGACGACCAGGACGGCGACCGCGGTCACCGCGACCCGGCGCCAGGGGAGGTCCACCGGGTCCCGAAAGACGGGCCGGGGGACGGGCCGGGGGACGGGCAGGGTGCCCGACCGCAGCGCGGTCCGGCGGACGGCTTCCCGGCTGCGCTCGAGCGAGACGCCGTACATCGCGGTCGCGACGGTCGCGATCACGCTCGCGACGGCCGCCCCGATGATCGTGCCCGCGACGCCCAGGTAGGAGGCGCCGAAAGCGGCGGAGGCCGCTGCGGCCGCGCTCGCCGCGACCTGGGTCAGCGAGAGCCCGTGCCGGGTCTCGGGCTTCTCGTCGTTGTTCGGGGACTGCATGCGGGTCTCTCGGTCGGCGGCGGGGCGTCACTGGTGGAACGCACCGCGACCGGGGACGGTTTCACTCCGGCAGGGTGATGCCGCCCACGTCGGTGCCCTCGTGGCCGCGGACCCGGTCCAGGATGTCGAGAGTCTCGGTGACCGCGACGTCGTTCCAGTGCCCCGCGCCGCGGAGCATGTAGTGACCGAGCGAGCCCATCTCGACGTACCGGGCCGACGCGGCGACGTCGGTGGCGCGCTCGACGAACCGCCGGGTGTGCCGCGGGCTGGTGATCCGGTCCCGGCCGCCGTGCGCCGCGACCAGGTGCTTGCCGGCGAGCGCGCCGACGGGGTCGTCCTTCGGGAACCACGGGGCGAGCCCGACGACGCCGACGACACCGGGTGCGTCCGCGGCCCACGCCGACGCCCGGGCGCCCATCGAGTGGCCGAGCAGCACGACCGGCAGGTCCGGGTGCTCCGCCCGCAGCGCCGCGACCGCCCACCGGACGTCGTCGACGGGGGAGGCCCGGGTGCCGTTCCAGCCCTTCACCGTGAACCGGAGCATGCTCACCGCGACGCCGGCGTCGGTGAGCCGGGGCGCGACCGCCCGGAGCATCGCCCGGGTCCGGTGCACCGCCAGGCTGCGGCCGTCGACCGGGACCTGGCCGTGCTGGGCGCCGCCGTGCAGCAGCAGCACCTGCGCCCGCGGGCGCGCCGGGGCGGGGGCGGTGACGATCCGGTCCGAGGGCTCCACGGGCATGCGGCCATCCTCTCCGTCGGGTCAAGGCCGTTCCGGGGTGGTTCGGAGCGGGCCCGGCCGCGGATGGGTGCTTCCCCCGTTGTCGGTGGAACACGGCAAGATGGCCCCGTGAGCGACGAGGCGACCCTCCGGGCCGAGCACCAGACCCTGGCCGAGCAGATCGAGGAAGCGCGTTTCCGGTACTACGTGCTCGACGACCCGACCCTCTCCGACGCGGACTTCGACGTGCGGCTGCGCCGGCTGGAGGAGATCGAGGAGCTCGTCCCGGACCTGCGCACCCCGGACTCCCCGACCCAGAAGGTCGGCGGCGCGGTGTCCACCCTCTTCACGGCGGTCGACCACCTCGAGCGGATGGAGAGCCTGGACAACGCCTTCTCCGTCGAGGAGCTCGAGGCCTGGCAGGCCCGGTTGACCCGCGACGGCGTCACCTCGCCCGCGTACCTCTGCGAGCTGAAGGTCGACGGCCTGGCCATCAACCTGCTCTACGAGAACGGCCGCCTGGTGCGGGCGCTCACCCGCGGCGACGGGCGCACCGGCGAGGACGTCACGCCGAACGTCAAGACGATCGCCTCGATCCCGCACACCCTGACCGGCACCGACGAGCTCCCCGTGCCCGCGCTCGTCGAGGTCCGCGGCGAGGTCTTCCTGCCGGTCGAGGCGTTCGAGCGGCTGAACGCCTCCATGGTCGAGGCCGGCAAGCAGATGTTCGCGAACCCGCGCAACGCTGCCGCCGGCTCGCTGCGGCAGAAGGACCCGCGGGTCACCGCGACCCGCGATCTCGGCATGGTCTGCCACGGCATCGGTGCCCGCGAGGGCTTCGAGCCCGCGGCCCAGTCGGCGGCGTACGAGGCGCTGCGGGCCTGGGGTCTGCCGACCAGCGACCGGGTCCGCGTCGTGCCGGACCTCGACGGCGTCAAGGAATACATCACCCACTACGGCGAGCACCGGCACGACGTCGAGCACGAGATCGACGGCGTCGTGGTCAAGGTCGACGAGGTCGCCCTGCAGCGCCGGCTCGGCTCCACGTCGCGGGCGCCGCGCTGGGCGATCGCCTACAAGTACCCGCCGGAGGAGGTGAACACCAAGCTCCTCTCCATCGAGGTCAACACCGGCCGTACCGGCCGGGTGACGCCGTACGGCGTGATGGAGCCGGTCAAGGTGGCCGGGTCGACCGTCGAGAACGCCACCCTGCACAACGCCTACGAGGTCAGGCGCAAGGACGTCCGTCCCGGGGACACCGTGATCCTGCGCAAGGCCGGGGACGTGATCCCGGAGATCCTCGGCCCGGTGCTCGCGCTGCGTCCCGAGGGGCTGCCGGAGTGGGTGATGCCGACCGCGTGCCCGTCCTGCGGCACCACGCTGGTCGAGCAGAAGGAGGGCGACAAGGACCTGCGCTGCCCCAACCACCGCGACTGCCCGGCGCAGGTGACCGAGCGGGTCTTCCACGTGGCCGGCCGCGGCGCCTTCGACATCGAGGGCCTCGGCTACGAGGCCGCCGTCGCGCTGCTGGAGGCGGGCGCGATCACCAACGAGGGCGACGTCTTCGACCTCGACGCCGACCGGCTGCGGGTCGCACCGCTGTTCACCCGGGCGCCGAAGAAGGACGAGGACGGCCCGCAGCTCACCGCGAACGGGCAGAAGCTCCTCGACAACCTGGCCAGGGCCAAGGAGCAGCCGCTGTGGCGGGTGCTGGTCGGCCTCTCGATCCGGCACGTCGGCCCGTCCGCCGCCCGCGCGCTGGCCGCCGAGTTCGGCTCGATGGCCGCGATCCGGGCCGCGGAGGAGGGCGAGCTCGCCGCCGCCGAGGGGGTGGGCCCGACCATCGCCGAGTCGGTGCGCACCTGGTTCGACGACCCGGAGGCGGCCTGGCACGGCGAGATCGTGGACCGGTGGGCCGCGGCCGGCGTACGGATGGAGGACGAGCGCGCCGAGACCGGGGAGCAGACCCTCGCCGGGCTGACCCTGGTCGTCACCGGCTCGCTCGCCGGCTACAGCCGCGACGGCGCCAAGGAGGCGATCCTGTCCCGCGGCGGCAAGGCTTCGGGCAGCGTCTCCAAGAAGACCGACTACGTCGTCGTCGGCGACAGTCCGGGCTCCAAGGCCGACAAGGCCGAGCAGCTCGGCGTCCCGATCCTCGACGAGGACGGCTTCACCCGGCTGCTCGAGGGCGGTCCGTCAGCCGTCTGAGGCAAGGATCTGCTCGCGCAGGATGTCCGCGTGCCCGGCGTGCGCGGAGAGCTCGCGGACCAGGTGCACGTAGACCCAGCGCACCGTGAGCGGGCTGCGCCGGTTGTACTGGGCGAGGTCGTCCAGCGCGAAGCCGGCGGCGATCTCGCGGGCCTCGGCGCAGACCCTGCGGTACTCGGCGATCACCCCGTCGACGGTGTCGGAGTCGTCGAAGGCGAAGGTGTCGTCGATCTCGTCGGGCAGGCCGAGCTCGGACCGGGTGCGCCCGGCCATCGCGACGTGGAACCAGACCTGCTCCACGAACGTGGCGTGCTTGACCAGTCCGATCGGCGTGGTCAGCGACGGCACCAGCCGGCGCCGGGCCTGCTCCTCGGTCAGCCCCGCCAGGCCGGCCACGATCTCCTCCCGGGCCGCGTCGAGGAAGCCGTCGAGCTGGGTGCGTTCGTCCGCGATCAGGGGAGGTTCCACGGTGAGAGCGTAGTCACGTGGACGGATCTCGTGGACACCCTTCTCGACGGCCCCGGCGCGCCCTACCCTCCAGGCATGACGATCATCGACAGGACGGCACCGGTCCTGGTCACCGGCGGCAGCGGGTACGTCGCGAGCTGGATCGTGCGCTACCTGCTCGAGGACGGCTTCACGGTCCGCGCGACGGTCCGTGATCCCCGCAAGGCGAACGGCCTGGAGCACCTGCACGCGCTCTCCGCGGAGCACCCGGGCCGCCTCAGCCTCTCCCGCGCCGAGCTCCTGGAGCCGGGCAGCTACACCGAGGCGATGGCCGGTTGCGAGCTCGTCATCCACACCGCGTCGCCGTTCCTCCTCGGCAAGGTCAAGGACCCGCAGAAGCAGCTGGTCGACCCGGCCCTGGACGGCACCCGCAACGTCCTGGCCAGCGTCGGCGAGACCGCCTCGGTCAAGCGGGTGGTGCTCACCAGCAGCGTCGTCGCCATCTGCGGCGACAACATCGACATGCGGGGCAAGGACTTCTTCACCGAGGACGACTGGAACACCACCAGCAGCCTCGGGCACCAGCCGTACCCGTACTCCAAGACCGTCGCCGAGCGGGAGGCGTGGCGGATCGCCGAGGCGCAGGACCGCTGGGACCTGGTCACGATCCACCCGGGTCTGGTCCTCGGGCCGTCGCTGACGACCGCCAGCAAGTCCGGCACCTTCCGGACGATGGGGAGCTTCACCGACTACTCCCTGGCCGCCGGCGCGCCCGCGCTGGAGATGGGCGTCGTCGACGTCCGTGACGTGGCCCGCGCGCACATCGCGGCCGGCTTCACCCCCGAGGCGCACGGGCGCTACATCACCAACGCCGAGACGATGAGCATGCTCGACATCGGCAGGGCGCTGCGCGCCCGCTTCGGCTACCGGCCGTCGTTCCCGCTGACCCAGGCCCCGAAGCCGGTCATCAAGCTGGCCGCGCCGATCGCCGGGATGACCCGCAGGTTCATCGAGCTCAACGTCGGCTACCCGCTGCGCTTCGACAACAGCCGGACCGTGAAAGAGCTCGGGATCACCTTCCGCCCCGGCGCCGAGTCCGTGACCGACCACTTCCAGCAGATGATCGACGACGGGATCGTCAAGGGCTGACCGGGTCGTGTGCCCCAGGACGCGTCCGGGCGCGTCGAGAGGCACACGACCCGGGCCCTAGGATTGGCCCCATGCCTGAAATCACCCGTGACGAGGTGCGTCACCTGGCGGACCTCGCCCGGATCGAGCTCGACGACGCCGAGCTCGACCACCTCGCGCCCCAGCTCTCCGTGATCCTGGAGAGCATCGCCTCGATCGCCGAGGTCGCCGCGGCGGACATCCCGCCGACCTCGCACGCGATCCCGCTGACGAACGTCTTCCGCGAGGACGTCGTCCGGCCCTCGCTGACCGCCGAGCAGGCGCTCTCCGGCGCCCCGGCCAGCGAGCAGCAGCGGTTCTCCGTGCCGCGGATCCTGGGAGACGAGCAGTGAGCGACCTGACCAAGAAGAGTGCCGCCGAGCTCGCCGCGATGCTCGCCGCCGGCGAGACGACCAGCGTCGCGATCACCCAGGCCTGCCTGGACCAGATCGACGCCGTGGACACCGACATCCACGCCTTCCTGCACGTGGACGCCGAGGGCGCGCTCGCCCAGGCGGCCGCCTCCGACGCCCGCCGCGCCGCCGGTACGCCGGCCTCGCCGCTGGACGGCGTCCCGGTCGCGGTCAAGGACGTCCTGGCCACCGAGGGCCTGCCGACCACCTGCGGCTCGAAGATCCTCGACGGCTGGATCCCGCCGTACGACGCCACCGTCGTCAGCCGCCTCAAGGAGGCCGGCCTGCCGATCCTCGGCAAGACCAACATGGACGAGTTCGCGATGGGCTCCTCGACCGAGCACTCGGCGTACGGGCCGACCCGGAACCCGTGGGACACCGACCGGATCCCGGGCGGCTCCGGCGGCGGCTCGGCGGCCGCGGTGGCCGCCTTCGAGGCGCCGCTGGCGCTCGGCACCGACACCGGCGGCTCGATCCGGCAGCCGGGCGCGGTCACCGGCACGGTCGGCCTCAAGCCCACCTACGGCGGCATCTCCCGCTACGGGCTGGTCGCGATGGCGAACTCGCTCGACCAGGTCGGCCCGGTCACCCGCACGGTCCTCGACGCGGCCCTGCTGCACGAGGTCATCGGCGGCCACGACCCGCTCGACTCCACCAGCATCGACCAGCCGCTGCCCGCGCTCGCCGACGCCGCCCGCCAGGGCGCCGCCGGCGACCTCGCCGGGGTGCGGATCGGCGTGATCAGCGAGCTGCGCGGCGAGGGCTACCAGGCCGGCGTGGAGCAGCGGTTCGACGAGGCCGTCGCGCTGCTCACCAAGGCCGGTGCCGAGGTCGTCGAGGTCTCCTGCCCGAGCTTCGTGCACGCGCTCGCGGCGTACTACCTGATCATGCCGAGCGAGGCGTCCAGCAACCTGGCCCGCTTCGACGCGATGCGCTACGGCCTGCGGGTCGTGCCGGACGGCGACCCGAGCGCCGAGGAGGTCATGCGGGCGACCCGCGACGCCGGCTTCGGTGACGAGGTGAAGCGCCGCATCATCCTGGGTACCTACGCGCTGTCCAGCGGCTACTACGACGCCTACTACGGCCAGGCGCAGAAGGTGCGGACGCTGATCAGCCGCGACTTCGAGGCCGCCTTCGCGAAGGCCGACGTGCTGGTCTCGCCGACGGCGCCGACGACCGCGTTCAAGATCGGCGAGAAGCTCGACGACCCGGTGGCGATGTACCTCAACGACGTCGCCACCATCCCGGCGAACCTGGCCGGCATCCCGGGCCTCTCGCTCCCGGCCGGGCTGGCGCCCGAGGACGGCCTCCCGGTCGGCTTCCAGGTGCTGGCGCCCGCGCTCGCCGACGACCGGCTCTACCGGGTCGGGGCAGCCCTCGAAGCGATGCTCGAGAAGGAATGGGGCGGCCCGCTGCTCGCCCAGGCCCCGGCCCTGGGAGGTGCCCGATGACCGAGACCCTGATGTCCTACGACGAGGCGATCGCCGCGTTCGACCCCGCGATGGGCCTGGAGGTCCACGTCGAGCTGAGCACGAACACGAAGATGTTCTGCGGCTGCGCGGTCGACTTCGGCGCCGAGCCGAACACCCAGACCTGCCCCACCTGCCTCGGCCTGCCGGGCTCGATGCCGGTGGTCAACGGCAAGGCCGTGGAGTCGGCGATCCGGATCGGCCTCGCGCTGAACTGCGAGATCGCGGAGTGGTGCCGGTTCGCCCGGAAGAACTACTTCTACCCGGACATGCCGAAGAACTTCCAGACCTCCCAGTACGACGAGCCGATCGCCTTCGACGGCTGGCTCGACGTCGAGGTCGACGGCGAGACCTTCCGCGTCGAGATCGAGCGGGCGCACATGGAGGAGGACACCGGGAAGTCGCTGCACGTCGGCGGCGCGACCGGTCGCATCCACGGCGCCGACTACTCGCTGGTCGACTACAACCGCGCCGGGATCCCGCTCATCGAGATCGTCACCCGCCCGATCGTGGGCGCCGGCGCGAAGGCCCCCGCGGTGGCGCGCGCGTACGTCGCCACGCTGCGCGACCTGCTCCTCGGGCTGGACGTCTCCGACGTGCGGATGGAGCAGGGCTCGATGCGCTGCGACGTGAACCTGTCGCTGGCACCGAAGGGCAGCGCTGATCCTGTCAGCGGCAAGCCGGTGCTGGGCACCCGGACCGAGACCAAGAACGTGAACTCGCTGCGCTCGGTCGAGCGGGCCGCGCGCTTCGAGGTCTGCCGGCAGGCCACGCTGCTGACCGCGGGGGAGTCGATCCTGCAGGAGACCCGGCACTTCCACGAGGACACCGGCGTCACGACGTCGGGCCGGGAGAAGTCCGACGCCGACGACTACCGGTACTTCCCGGAGCCGGACCTGGTCCCGGTGGCGCCGAGCCGCGAGTGGGTCGCGGAGCTGAAGGCCGCCCTGCCGGTGCCGCTGCGCGAGCAGCGCGCCCTGCTGCAGGCGGCGTGGGGCTTCACCGACCTGGAGATGCGTGACGTCGTCGCGGCCGAGGCGGTCGGGCTGATCGAGCAGACCGTGGCCGCCGGGTCGTCCCCGCAGGCCGCCCGCAAGTGGTGGGTCGCCGAGCTGACCCGCCGCGCCAACGAGGACGGTATCGAGCTGGCGGCACTGCCGATCACCCCGGCCCAGGTCGCGGCGATCCAGGCGCTCGTGGACAGCGGCTCGATCAACGACAAGCTGGCCCGCCAGGTCTTCGACGGCGTCCTCGCCGGCGAGGGCGAGCCGGACGCCGTCGTCGCCGCCCGCGGCCTCGCGATCGTCTCCGACGAGGGTGCCCTCGGCGAGGCCGTCGACCGGGCGATCGCGACGAACCCGGACGTGGCGGAGAAGATCCGCGACGGCAAGGTCGCCGCCGCCGGTGCCTTGATCGGTGCCGTGATGAAGGACATGAAGGGCCAAGCCGACGCCGGCCGGGTCCGCGAGCTGATCCTCGAGAAGCTCTCCTGACAGCGGCTGGACCGGGCGGGAGGACCGCCCGGTCCGCGGTGTTAGGGTCAACCGTTCCCCGCCCTGGGGAACGAGCACCAACACACCACGTCCGTGGATGGGGAAAGCCGGTCGAATTCCGGCACTGACCCGCAACCGTAGGTCGCGCCCGAGCAGTCGGGGCGACGAGTCGGAACACCCGCCGCTGACGTCCTCGCAACAGTCGCTGTCGTGGAGAGCAGCGGGTGGCGGTCGCCTCCCGCTCCTGCAGCGGGAAGGACCACTCATGAACCCCCTCCGTCGTACCGGAGCCCTCGTCGCCTCCGCGGCCCTCGCCGTCTCGGGTGTCACGCTGCTGACCGGCGCCCCCGCCCAGGCCGCCGTCCCGGGCTCCGCAGAGGCTGCCTCCACCTGGTTGGTCGGCCAGCTCACCAACGGACTGATGCACTACCCGGACACCGGTTTCGGGGCGTACGACGACCACGGGCTCTCGATCGACGCCGCGTTCTCGCTCCAGGCGATCGGCGGTCACGACAGCACGGTGACCGAGGTCAAGGACGCGATCGCCGACTCGGTCTCCGCTGACGCCTACATCTCCGGGGAGGCCTTCGGCGACACCGGCAGCACCTACGCGAACGCGCTCGCCAAGACGGTCGTGTTCGCCCAGCAGACCGGCGCCGACGCGACCGCCTTCGGCGGCAAGAACCTCATCACCCGGCTCGAGGCCCAGGTGACCGGCAGCGGACCCTCGACCGGCCGCATCTTCGACACCAGCACCTTCGGCTCGGACTACGCGAACACGTTCGGCCAGGCCTTCGCCGCCCGTGGTCTGGCCACCGCCGGATCCGCCCAGGCGGCACCGGTGCTCGCCTTCCTGCTGAAGCAGCAGTGCTCCGCGGGCTACTTCCGGCTGCTCCCGACGGCGAGCAAGTCCGCGACCGACCAGACCTGCGACGGCGGCAGGGCGGCCGGCAAGAGCGCCCCGGACCCGGACGCGACCGCGACCGTCGTCCTCCAGCTCGCCGCGATGCGGTCCAACCCGGCCGTGGCCTCGGCGCTGGGCCGGGCCGGCAGCTGGCTGCTCTCGGCCCAGAAGGCCGACGGCTCGTTCGGCGGTGGCGCGACCACCGAGGCGGCCAACGCCAACAGCACCGGCCTGGCCGCCCGCGCCCTCGCCGCGCTGGGGGACTGCACGCACGTGGCCCGGGCCGCGTCCTGGGTGAAGTCGCTCCAGGTCGCCCCGGGCACGACCGGCCCGCTGGCCGGCGAGGTCGGCGCGATCGCCTACGACCAGGCCACCCTGGCCACCGGCACCAGCAACGGGATCACCGATGCCGCCCGGGACACCTGGCGGCGGACCACCTCCCCGGCGGCGGCCGGCCTGCTGGCCCTGCTCGGCGATGCGCCCGGCGCCGGGGTCAGCGGCCCGACCGGCTTCGTGCGGGGTGGCAGCACGCAGAAGCTCTCGCTCACCGGGATCCCCGCGGGCGTGCGCACCTGCCTGACGACGTCGCGCGGCAACCGGGTGGTCGTCGGGACCGGCTCCACGATCAGCGTCCCGGTCGTCGTCCCGGCGCCGACCGGTGACGTCGCCTACCGCCTGACCGCCGCCGGCGGCGCCACGACCGGCACGGTGCACGTGCTCGGCCCGAAGACCCTCCCGGTCGTGCTGTCGCGGTCCACGGTGCACCGCGGCAAGCGGGTCGGGGTGACCGTGCGCGGGCTCGCGGCGGGGGAGCAGGTCTCGCTGCGGCTGCGCGGCGTCGTGGTCCGCACCGGTCACGCCAACGCGAAGGGCGTCTTCGTCCGGTACCTGACCGTGTCCGGGAAGCCGGGCAAGGCCCGGATCACCGCCACCGGTCAGTTCGCTGACATCCGCCGCGGCACGAAGACCGTCAAGGTCGTCCGCTAACCACGCTCAGGAGCCCGGCGACACCAGCAGGATCCGGTCGTCGCCGGGCTTCGGCGTTCCCCGGCCGTCCCGGTTCGAAGTGGTGACCCAGAGGTTGCCGTCGGGGGCGACCACGACGGTCCGCATCCGGCCGTGCTCGCCGACGAAGAAGTCCTTCGGGGCGGTCGCGCGGGCGCCGTTCGCGTCGACCCGCCACAGCCGTTCGCCGCGCAGCGACGCGAGCCAGAGGTGGCCGTCGGTCCAGGCGAGGCCGGACGGGGAGGCCTCGTCGGTGTGCCAGACGACCTGCGGGTTCCGGAAGCCGTCGGCCGTGCCCTTGCCCTCGACCTGCGGCCAGCCGTAGTTGACGCCCTTCTGGATCAGGTTGAGCTCGTCCCAGGTGTTCTGGCCGAACTCGGAGGCCCAGAGCCGCCCGGCGTCGTCGAAGGCCAGGCCCTGCACGTTGCGGTGACCGAGCGACCAGACCGGCGAGCCGGGGTCCGGGTTGCCCGGGGCGGGCTTGCCGTCCTGGGTGATCCGCAGGATCTTCCCCGCCGGCGAGGAGGCGCGCTGGGCGAGCTCGGGCCGGCCGGTCTCGCCGGTGGAGACGTAGAGGTAGCCGTCCGGCCCGAAGGCGAGCCGGCCGCCGTCGTGGATGAAGCCGCGCGGGATCCCGGTGAGCACCGGGGCGGGGGAGCCGATCCGGGTGCCGTCGAAGGTGAACCGCAGCACCCGGTTGTCGTCGTCGGTGGAGGCGTAGACGAACACCCGCCGGTCCTGGGCGTACGTCGGCGACACCGCCAGCCCGAGCAGCCCGGACTCGCCGTTCGCCACGGTCTCGTCGATCCGGCCGACCGGGGTCACCGTGCCGTCGGCGACGTGCAGCACCCGGCCGCTGTCGCGCTCGGTGACCAGGGCGGAGCCGTCGGGCAGGAAGCCGATGCCCCAGGGGACCTCGAGGCCGCGGGCGACGGTGCCGAGCACGCGCGGCGGTCGCCTCGGGGAGGGCGACAGCGTGGTCGCGGGCTCGGTCGGCTGCGGCGACGCGGTGGCCGGGTCGGACCCGCGCGAGGACGGCGGGAACGAGTCGTCGCCGCCGCACCCGGCGAGCCCGAGAAGGGACCCAGCCAGGGACACGGCCAGGCCCGCGGTGAGGGCCGGTGCCAGGAGCCGTCGCATGGACCCCACCGTAGAGGGGGAGCGGTCAGTCGACGCGGTCGAGCAGGTCGAGCAGCAGCTCGTGCACCTCGACCGGCTTCTCCATCGCCACGAAGTGGGTGGCGTTGAGCTCGACGAACTCGGCGCCCTCGATGCGGTCGGCGGCGGTCCGCATGTCGTGGGCGGAGGCGAGCACGTCCCAGCGCCCGGCCACGAAGGTGGTAGGCACGGCGATGCTGCGCAACGAGACGCGGACGTGCCGGGAGGTCTCGACGGCGAGGTGCATGTACCAGTCGACCGGGATCTGCAGCATCTCGTGCACGGTAGCGGCGGTGAGCTCGACGTCGGCCACCGGGAGCATGAAGCCGCTGTGGCTGAGCAGGGCCACCGCCTTGGGGCCGATCGGGAGGTGGCGCGCGACCGGGGTGAGCGGCTTGCCGAGCAGCTTCATCAGGCGGGCCGCGCCGACGGTGATCGCGGCCCGGGCGAACCGGGGCACGTGCAGCGGGGCGAGCATGGAGGCGAAGGTGCCGCCGGGGACGCCGGCCACGGCGAACAGCGCGTCGACCCGGTGCGGGTGCAGCGTGGCGAGCTCGAAGGCGGTGTTCACGCCCATCGACCAGCCCATCACCGGGCACGAGTCCACGCCGGCGTCGTCGAGCACGGCGAGGGCGTCCTCGACGAAGGTCTCGATGCCGACGTGGTCGGTGTTCTCGGGCCGGGCGGAGCCGCCGGTGCCGCGGTGGTTCCAGGAGATCACCCGGACGCCGCAGTCGGGGTCGAGCAGCGCGGGCCACGCGTAGGGGTTGGTGCCGAGACCGTTGCAGAGCAGGACGGTCGGGCCGTCGACGTCGTTGGTCCAGGCGGTCAGCTCGGTGCCGTCGTACGCGGTGACGGGGTAGAAGCGGAGTGCGAGCGCGCGCTCGGAGTCCTCGGCGCTGAGGTCGGGGACGAGGCGCAGACCCGGTGCGGGGTCCGACAGCGGTGCGGACATGGATCGAGTGTGCCCCACCCCCGCTGCGTGAGGGGGGATTCGTGGCTCAGGTCACCACGGCTGGGGCGTGTCGACCCGCCCCAGGAAGGCGGCTCAGGAAGGCGGCCCAGGAAGGCGGCCCAGGAAGGCGGCTCAGGAAGGCGGCTCAGCCGACGCGGCGTACCGGGACGGCCAGGGCGGGCTCGGCGGCCGCTGCGGTCTCGTACCGCGCCAGGTAACCGGCGATGAAGCTCTCGACCTCGAGACGTTCGTGACGGCGCGCGGTCAGGACCGTGCAGGCCGCCATCGCGTTGCGGCGGGCCTGCTCCTGGCTGCGGCTCGACCAACGTGCCACGAGGCCCAGGGGTGAAGCGGCGATCAGTGTGCTCATCCGGGCTCTCCTCCCTTGTGCTGGTGCCCCCGAACCTAGGCAGTCGGTGGTACGTCGCGGTCACGCCTGCGTGACGGCTGTGTGAACAAGTGCGCACGTCCCGTGCCTCTTGAGGTCGGACGCCCGAGGGGAGCATGCTCGGCAGATGAACGCGACGATCCTCATGGTCGGGACCAGGAAAGGACTGTGGGTCGGCACGTCCGACTCGCGCCGTACGACGTGGGAGTGGTCGGGTCCGCACTTCGACATGACCGAGGTCTACTCGGTCATGGTCGACACCCGTGGCGACCGGCCGCGGCTCTTCGCCGGCGCGTCGTCGCCGTGGACCGGCCCGATGATCCAGGTCTCCGACGACCTCGGGCAGACCTGGCGGCCGACCTCGGGGGCGCACTTCCCCGAGGGCGCCGGCGCGTCTGTCGAACGGATCTGGCAGCTCGTCCCCGGCGCCACCCCGGGCGTCGTGTACGCCGGCACCGAGCCCGGCGCGGTGTTCCGCTCCGACGACGGCGGCGAGCGGTTCGAGCTCGTCCGCGGGCTCTGGGACCACCCGCACCGTCCCGAGTGGGGAGCCGGGTTCGGCGGCCAGGCCTTCCACACGATCCTGCCGCACCCGACCGACCCGGACTCGGTGACCGTCGCGATCTCCACCGGTGGCTGCTACCAGACCGCCGACGGCGGCAGCACCTGGGAGCCGCGCAACGACGGCGTGATCGCCCTGTTCCTGCCGGAGGGCGAGCAGTACCCCGAGTTCGGCCAGTGCGTGCACAAGGTCACCCGGCACCCCGACCGGCCCGATCGCCTGTACCTGCAGAACCACGGCGGCGTCTACCGCTCCGACGACCACGCGGCGTCCTGGCAGTCGATCGCCGACGGGCTGCCGTCGGACTTCGGCTTCCCGATCGTGGTGCACCCGCACGAGCCGGACACCGTCTTCGTGTTCCCGATGAACGGCGGCGACGGCCGCTACCCGCCGGGAGGGCGGGCCCGGGTCTGGCGCTCGCGCGACGCCGGCGACAGCTGGGAGCCGCTCGACGACGGGCTGCCGGACAGCTTCTACGTGGCGGTCATGCGCGACGCGATGACCGTCGACGACCACGACGAGACGGGGATCTACCTGGGGGCCCGCAACGGCGCCGTCTGGGCCTCCGCGGACGGCGGCACGAGCTGGGACCAGGTGGTCGCGAACCTTCCGGACGTGATGACCGTCCGGGCCGCCGCGGTCTGACCGGACGCGCGCCCGGGCGGTGCTCGGGGGTCGCCCGGGGGTCGCAGGGCGAACACCCGGGACGGCGTCACGGCCGGTCGGGAACAATGGGGCCCATGACGCAGCAGACCCCCGACATCAAGCCCCGTTCCCGCGACGTCACCGACGGCCTCGAGAAGGCCGCCGCGCGCGGGATGCTCCGGGCGGTGGGCATGGGCGACGAGGACTTCGCCAAGCCGCAGATCGGGGTCGCCTCGTCCTGGAACGAGATCACCCCGTGCAACCTGTCGCTGGACCGGCTCGCCAAGGCCGTGAAGAACGGCGTGCACGCCGCCGGCGGCTACCCGCTCGAGTTCGGCACCATCTCGGTCTCCGACGGCATCTCGATGGGCCACGAGGGCATGCACTTCTCGCTGGTCAGCCGCGAGGTCATCGCCGACTCGGTCGAGACCGTGATGATGGCCGAGCGCCTGGACGGCTCCGTGCTGCTGGCCGGCTGCGACAAGTCCCTCCCCGGGATGCTGATGGCGGCCGCCCGCCTCGACCTCGCCAGCGTCTTCCTGTACGCCGGCTCGACGATGCCCGGAAGCGTGGACGGCCACGACGTCACGATCATCGACGCCTTCGAGGCCGTCGGCGCCTGCCTCGCCGGGAAGATCACCCGCGAGGAGGTCGACAAGATCGAGCGCGCGATCTGCCCGGGCGAGGGCGCCTGCGGCGGCATGTACACCGCCAACACGATGGCCTCGGTCGCCGAGGCCCTCGGCATGTCCCTGCCCGGCAGCGCCGCCCCGCCGGCCGTCGACCGTCGCCGCGACGGGTTCGCGCACCGCTCCGGCGAGGCCGTGGTGGCCATGCTGAAGCAGGGCATCACCGCGCGCCAGATCATGACCAAGCCGGCCTTCGAGAACGCCATCGCCGTCGTGATGGCGCTGGGCGGCTCGACCAACGCGGTCCTGCACCTGCTCGCGATCGCCCGCGAGGCCGAGGTGGACCTGACCATCGACGACTTCAACCGGATCGGCGACAAGGTCCCGCACCTCGGCGACCTCAAGCCGTTCGGCCGCTACGTGATGAACGACGTCGACAAGATCGGCGGCATCCCGGTCGTGATGAAGGCGCTGCTCGACGCCGGGCTCATGCACGGCGACACCCTCACGGTCACCGGCCGGACGATGGCCGAGAACCTGGAGGCGCTGAACCCGAAGCCGTTGGACGGCGACGTGCTGCGCCAGCTCTCCGAGCCGATCCACGCCACCGGGGGCATCACCGTCCTCAAGGGGTCGCTGGCCCCCGAGGGCGCCGTGGTCAAGAGCGCGGGCTTCGACGACACCACCTTCACCGGCACCGCGCGCGTCTTCGACGGCGAGCGGGCCGCGCTGGACGCGCTGGCCGACGGCGTCATCCAGCCGAACGACGTGGTGGTGATCCGCTACGAGGGCCCGAAGGGCGGCCCGGGGATGCGCGAGATGCTCGCGATCACCGGCGCGATCAAGGGCGCCGGGCTCGGCAAGGACGTCCTGCTGATCACCGACGGCCGGTTCTCCGGCGGCACCACCGGCCTCTGCGTCGGGCACATCGCGCCCGAGGCCGTCGACGGCGGTCCGATCGCGTTCGTCCGCGACGGCGACCCGATCACCCTGGACGTGGCCGGCAAGACCCTCGAGGTGACCATCGACGAGTCCGAGCTCGCGGCCCGCAAGGAGGGCTGGGTGCCGAACCCGCCGAAGTACACCCGCGGCGTCCTCGGCAAGTACGCCAAGGTCGTGCAGTCAGCGGCCCACGGCGCCGTCTGCGGCTGACGGTTTCGAGACGGTCGCTGCGCGACCTCCTCAACCAGCGGTGGCGGCCGCGGCCCGGCGGAGCGCGTCCAGGCTGCGTCGTACGTCCTCCGCGGTGGTCGACCAGTTGCTCACCGCGATCCGGACCACGGCCCGGTCGTGCCAGCGTGACCCGCTCATCCAGGCGGTCCCGTCCTCCAGCAGGGCGCGGACCACGGCCTGGGTGAGCTCGTCGCTGCCGAACGCCACGCAGACCTGGGTGAACTCCACGTCGTTGAGGACCTCGGCACCGGGGATCTCCGCGACGCCGTCGCGGAACTGGGCCGCGAGCGCGCAGAACCGCTCGACCAGGTCGGCGACGCCGTCGCGTCCCAGCGCCCGCAGCACCGCCCAGACCGGGAGGGCGCGGGCGCGCCGGGAGGACTCCGGGACGGTCTCGAACTGGTCGCCGCCCTCGTCGGTGATCAGGTAGTCGCCGGCCATCGACATCGCCGAGCGCAGCGCAGCGCGGTCGCGGACGATCGCGATGCCGCAGTCGTACGGGACGTTCAGGGTCTTGTGCGCGTCGGTGGTCCAGGAGTCGGCGTCCTCGTAGCCGCGGACGCGGTCCCGGGTGGCGGGGGAAGCGGCGGCGAAGAGCCCGAAGGCGCCGTCCACGTGGACCCACGCTCCCGCCCGGTGCGCGACCGCGACGGCCTCGGCGAAGGGGTCGAACGCGCCCGAGTGCACGTTGCCGGCCTGGAGCACGACCACGACCGGCCCGCCGACGGCATCGGCGAGAGCGGCCTCCAGGGCCGTCACGTCGATCCGGCCCTGGTCGTCCGCGTCCACCACCTCCGGCGTCCCCAGGCCCAGGTAGCGCAGCGCCAGGTCCACCGTGTCGTGCCGCTCGCGACCGACCAGCACGCGCACCCGCGGGGAGCCGGTCAGGCCTGCGGTGCCGACGTCCCAGCCCGCCCGGCGGAGCACCGCGTCGCGGGCAGCCGCGAGGCAGGTGAAGTTCGACATCGTCGCGCCGGTGACGAACCCGACGGCGGCCTCGGCGGGCAGGCCGAGCAGGTCGAGCAACCAGCCCCGGGTGACGTCCTCGACGGCGCTGTGCGCCGGGGTGACCTGGCGGAGGAAGGAGTTCTGGTCCCACGCCGAGGCCAGCCAGTCGGCGCCCAGCGCGGCCGGGTGCGCCCCGCCGATCACGAAGCCGAAGAAGCGCGGCGAGCCCATCGCGACCAGGCCCGGCTCGCAGGCCGTGGCGAGCAGGTCGACGACCCCCGCGGCCGGGGTGGGCCCGTCGGGAAGGTCGGTGCCGAGCGCCGCGGTCACCTCGGCGACCGGTGCGCGCGCCGGCACCGCACGCTCGGGGAGAGTGTCGAACCAGGTGAGCGCGTTGGCGTGCGCCCGCGCCAGGGCGGCGTCGGTCTCGTTCATGACCCGAGTCAACGCCTCCTGCCCCGCCGCGGACCAGACCCGGCGACGAGTATTACGTTTGAGATACCGGCCAGGGGGTAGACGTGTAACGCACCCCCGACGAGTCCACGGTCACACAGCTCGGCCACCAGGACTCTCTCGCCAAGGAGCATTCCGATGCCCTCGGTCACCCCGTCCGCGCCCCTGCCTACCCACGAGCCCGATCCGGAGTCCGAGATTCGATCGGACGAGCGGGCCGAACGCACCCGGGCGCTCTTCGCCCGGGCGGCCGAACAGCCGCCCGGTGCCCGCCACGAGCTGTACGACGAGATCGTGCTGCTCAACCTGCCGATCGCCGACGCGCTCGCCCGCCGGTACGCCGCCCGCGGCCTGGCGCTGGACGACCTCACCCAGGTCGCCCGGCTCGCCCTGGTCCGGGTCGTCCCGCAGTTCCGCCAGGAGTTCGGCCGGGATTTCCTCACCTACGCCGTGCCCAGCATCCTCGGGGCGCTGCGCCGGCACTTCCGCGACACCGCCTGGACGGTCCGTCCGCCGCGCCGGGTGCAGGAGGCCCAGCAGCTGTTGCGGCAGGTCCGTCCCGACCTCGTCCAGCGGCTGGGGCGGGAGCCCACGATCGCCGAGGTGTGCGCCGAGTCCGGTCTCGAGGAGGAGACCGTCGTCGAGGCACTCAACGTCGACGGCTGCTTCACGCCCGCCTCGCTGGACCGGGTCGTCGGCACCGGTGACGACCACGACGCCTCCTCGCTCGGCGACTTCCTGGGCGCCGAGGACCCGGAGCTCGACCGCTGCGAGGCCCGGCTGCTGATCGAGCCGCTGCTGGCCGCCCTGGACCCGCGCGACCGCCGCGTGCTGCACCTGCGGTTCGTCGAGGGCATGACCCAGCGCGAGGTCGGTGAGCAGATCGGCGTCACGCAGATGCAGGTGTCGCGGATCCTCAGCCGGGTCCTCGCCACGATGCGTGCCCGTCTCGGGGAGCTGGCGGAACCGGCCGCCTGACCGACGTCCGCGGCGCGGACCCGGCTCACGCAGCCCGGGCCGCGCCGCGGTCAACCTCCGTCGGCGTCCGGGCCCTCAGAGTGCGAAGAACGCGTCCCCGCGGTCGACCGACACCTGCCCGTGCGACCACGCCCCGGCCAGAGCCTTCTCCAGGCGAGCCGTCGACCAGCCGGCCAGCTCGGGACGCCCGGCGAGCTCGGCCGCGGTCCGGGGGCCGGTGGTGCGCAGCAGGTCGTGGAGCCGGGCCCGGTCGGCCGCTGCGTCGTACCCAGTATCCTCGGGCTGGTTCATCACCCGTCGATACCCAGACCCTGCCACCGAAAACCCGTGAGGAGAGAGCGTGCCCGATCTCAGTCGTGGCCCCGCCGAGGACTTCGCCGAGATGGCACTGCGGCTCCATGACGAGCCCGGGGTCGAGGAGACAGTCGACCTGGTCCTGGAGTACGCGCTGAAGGCGGTCGGCTGCGACTTCGCCGGCGTGATCTTCGTGCACGGGGGCACCCAGGTGGAGACGATCGCGGCGACCGACCCGCTCGTCGAGCGGCTCGACGAGATCCAGATGGAGCACGGTGAGGGGCCGGACCTGGACACCCTGGAGGACCGGCTGAGCATCATCGTCGACGACACCGCCACCGAGACCCGGTGGCCCGGGTGGGCGGCGCGGGTGGCTTCGGCCGGGATCAGGAGCCTGCTCAGCACCCGGCTCTACACCGCCGGCACGGTGATCGGCACGCTCAACCTGTACTCCGTGAAGCCGCGGCAGTTCGACGTCGACGACCAGGAGGTCGCGCACATCCTGGCCCGGCACGCCGCCGTCGCGATCGGGACGGCGCGCAAGGAGGAGAACCTCTGGCAGGCCGTCGACGCCCGCAAGCTGATCGGGCAGGCGCAGGGGATCCTGATGGAGCGCTTCGACCTCACCTCCGACCAGGCGTTCGCGGTGCTGCTGCGCTACTCCCAGGACAACAACATCAAGCTCCGCAAGGTCGCCGAACGGCTGGTGGAGACCCGCCGGCTACCGTCCTGACGTCGGTGCCGTGAGGCACGCTGGGGCCATGGACCAGCGCATCAGCTTCGTCACCCTGGCCGTCGCCGACCTCGCCCGCACGCACACGTTCTACGTCGACGGGCTCGGCTGGACCCCCGAGCTGTACGTGCCCGGCGAGGTGCTGATGATCCGTGCCGGCGAGCACCTGGTGCTCTCGCTGTGGGCCGAGGGCGGCTTCGAGGCCGAGGTGGGTCCGGTCCGCCGGGGCCCCGGCCTGGTTCCGGTGACCCTGGCCCACAACGTGCGCACCGAGGCGGAGGTCGACGAGATCCTCGACCTGGCCGCGGCGATCGGCGCCGACCCGGTCTCCCGGGCGCGACGCCGCGACTGGGGCGGCTACACCGGCTACTTCGCCGACCCGGACGGGTTCCGCTGGGAGATCGCGGTCAACCCGGGACCGGTCGGCGCGCTCGTCCTCCCGGATCCCGGGGAGTAGCGCGCCGACCGGGCCGGTCAGCGCCGAACGGGTCAGCCGAACAGGGTGAGCAGGACGGTGAGCAGCCCGGCGCTCTCCGTCCAGGTCCAGTCGCCGTCGAGCCGGGTGACGGAGATCCTGTTCGCCGCCAGCGCCGTGGTGTCGGCGTTCTTCCGCGTCTCGGCGGCCGGGGTTCCGGCGCTCAGCTGGTAGGTGCCGCCCGTGCGCGGGACGTCGCCGTTGAAAGTCAGCCCGATGTCGTTCGAGGTGCCCGCCACGGTGCTGACCGGCTTGCCGAGGGTCTCGCCGGCGGCCACGAACGGGTAGTTCACGTTGAGCACCAGGCCCGGCTTGAGCTGCTTGCTGCGCACGGTCTTCGCGACCAGGTCGGTCGCGAAGGCCGCCGTCTGCGCGAAAGGCACGAACGGGATCTGGGCCAGGTCGCGGGGCACCTCGGCGCTGAACGCGAACGCCGGGACGCCGTACTCGCGCGCGGTCACCGCCGCGCCGACCGTGCCGGAGTGGTTGAGCGTCGCGCCGACGTTCTGGCCGAAGTTCACCCCGGAGAGGACCAGGTCGGGGCCGTCGGCCCAGTAGGTCTTCGCGAACCGGCTCAGCGCCACGTTGACGGCGTCGGCGGGCGAGGCGGTCGGGGTCGACGACGAGCACGGGCCGGCGGACTGGCAGACCCCGAAGACGGCTCCGCCGGTCGAGGCGGCGGCGCAGTCGCCGGCGTACGCGGCGGGCGGCGTGACCGCCTGCACGGTGAGTGGGACGGGGGCGAAGCCGGGCGAGGTCATCCGCGCGCCGGCGCCGCTCTGCTGGGACCACGGCGCCACGACCAGGACGTCGGCGCCCGCGGCGCAGAACGCCTTGCGGAGCTCGTAGAGCCCCTTGCCGTCGGTGCCGAAACCGGCGTCGAGCCCGCGGGCGCTGTCGTCGTTGGTGATGAGGACCCGGAGGCCGTGCAGGTCCGGCGCGCCCGCGGCGGTCGCGGCACCCGTGGCCGCTCCGGCGACCAGGACGGACGCCGCGGTGGCCAGGGCGAGGCCGAGGGCCACGAACCGGGACCTGGCGCGTGCCGGTGAGAAGGTCGATCGCATGGTTCTCCTCGATGCAGGGGGTTGGTGCCCCTACATTCGGTGCGGGCCGTCCCGGGGTCCAAGACCTGTTCGGCATGGGAGGGAGGCGCGGCGTGAACATCCAGCAGCTGCGCTACGTGGTCGCGACGGCGGAGACCGGCAGCATGACCGCGGCGGCAGCCTCCCTGTACGTCGCCCAGCCGGCGCTGAGCCGGGCCGTCCGGCAGCTGGAGCGCGAGCTCGAGGTCACCCTGTTCACCCGGGCCGGCCGCGGGGTCGCGCTGACGCCGGCGGGGGAGCGGTTCGCCGGCCGGGCGCGCCGGGTGCTGCGCAGCATCGACGCGCTCCGTGACGCGGATGCCACCGGGGACCGGGGCGCGCCGCTGGTCATCGCCGCCTCGCCGACGCTGCAGGCTTCGCTGGCGCTGCCGATCCTGAGTGCGCTGCGCGAGCAGGGCGTCGCGGTGCACACCCGGATGCTGGGCTGCGGCAGCACCGAGGAGGTGCACGACCTGGTCGCGTCGGGGCGTGCCGACCTCGGGATCTGCGACCAGGTGATCGAGACCGCGCTGGCGGTGGTGCCGCTGGGCCGTGCCGAGGTGCGGCTGATCTCGCCGCCGGGCCTGGACCTGCCCGACCGGGTGACCCTGGCGCAGCTCGCCGGGGTCCCGCTGGTCCTCCCGACCGTCGGCACCGACCGGCGGGCGGCGCTGGACCGGTTCTTCGCCGCGTGCGGGATCACGCCGGTGGTCTCGATCGAGTCCGACGAGCGCAGCGTCTGGATGGAGGCGGTGCTGCGCGGGCTGGCGTCGTGCATCTGGCACAGCGTGGAGGCGTTGCGGGCGCCGCAGCACGAGATCGTCGTGCGGGGCTTCGAACCGCCGATGTTCCAGGAGCTGAACGCCGTGCACCTCGCCGGCAACGTGTCGCCGGCCAAGGTGCACCTGCTCGACACCCTGCGGCGGTTCGCCGAGCTCGTCGCGGGCTGACGGCGCCCCGGAGGACGCCCCGGAGGACGCCCCGGAGGACGCCCCAGAGGACGCCCCGGAGGACGCCCCGGAGGACGCGCCGGGCAAAGCACTCGCCGCCGGGGCGGCCCTGGTGTCGAATGAGGGCATGGCGTCGAAGAGCGACGGCCCCGAGTGGGTGCCGATGTACCTGGTCACCCTGCTGCTGGTCGCGTTCCTGCTGGTGATCGGTGCCGCCGGCCACGAGGCCGAGCCGCCCGTCCGGACGCCGCAGGCCCCGCTGATCGAGCCGCCGTCGCCGGACCTCGGCTTCGGGGGCCTGGCGGGGCGCTCGGAGGCGCCGGCCTCGCCCGCCCCTGCCTACCTGAGCTTCCAGTGACGCGGACGAACGAGTTCGGCCAGCCGGTCGGCGTGGCCGTCGACTGGTCCCCGCGTGCGCCGGTCGCCCCGGTGACGCTGGTGGGTCGCACCTGCCGGGTCGAGCCGCTGTCCGGCCACCACCTCGACCAGCTCCACGAGGCGCTGGTGCTGCGCTCGGAGCCGCGGCTGTGGACCTACCTGCCGGCCGGCCCGTTCGCGGACAAGGCCGGATTCCTCGGCGCGCTGCGTGCCCTGGCCGACGACCCGGGGCTGGTGCCGCACGTGATCTGCACGCCCGACGGGAGGCCCGTCGGGACGGCGTCGTACCTGCGCGTGGACGCCCGCAACGGCAGCGCCGAGGTCGGCTGGATCGCGTACGCCGATGAGCTGCAGCGCACGACGGCGGCGACCGAGGCGATGTACCTGATGATGCGGCACGTGCTCGACGACCTCGGCTACCGGCGCTACGAGTGGAAGTGCGACGACCTGAACGCGCCGTCGCGGGCAGCGGCGGAGCGGCTCGGCTTCCGCTACGAGGGCACCTTCCGCCACGCGCTGGTCTACAAGGGCCGCAACCGCGACACGGCGTGGTTCTCGATCACCGACGTGGAGTGGCCGGCGGTCCGGGAGCGTCTGGAGGCGTGGCTGGCCCCGGGGAACTTCGATCCGGACGGGAACCAGGTCGCCGCGCTCGGCAGGCCCGCGGGCTGACCCGTCCGGGAGCGCGCGGGTGCTCGGCGGCGAGCTCGCCGGCCTCCCACCTGGACAGCGCGGCCGCGAGCAGGTGGCGCAGCAGCGCGAAGGTGCTCAGGCTCCCGAGCTCATCCGCATGGGCGGAGCCGTAGGAGCGGGCGACCGCGTTGTTGCGCACGTCCACCGCCGAGTCGGTCGCGTCGGGAGTTCCGCTCTCCTGGGCGTCGGCGACCCTGCGGGCGACCTCGGCGCCGTACCGGGCGGTGACCATCGCCTGCCAGACGAAGTGGCGCACCGCGTTCTGCCGTCCGGCGACCCCGGCTGCTCGCGGAGAGACGACGAGGAGGACGACGCCGCTCCAGGCCAGCATCCGGGCGGCGTCGAAGCGACTCGCCCCGGCCGCCCGTGCCGCCCGGTAGAGGCGGGGCGCGCCGCGGCCGGCGTGGGCGCCGGCGTGCACCCGGGCACGGGCGGCGTCCCAGCGGCGGCGGAGGTCCGGCTTCACGCGACCACTGTCGCATGCCCGGATTCCGGGATGGCTGTCCCAAATGGTGGGATGGGTGGCATAGTGAGTTGAGCGCCCGGAGGCGCGAGGGCAAGATGACGGCATGCGTTTCGAGATTCTTGTACGCACGCGACGCGTGAGCTGAGGCGAACAGCCCCACCGCTCCCGCGTCGACCCCTCGCTGCCATCCTTGGCCGAGGGGTTTTTTGTTGGACGACTGACAACCCGAGCAACGCAGACATCCGAAGGACAACCGCATGAGTGAGACGGGCGCCACCGGGACCCAGGTGACCGGTGCCCAGAGCCTGATCATGTCGCTGGAGAGCGCGGGCGCCGAGAACATCTTCGGCATCCCCGGCGGCGCGATCCTCCCGGCGTACGACCCGCTCTACGACTCCAAGATCCGGCACATCCTCGTGCGCCACGAGCAGGGCGCCGGCCACGCCGCCCAGGGCTACGCGGCGGCGACCGGCAAGGTCGGCGTCTGCATGGCGACCAGCGGGCCGGGGGCGACCAACCTCGTCACCCCGATCGCGGACGCGTACATGGACTCGGTCCCGATGGTCGCGGTGACCGGCCAGGTGCCGGCGGCCGCGATCGGCACCGACGCCTTCCAGGAGGCGGACATCCGCGGCATCACGATGCCGATCACCAAGCACAACTTCCTGGTCACCGACCCGGCGGAGATCCCGCGGACCGTCGCCGAGGCCTTCTACCTCGCCTCGACCGGTCGCCCCGGCCCGGTCCTGGTCGACGTCGCGAAGTCCGCGCTGCAGGCGATGACCGACTTCGTCTGGCCGACCGAGCTGAACCTGCCCGGCTACCGGCCGGTGACCCGGCCGCACAGCAAGCAGATCCGCGAGGCCACCAAGCTGATCCTCGAGGCCCGCAAGCCCGTCCTGTACGTCGGCGGCGGCGTGATCCGCGCGCGGGCGGCGAAGGAGCTGCGCGTCCTCGCCGAGATGACCGGCATCCCGGTCGTCACCACGCTGATGGCCCGCGGCGCCTTCCCCGACAGCCACCCGCAGCACCTCGGCATGCCGGGCATGCACGGCACCGTGGCGGCGGTCGCGGGCCTGCAGAAGAGCGACCTGATCATCAGCCTCGGCGCCCGCTTCGACGACCGCGTCACCGGCAACCTCGACTCGTTCGCCCCCGGCGCGCGGGTCATCCACGCCGACATCGACCCGGCCGAGATCGGCAAGAACCGCGCGGTCGACGTCCCGATCGTCGGCGACTGCCGCGAGGTGATCGCCGACCTCATCGTGGCGCTGCAGGCCGAGCACGACGCCGGCAACACCGGTGACTACGAGGGCTGGGTCAAGTTCGTCGCCGGGATCAAGCAGCGCTACCCGCTCAGCTACGACACCCCGGCCGACGGCCTCGCACCGCAGTACGTGCTGGAGCGCCTCAGCGCGATCAGCGGACCGGAGTCGATCTACTGCGCCGGGGTCGGCCAGCACCAGATGTGGGCCACCCACTACATCGGCTTCGAGAACCCGAACACCTGGATCAACTCCGGTGGCGCCGGGACGATGGGCTTCTCGGTCCCCGCGGCGATGGGCGCCAAGGTCGGCCGGCCGGACACCACCGTCTGGGCGATCGACGGCGACGGCTGCTTCCAGATGACCAACCAGGAGCTCGCCACCTGCACCCTGGAGGGCATCCCGATCAAGGTCGCGATCATCAACAACGAGTCGCTCGGCATGGTCCGCCAGTGGCAGACCCTGTTCTACGAGGGCCGCTACTCCAACACCGACCTGCACACGGGGCCTGCTCGACGGATCCCGGACTTCGTGAAGCTCGCCGACGCCTACGGCTGCGTGGGTCTCTCCTGCGACAGCGCCGCCGACGTCGACGCGACGATCAAGCGGGCCATGGAGGTCGACGACGTCCCGGTGGTCGTGGACTTCCGGGTCCACCGCGACGCGATGGTGTGGCCGATGGTCGCGGCCGGCACCTCCAACGACGACATCAAGTACGCACGCGACCTGGCGCCCGAGTTCGAGGAGGACGACCTGTGAGTGTTCACACGCTTTCCGTGCTCGTGGAGAACAAGCCCGGTGTGCTCGCCCGCATCGCCGGCTTGTTCAGCCGCCGCGGCTTCAACATCGACTCCCTGGCCGTCGGCCCGACCGAGCACCCGGAGATCTCCCGGATGACGATCGTGGTCAACGTCGAGGAGTCGCCGCTGGAGCAGGTCACCAAGCAGCTGAACAAGCTGGTCGAGGTGATCAAGATCGTCGAGCTCGAGGACCGCGAGTCCATCGAGCGCGAGCTGCTGCTGGTGAAGGTCAAGGCCGACGTCGAGACCCGCTCGCAGGTCCTCGACGTGGTCCAGCTCTTCAAGGCCCGGGTGGTCGACGTGGCCACCGACGCGATCACCCTCGAGGTGACCGGCAACTCCGACAAGCTGGCCGACTTCCTCCGGGTCCTGGAGCCGTTCGGCATCCGCGAGCTCGTCCAGTCCGGCCTGGTCGCCATCGGACGCGGCGGCCGTTCCATCACCGAGCGCACCCTGCGTCCGGTCCCCGTCCCGGTCACCGCCTTCGGCGCCTGACCGCTCCACGTACGACGTACGAAACAACCGAGAAGGAGAGCCCCCGTGGCTGAGATCTACTACGACGACGACGCCGACCTGAGCCTGATCCAGGGCAAGCAGGTGGCCGTGATCGGCTACGGCAGCCAGGGTCACGCGCACGCGCTCAACCTGCGCGACTCCGGCGTGGACGTCCGCGTCGGCCTGAAGGAAGGCTCGAAGAGCATCGCGAAGGCCGAGGAGGAGGGCCTGCGCGTCCTCAGCGTCGCCGACGCGGTCCAGGAGGCCGACGTCATCGTCATCCTGGCTCCCGACCAGTTCCAGCGGCACATCTACGCCGAGTCGATCGAGCCGCACATCGCCGCCGGCGACACCCTGGTCTTCGGTCACGGCTTCAACGTCCGCTTCGGTTACATCCAGGCCCCCGAGGGCGTCGACGTCATCCTGGTCGCCCCGAAGGCGCCGGGCCACACCGTCCGCCGCGAGTACGTCGCGGGCCGCGGCATCCCGGACATCATCGCCGTCGAGCAGGACGCCTCGGGCACCGCCTGGGACCTGGCGAAGTCGTACGCGAAGGCCATCGGCGGCACCCGCGCCGGCGTCATCAAGACCACCTTCACCGAGGAGACCGAGACCGACCTGTTCGGTGAGCAGGCCGTCCTCTGCGGTGGCGTCTCGCACCTGGTCCAGGCGGGCTTCGAGACCCTGACCGAAGCCGGCTACCAGCCGGAGATCGCCTACTTCGAGGTCCTCCACGAGCTCAAGCTCATCGTCGACCTGATGTGGGAGGGCGGCATCGCCAAGCAGCGCTGGTCGGTCTCCGACACCGCCGAGTACGGCGACTACGTCTCCGGCCCCCGCGTCGTCACCCCCGAGGTGAAGGCCAGCATGAAGGGCATCCTCGACGACATCCAGAGCGGTGCCTTCGCCGAGCGCTTCATCGGCGACCAGGACAACGGCGGCGCCGAGTTCCTCAAGCTCCGCGAGGAGGAGGCCCAGCACCCGATCGAGGCCACCGGCCGCGACCTGCGCGCCCACTTCTCCTGGAAGCAGCAGGACGCGGACTACACCGAGGGCTCCGCCGCCCGCTGACGGAATACCAAGGCAAGCCGTGAAACTGGCGCTTCCGACCCGAAACTTCGGGTCGGAAGCGCCAGTTCTTTACTGGAGGCCGGAGCGTTTCCTGCGCCGCCGACCGGGTACGACGCCAGCAGGAGGCATCGTCATGGACCCGATCGAGCTCTACCGGTCCGCCACTGCGTGGACGCTCACCAAGGCTGCCGGCGCGGCGGCTGACCTCGACGCGCGGACGCCGTGCGAGGAGTGGGACGTACGTACGCTGATGAACCACATGCTGCAGACCCAGCAGTACTTCACGAACGCCGCGCGAGGGCGCGACGCGACGCCGCCGGGTCAGCAGCCGCCGCGGGACTTGCTGGGGGTGAGCCCGGCGGCGGACTTCGAGCGGGCCCGGATCGAGGCGCTCCAGGTGTTCGGGGAGGACGGCGTCGTGGAGCGCACCGGTCCGATGCTGGCGATCGCCGCCAGCGACCAGCTGTTGCACGGCTGGGACCTGGCCCGGGCGACCGGCCAGGACGAGACGATGCCGGCCGAGCTGGCGGAGGCGGCGTACGGGGTGATCCATGGCGCCTTCACCGAGGACCAGCGCGAGGGGGTCTTCGCGCCGGAGATCGTCGTACCTGACTCGTCGTCGGCGCAAGAGCGCCTGCTCGCGTACGCCGGCCGCGACCCGGGTCTGGTGCGTTTCTGAAGGCGCCTGCAATACCCGGCAAACCCCTTCCCGGAAACTAGAACACGTTCTACGCTCGCGGCATGGACCTCACCGCGATCGAAGAAATTCGCCAGCTCAAGTACCGCTACTTCCGCACCCTCGACATGAAGGAGTGGGACGAGTTCGGGGACTGCCTCGCCGAGGACGTCGTCGCCCGGTACGGCACCCAGGCGATGGACAAGCCGCTGCACTACGACAACCGCGCGGACGTCGTGGAGTTCATGGCCGGCAACCTCGGCCCCGGGATCGTCACGATCCACATCGCCAGCCACCCGGAGATCGCGGTCGACGGCGACACGGCCACCGGCTCCTGGGGATTCGAGGACACCGTGATCGTCCCCGACTTCAAGGTCATCATCCGCGGCGGCGGCTACTACAAGGACGAGTACCGCCGGGACGCCGACGGCAAGTGGCGGATCGCCGCCACCAAGTACGAGCGGATCTACGAGGCCATGACCTCGCTCGAGGACACCCCGAGCTTCAAGCTGATCGCGAACCGCTGGGACCCCGCGCTCAAGCACTGAGGCCCCGCTTCCAGCCCGAAACTGGCGCTTCCGACCCGATGCATCGGGTCGGAAGCGCCAGTTTCACCTCTTCCCTTGGGAAACCGCGCCCTACTTCACCTCGGAGCGGCGCACCAGCACCAGCCCGATCACCATCGGCACGACCAGCCAGATCAGGCCGGACGTGGCGAGGTGCGCCCAGTCCTTCGCCACCAGGTCCCCGTCGTAGAGGCGGGTGGAGGAGAAGTTGAAGTCGATCCAGCCCTGCAGGTCGGCGAACCAGGACTGGAAGCCGGCGAGGGCGCCGAGCGCGGCTGGGAGGACCAGCGCGTAGACGAAGTAGCCGACGATCGCGCCCGGCGAGCTGCGGACCAGGATGCCGATCGTGAAGCCCATCAGCATGCCCAGGGCGTCGGCGAGGAAGATCAGCGCGGCGTTGCCGAGCGAGATGTCCCAGGTCGTGCCGACCCCGGCGATCGCGGAGCCGACGACGTTGCCGACGGCGCCGATCGCGAACGCGACGGCGATCGAGGCCACGCCGACCAGCAGGATCGCGACGAGCTTGCCGCCGATCACGCGGGACCGGTGCGGCACCAGCGTGAAGGTGGTCAGGCCGGTCCGCTGGCTCCACTCGCTGGTGATCGCCAGGATGCCGATCATCGGCAGGACCACCGACATCGGGAACCCGATCGCGGCGGCGAACGAGCCGTAGGTGATCTCGCTGTCCGGCGCGAACAGGATCGTCGCGACGGTCGCCACGGCGGCCAGGATGCCGACACTGGTCAGCAGCCAGAACCCGGAGCGGGTGTCGAACATCTTCTGGACCTCGACGCCGACGATCCGCGACATCGGGATGGGTTCGCTCGACCGGAGCCCGCGCGCCGGGGCGGCGACGGGTCGTTCGAGGGTGGCGGTCGTGCTCATGCTGCTGCTCCTTCGGAAGCGGTACGACGACCGCGGGTGGTCTCTCGTTGGGACTCGGCGGTCAGCTCGAGGAACATCTCCTCGAGCCCGGCGCCGTCGGCGCTGCGCAGCTCGGTGAGCGCGACCTGCGCCTCGAGCGCGATCCGGCCGACCTGCTCGGCCTCGGCGTCGGTGCGGACCGCGCCGTCGCCGGTGATCGAGCTCGGCACGCCGGCCAGGGTGAGCGCCCGGGTCAGGCCGGCGACGTCGCGGGTCCGGACCAGCGTGCCGGCGGCCGCGAGGAGCTCGGCCTTGGTGCCCTGGGCGACGATCCGGCCGTTGCCGATCACGACGAGGTCGTCGGCGACGACCTCGATCTCGTGCAGCAGGTGCGAGGAGAGCAGCACGGTGCCGCCCTGGTCGGCGTAGTCGCGGAGCAGGTCCCGCATCCAGCGGATGCCGGCGGGGTCGAGGCCGTTGGCGGGCTCGTCCAGGATCAGCACCGCGGGGTCGCCGATCAGCGCGGCGGCGATGCCGAGCCGCTGGCGCATGCCGAGGGAGTAGTTCTTGACCCGGCGCTCGGCCTCGGAGTCGGTGAGGCTGACCCGGTGCAGCATCTCCTCGACGCGCACCTTCGGCAGGCCCATCGTGCGAGCGGCGACGGCGAGGATCTCCCGCCCGGTACGTCCGGCGTGCTGGGCCGAGGCGTCGAGCAGGACCCCGACGTCGAGGCCGGGGTTGGGGAGGTCGGCGAACGGACGGCCGTCGATCGTGGCCGTGCCGGACGTGGGTGGGGTGAGCCCGACCATGATCCGCATGGTCGTGGACTTGCCTGCACCGTTGGGGCCGAGGAAGCCGGTGACGCGCCCGGCCCGGGCGGTGAACGAGACGTCGTCGACGGCGGTGAAGCCGCTGTACGTCTTGGTCAGGTTCTCGATCTTGATCATGGGAAGACCTTCGCCCGCCGACCCGTTCGGGCGCATCGGGGAGAATGCCGGAGGTGACCCTGAGATCGACCTCGGGGTTCTCGGGGTCGCACCGTCAGGGGCCCGGAGCGGGGAACAAAGCGGACCGCGGTCCCGTTGGCCAGGCATGCGTATCGAGATCTGGAGCGACGTCGTCTGCCCGTGGTGCTACATCGGCAAGCGGCGCCTGGAGAAGGCACTGGAGATGGCCCGGGCGGCCTCGGACCTGCCCGCCGACGAGATCGAGATCGTGTGGCGCTCCTTCCAGCTCGACCCGGCCGCGCCGGCCGAGCCCACCCAGACCGTGGCCGAGTGGCTCGGCGCCAAGTACGGCGGCGGTCCGGAGGCGGGCAAGCAGATGGTCGACCAGGTCGAGGCGGTGGCGGCCGAGGAGGGCCTGCTCTTCCGGCACCACGCCTCCCTGCGGGTCAACACCATGGACGCGCACCGGGTGCTGCACCTGGCGCTGGAGACCGGGGGACCGGAGCTCCAGGGACGGCTCAAGGAGGCGTTGCTGTCGGCGTACTTCGTCGAGACCGAGAACGTCGCCGACCACGTCACCCTGACCCGGATCGCGACGGAGGCGGGCCTCGACGAGGTCGCCGTCAAGGAGGTGCTCACCTCCGCCGTCTACGCGGACGCCGTCGAGGCGGACGTGCGTGAGGCGGCCGCCCTGGGTGCGACCGGGGTGCCGTTCTACGTGATCGACCGCAAGTACGGCGTCGCCGGAGCCCAGCCGGCCGAGGCGTTCGCCCAGGTCCTGGAGCGGGCCTGGTCCGACTCCCACCCGGCGGTCGAGATCGTCGGGAGCGACGACGCCAACGCCTGCGGCCCGGACGGCTGCGCGATCTGAGACCTGCGGGGGAGAACCCCGGCTTTGCATGACCATGCAAGGCCATGCATACTTCTCTCATGTCCAAGGTTCTCACCAGTCTGCCCGTCGGCGAGCGCGTCGGCATCGCCTTCTCCGGAGGCCTCGACACCTCCGTCGCCGTCGCCTGGATGCGTGAGAAGGGGGCCGTGCCGTGCACCTACACCGCGGACATCGGCCAGTACGACGAGCCGGACGTCTCCGGCGTCCCGGACCGCGCGAAGCAGTACGGCGCCGAGATCGCCCGGGCCGTGGACATCAAGCCGCAGCTCGTCGAGGAGGGCCTGGCCGCACTCGCCTGCGGCGCCTTCCACATCCGCTCCGGCGCGAAGGTGTACTTCAACACCACGCCGCTCGGCCGCGCCGTCACCGGCACGATGCTGGTGCGGGCGATGCAGTCCGACGACGTCAACATCTGGGGTGACGGCTCGACGTACAAGGGCAACGACATCGAGCGGTTCTACCGCTACGGCCTGATGGCCAACCCGGAGCTGCGGATCTACAAGCCGTGGCTGGACGCGGACTTCGTCACCGAGCTCGGCGGCCGCCACGAGATGAGCCAGTGGCTCCTCGAGCGCGACCTGCCCTACCGCGACTCCCAGGAGAAGGCCTACTCCACCGACGCCAACATCTGGGGCGCCACCCACGAGGCCAAGACGCTGGAGCACCTCGACGTCTCCCTGGAGACCGTCGAGCCGATCATGGGCGTGAAGTTCTGGGACCCGGCGGTCGCGATCGACACCGAGGACGTCGCGATCACCTTCGAGGCGGGCCGTCCCGTCGCGATCAACGGCACCCGGTACGACGACGCCGTGGCCCTGGTCCTGGCGGCGAACGCGATCGGCGGCCGGCACGGGCTCGGCATGTCCGACCAGATCGAGAACCGGATCATCGAGGCCAAGTCGCGCGGCATCTACGAGGCCCCGGGGATGGCGCTGCTCTTCGCCGCCTACGAGCGGCTGCTCAACGCGATCCACAACGAGGACACGCTCGCGAACTACCACCTCGAGGGCCGCAAGCTCGGCCGGCTGCTCTACGAGGGCCGCTGGCTCGACCCGCAGGCGCTGATGCTGCGGGAGTCGATCCAGCGCTGGATCGCGTCGCTGGTGACCGGCACGGTCACGCTCCGGCTGCGGCGCGGTGACGACTACACGATCCTCGCCACCGACGGCCCGAACTTCTCCTACCACCCGGAGAAGCTGTCGATGGAGCGCGTCGAGAACGCCGCGTTCGGTCCGACCGACCGGATCGGCCAGCTCACCATGCGCAACCTCGACATCGCCGACAGCCGCGCCAAGCTCGAGCTGTACGCCGGCCAGCCGCTCGACCAGGGCACCGTCCTGGTCGAGAACGGCACCCTGTTCGGCGAGCTGCCGGCGGGCGGCTTCGACCAGATCGCGGTCAGCGCCGAGCTCGACGCCGACGCCGAGGCCGTGATCGACGAGGTCGCGATGGAGTCCGGCACCGACTGACCCGCCGCTTCGTTCAGCGGAGCGGCTGGTGGTCCCAGACGAGGCGCCAGGTGGCGCGCTCGTGGACCCGGACCTCGCGGTCGATCGGGTGCCTGCCGCTGTCGTCGACCAGGGTGGCGCGCACCCGGGCCGTTCCGGACCGGCCGTGCAGCGACACGTCGGTGACCTCGGTGCCGACCAGGTGGGCGCCAGGGTCGCTGCCGATGATCGCCTGGCAGGGCGGCAGGACGTCCGAGCGCGGCCCGTCGACGTACTTCGACAGCTTCGTGCAGGGCCCCCTGGTGCCGCCCTCGGCGCGGGCCAGCAGGCCCATGCCCCGGGTGACGGTGGCGGAGACGTCGGCGTCGGTGTGCGGCCGGGCGGCCTCGTAGAGGCCGAAGCACAGCCCGCCGAGCATGACGAGGCCGAGGATCCCGAGGAGGACCGCCACCACGGGTCTGCCGTGGTGCACGGTGTGCGTCCTCGCCACGGAGAGGCCGGTGGTCCCCGGGTCGTCGGGGTGGGTGTCGTCCGTCGTGTTCTCCACGTCCGCAGGATGGCACCGCCGAGCGCCGGGAAGGCCGTCCCTCAGCCGATTCTCAGTGCCTTGTGAGCACCTTCTTCGGGACGCCGGGCCAGGGCCGTCCCGGTGCCGGAACAGCCCGGTCCGGACCGGGGCCGTTCGGGTAGAGTCGTCGCCGGGCACAGCGTCGTGCACGGGACCGCCGGACAGCGTCGATCGGCTGAGGCAGGTCACCACGCTCCAGCCGACCATCACACACCCCGAGGATTCTTCGTGAGCAAGCCCGTCGTTCTCATCGCCGAAGAGCTCAGCCCCGCCACCGTCGAGGCGCTCGGCCCGGACTTCGAGATCCGTCGGTGCAACGGCGCGGACCGCGCCGAGCTGCTCCCGGCGATCGCGGACGCGGACGCGGTCCTGGTCCGGTCGGCCACCCAGATCGACGCGGAGGCGCTCGCGGCCGCGAAGAGCCTGAAGGTCGTCGCGCGGGCCGGGGTCGGCCTCGACAACGTCGACGTGAAGGCGGCCACCCAGGCCGGCGTGATGGTCGTGAACGCCCCGACCTCCAACATCGTCAGCGCCGCCGAGCTCGCGGTCGCCCTGATGCTCTCCGCGGCCCGGCACATCTCCCCGGCGCACGCCGCCCTGCGCAACGGTGAGTGGAAGCGCTCGAAGTACACCGGCGTCGAGCTCTACGAGAAGACCGTCGGCATCGTCGGTCTCGGCCGCATCGGCGTCCTGGTCGCCCAGCGCCTCTCCGCCTTCGGCATGACCGTGATCGCCTACGACCCCTACGTGCAGGCGGGCCGCGCCGCGCAGATGGGCGTGCGGATGGTCTCGCTCGACGAGCTCCTCGCCGAGGCCGACTTCATGAGCGTGCACCTGCCCAAGACGCCGGAGACGGTCGGCCTGATCGGCGCCGAGGAGCTGGCGAAGGCCAGGCCGAGCCTGGTCCTGGTCAACGCGGCACGCGGCGGGATCGTCGACGAGGCCGCCCTGTACGACGCCCTCAAGACCGGTCAGATCGCCGCGGCCGGCCTCGACGTCTTCGCCCAGGAGCCCTGCACCGACTCGCCCCTCTTCGAGCTCGAGAACGTCGTCGCCACGCCGCACCTCGGCGCCTCCACCGACGAGGCGCAGGAGAAGGCCGGCATCGCGGTCGCGCGGTCGGTCCGGCTGGCGCTCGGCGGCGAGCTGGTCCCGGACGCCGTCAACGTGCAGGGCGGGGTCATCGCGGAGGACGTCCGCCCGGGCATCCCGCTGACCGAGAAGCTCGGCCGGATCTTCACCTCGCTCGCCGGCGAGGTCGCGCAGTCGATCGACGTGGAGGTCCGCGGCGAGATCACCGAGTTCGACGTCAAGGTGCTCGAGCTGGCGGCCCTGAAGGGCGTCTTCGCCGACATCGTGGAGGACCAGGTCTCCTACGTGAACGCGCCGTTGCTGGCGGCCGAGCGGGGGACCGCGGTCCGGCTGGTCACCGACCCGGAGAGCCCGGACCACCGCAACCTGATCACCATCAGGGGCACCCTGGCCGACGGCTCGCAGTTCTCGGTGGCCGGCACGCTCGTCGGTATCAACCAGCGCGAGCGCCTGGTCGAGATCAACGGCTTCCTGGTGGATCTCGAGCCGACCGACCACCTCGCCTTCTTCCGCTACGAGGACCGCCCGGGCATGGTCGGCACCGTCGGCCGGATCCTCGGCGAGGCGCAGGTGAACATCGCCGGGATGCAGGTCTCCCGCGACGAGAAGGGCGGCATGGCGCTGGTGGCGCTCTCGGTGGACAGCGCGGTCCCGGCCGAGGTCCTGGAGCAGATCCGCACGGCGATCGACGCCGAGACGGTGCGCGGGGTCGACCTCAGCGAGTGAGGCAGACCGGCCTGCCGGAATGTGCATTCTGCGAGTCGGTTCCCGAGGTGCTCGCCGTATTAGGTCGGCTGTCAAAATAGGTACGCCGAAACGATGTACAAATTGCATCATCGTGCACTAGTTTTGCCCCGATCTTGCGGATCGGTCCGGAATGCACCTCTGGTCCGAGTCTGCCCGCCTCGTGGGGAGGAATCACCCAGATGCCTGCACGTACCCGTGCGCTCAGCCGCTTCGCCGCCCTGACCTCGACGCTGGCGGCAGCGCTGGTCGCCGTCGCCCTCGTCGTCCCCGCCGCGCCGGCCACGGCCGCGACGTCGGCGCCGAGCTGCGGCAAGACGATCTACAAGGCCGACGGCACGCCGTGGACCTGCACCTTCGCCGACGACTTCAACGGCACCTCGCTGGACCGCACCAAGTGGGTCCCGCAGGTCACCGCCACCAGCGGCTACGGCCAGTCCGGCGCCTGCTTCGTCGACTCGACCCAGAACATCTCGGTCCTGCTCGGCACGCTGTCGCTGACCGCGCGCAAGGCGTCGAAGCCGTTCGTCTGCAAGGACGGCTCGAGCCAGTTCGCCACGACCGTGACCTCCGGCATGGTGACGACGTACAAGACGTTCGCCCAGGCCTTCGGCCGGTTCGAGTTCCGGGCGTCGTTCCCGAACACGAGCACGCCCGGCCTGCAGAGCTCGCTCTGGATGTGGCCCGACGACCTCGCCGCCGCCGGGTCCGGTGAGATCGACGTCGCGGAGTGGTTCAGCAACTACTCCGACCGCGCGATCCCGTACCTGAAGTACCTGAACGTCGACCCGAACGCGCAGGTCACCAACAACTACTGCCTGGTCAAGCGCGGCACGATGCACACCTACCGGCTGGACTGGACTCCCTCGACGATCACGATCAGCTACGACGACAAGGTCTGCCTGCAGAACTCCTCCTGGTCGCTGCTCGGGCTGCTGACGGCGACGCCGTTCCACCGGCCGTTCATCCTCGCGATGACGCAGATGCTCGGCTCCGGGGCCAACGCCCCGACCTCGAGGACGCCGTTCCCGGCGACGATGAAGGTCGACTACGTGCGCGTCTGGTCCTGAGCGGCGGCGCCCCGGACGGAAGGCGAGCCCACCTGGTCGGCGTCAGGCGACCATGGTGGGCTCGCTGCTTCCCCGGCCCAGCGGGTCGGCCAGCGTCTCCTTCCACGCCTCGGCCAGCCGCTCGATCGCGGCGGTCAGCACGTGCGCGGGCTGGGTGAAGGGCACCCGGAGGAAGCGGTCGAGGCCGCCCTCGGGCGCGAAGCTCGGCCCGGGCGCCAGCAGCACCCCGCGGTCGGCGGCTCGGGGGAGCAGGTCGGTGGAGTGCGCGGCCGGCAGCTCGCACCACAGGCTGAGGCCGCCCGCCGGGCGGCGTACCTGCCAGGCCGGCAGGTGCACGGCGAGCGCGTCGAGCGCTGCCTCCCGGCTCTCGCGCAGCAGGGCGCGCTTCTGCGCGAGCAGCGGAGCGCCGTTGCGCAGCAGGTCGGCGGTGACCAGCTGCTCCAGCACGGGGACGCCGAGGTCGAGGGAGAGGCGGGACCGCACCATCGCGTCCATCCGCTCCGCCGGTGCGCGCAGCCAGCCAACGCGGAGGCCGCCCCAGAACGGCTTGCTCACCGAGCCGACCGTGATCGCGTCGGGGAGGTGCGCCGCCAGCGGCAGCGGCATCGGGTCGCCGTCCAGTCCGAGCTCGACCATCGACTCGTCGACGATCGCCACCGTCCCGTGCTGCCGCAGCCGCGCCGCGACCCGTTCGCGGCTCTCGTCGGAGAGCAGGTGCCCGGTCGGGTTGTGGAAGTCGGGGACGAGGTAGGCGAGGTCGGGCCGCACCTGGTCGAGGCTGCGGAGCAGGTCCGCGACGTCGGCGACCTCCCGGCCGATCGGGCTGCTCAGCAGCCGGGTCCCGGTCTGCCGCAGGGTGGCGATCGCGTTCGGGTACGTCGGGCTCTCCAGCAGGGTCCGGGTGCCGCGCCGGCCGAGAGCGCGGGCGGCGATCGCGACGCCGGAGAGCGCGCCGGGCACGACCATCACCTGCTCCGGAGTGGTCGGCAGGCCGCGGGCGGTGAAGCGCTCGGCGACGGCCTCGCGGAGCACCGGGAGGCCGGACGGGTAGTAGCCGGAACCGCCGAGGTACGCCGGCAGGTCGCCGACCGCGCGCTCGTAGGCGGCCAGGATCCCGGGCCCGGCGTTGGCGGCCGCGCAGGTCAGGTCGATCTCGTCCGCGCGGGCGTCGCCCGGGAAGAGCAGGTGGTCGCCGCGGAAGGCGCGCGACTCGGGGAGGCTGGCGACGCTGCCCGAGCCCTGGCGGGAGACCAGGTAGCCGTGGTCGCGGAGCTCGGCGTACGCGCGGGTCACGGTGGTCCGGCTGACCTGGAGCGCCTCGGTGAGCTCGCGTTCGCTCGGCATCCGGACGCCGACCGGCACCCGGCCGTCGGTGATCAGCACCCGGAGCGCCTCGGCGAGCCCCCGGTAGGCGGGCTCGCGGTGGAAGTCGCCGACGAGGCCGGCGACCGTCCGGGCGGCGACGGCGCGCGCGCTCATGCGGCGACCCGGAAAGTGGTCTGGTTCATACAGACCAGTGAAACATGATTGGCTATTTAGAACCAGACCAATTCTTGGTTTTCTTGTGCCATGGCTGCTTTCGACAACACCCGCATCGGTACTCCCGCCCTGGGTCGGCGCCCGCGTCGGCTGCACCGGCTCATCAACCGTGTCGTCTCGCGCTGACGCACCCCCGGCCCGCGAGCTGGCCCGGATCGGACCGGTCCAGCAGCTGCGCGCCGGGCGTCTCGGCCGACGGCTGACCCAGCTCACCGCCGGGCTGGTCCTCTACGGGATCACCCTCGCGATGATCATCCGCGCGTCCCTCGGCAACGCCCCGTGGGACGTGCTCCACCAGGGTCTGGCCGAGCACCTGCCGCTCACGATCGGTCAGTGCGTGATCCTGGTGAGCCTGCTCGTCCTGCTGCTCTGGATCCCGCTGCGCGAGATGCCCGGCCTGGGCACGATCGCCAACTCCTTCGTGGTCGGCCTCTCCGCCGATGCGGCGCTCGGCGTGCTCGCGACGCCCGACTCGCTCTCCGCGCGCGTCCTGCTCCTGGTCGCGGGCGTACTGCTCAACGGGCTCGCCACCGCGCTCTACATCGGCTCCCAGTTCGGCCCTGGTCCGCGCGACGGGCTGATGACCGGCCTGCACCGGCGTACCGGCGTCTCGATCCGGGCCGTGCGGACCACCCTCGAGGTCAGCGTCGTCGTCCTCGGGTTCCTGCTCGGCGGGAAGGTCGGGGTGGGCACGGTCCTGTACGCGCTCGCGATCGGACCGCTGGTCCAGCACCTGCTGCCGCGCGCGGTCGTCCCGCTGCCGGCAGTCCCCGCGACCCGCTAGTTCTTCGTCGCGATCAGCGCGGACGCGTCCGGCGCGACCATCACCTCGACCGCGGTGAACCGCTCGTCGGTCAGCCAGGTCTCGCGCAGGGTGTCGACCCGGCCCATCGTCAGCGGCGGCCAGGTGTCGCACGGCGTGAAGTCGTCCATGACCACGATCCCGCCGCGCTCGACGAGGTCGACGACCGAGTCGACCGAGGCGTCCTCGGGGGAGGACGGGTCCAGGAAGAGCAGCGAGTACGGGCCCTTGTTCCGCAGCGTCGACCAGTCGGCGGCGAGCACCTCGACCTGCGGGTCGTCGGTGAAGATCTCCTGCGCCGCACCGGCCAGGCGCTCGTCGAGCTCGGCCGAGAGGATCATCGTGCCGGGCCGGGAGCCGGAGCGCAGCCACGCGGTGCCCACGCCGCAGCCGGTGCCGAACTCGGCCATCGTCCCGGTGCGGGTCGCGGCCAGGGCGGCGAGCAGCCGGCCGGTCTCGTTGCGGCAGAACGACACGTAGCCGGCGCGCCTCGAGACGTCGAAGGCACGCGCGACGATCGCCGGGACGTCAGGAGGAGCGCTCATGCATCGAGTGTTTCAAATCAGGCGGGGGAGTCCATTCCTCGGAGAGAAGTCTCGGATCGTGGGACGTCCTGGTCAATCCCTACTCACCCCCGGCCCCCGCCACCTACGCTCTTCCATCATGCGGAGCGTGTTCGTACTTATCGAGCGCCGCGGCGAGGCCTAGGACGTAGGCCACCTCGCCGCGGAGTTCGGCGTTACCCGCCCTTCAGGCCTACGAACCCCTCCGCGAGCGAGTCCCCGCACCGCCCTTCTCACGGCGTCCGGATCTCCCGGCGTTCGCGGACCACCGTTCGCGAACACACTTCCCAGGAGACTCAGATGTACGAGATGTATCCGGACTGGGGTCCGGCCAAGCACAACCCCGAGAGCCCCTACTCCCAGCAGGCCCAGCAGGGGGCGCTGCAGGCCGCGCTTGACCTGCGAGACAACGGCGGCCAGCGCCCCGACGACAACTAGGCTCGCCCGCATGTCTGCCACCTCCTCCTTCAAGCTCGCCGTCATCCCCGGAGACGGGATCGGTACCGAGGTCACCGCCGAGGCCCTCAAGGTCCTCGAGGCGGTCACCCCGTCGGACGTGAAGTTCGAGCCGACCCGCTACGACCTGGGCGCCGAGCGGTACCTCGCCACCGGCGAGGTGCTCCCGGACACGGTGCTGGAGGAGATCCGCGCGCACGACGTGATCATGCTCGGCGCGGTCGGCGGCAAGCCCAACGACCCGAACCTGCCCCCGGGCATCCTCGAGCGCGGGCTGCTGCTGCGGCTCCGGTTCGAGCTCGACCACTACGTGAACCTGCGCCCGTCCCGGATCTTCCCGGGCTCGGTCTCGCCGCTCGCCCCGCACGTCCTGGACAAGGGCGAGGTCGACTTCGTGGTCGTCCGCGAGGGCACCGAGGGTCCGTACACCGGCAACGGCGGCGCCCTGCGCGTCGGCACTCCGGCCGAGGTCGCCACCGAGGTCTCGGTCAACACCGCGTACGGCGTCGAGCGGGTCGTGCGTGACGCCTTCGCCCGCGCCCGGCGCCGGCCCCGCAAGAAGCTGACGCTGATCCACAAGACCAACGTGCTGGTGAACGCCGGCTCGGTCTGGTGGCGGCTCTTCCAGCAGGTCGCCGCGGAGTACCCGGACGTCACCACGGACTACATGCACATCGACGCCGCGATGATCTTCATGACCACCGACCCGGCGCGGTTCGACGTGATCGTCACCGACAACCTGTTCGGCGACATCATCACCGACCTCGCCGCCGCCGTCACCGGGGGCATCGGCCTGGCCGCCAGCGGCAACGTGAACCCGGACCGGACCGCGCCGTCCATGTTCGAGCCGGTGCACGGCTCGGCGCCGGACATCGCCGGCCAGCTCAAGGCCGACCCGACCGCCGCGATCCTCTCGGTCTCGCTGATGCTCGACCACCTGGGCCTCGCCGAGGCGGCGCAGAAGGTCGAGAACGCCGTCATCGCCGACCTCGCCGAGCGCGACACCACGGCGCCGATCCACACGCCGGCCATCGGCGACAGCATCGCCGCACGAGTAGCGGGCTGAGCCGCGCGGAGGTCCTCCTGACCCGGGTCGCGGCTCAGGGAAGAACCCTGTTCTGCACCTGCGATCACGAGAGATAACGTGCCCTCATGACCCTCGACATCTCGATCATCCCGTCGGCGAACCCGAAGTCCGACGAGCAGGTTGCCGAGATCCTGGCGAACCCGGGATTCGGGACCTACTTCACCGACCACATGTTCACCGTGGAGTGGACCCCGGAGAAGGGCTGGCACGACGCCCGGATCACGGCGTACGGGCCGCTCACCCTCGACCCGGCGACCGCGGTCCTGCACTACGCGCAGGAGACCTTCGAGGGCATGAAGGCCTACCGGCACGACGACGGGTCGGTGTGGACCTTCCGCCCGTTCGAGAACGCCGAGCGTATGAAGCGGTCCTCGCACCGGCTCGCGCTGCCGGTCCTCGAGCCGGAGGACTTCGTGCAGGCCGTCGAGGCGCTCGTCGAGGTCGACCAGCGGTGGATCGCGGAGGCGGGCTCCGAGAAGAGCCTGTACATCCGGCCGTTCATGATCGCGACCGAGGCGTTCCTCGGGGTGCGCCCGTCCCAGCACGTCACCTTCATGGTGATCGCGTCGCCGGCCGGTGCCTACTTCAAGGGCGGCATCAAGCCGCTCACCCTGTGGCTCACCGAGGAGTACACCCGGGCCGGCCGCGGCGGCATGGGCGCGGCCAAGACCGGCGGAAACTACGCCAGCTCGCTCGTCGCCCAGCAGGAGGCCATCGCCCAGGGCTGCGACCAGGTCGTCTTCCTCGACGTCGCCGAGGGCAAGTACGTCGAGGAGCTCGGCGGCATGAACATGTACTTCGTCTACGCCGACGGCCACGTGGTGACACCGGAGACCGGCACGATCCTCGAGGGCATCACCCGCTCGGCGATCATCGAGCTCACCGAGAAGGCCGGCCACAAGGTCGAGGAGCGCAAGATCTCCATCGACGAGTGGCGCGAGGGCGTCGCCTCCGGCGAGATCACCGAGGTCTTCGCCTGCGGCACCGCCGCGGTCGTCACCCCCGTCGGCACCCTCAAGTGGAAGGGCGGCGAGGTCCAGGGCTCCACCGAGACCGGACCGCTGACCGCGCAGATCCGGCAGTCCCTGGTCGACCTCCAGTACGGCCGCGCGGCCGACGAGTTCGGCTGGATGCACCGCGTGATCTGAGGGAGTCCTGTGGTCGTCGAGCTGTGGTCGTCGAGCTTGTCGAGACGGCGTGAGCTGCCCAGCGCGGTGACCACGGGATGACCATCGATCTGATCCGCTGACGCGTCTCAGGTCACCCCCAGACCGCAGCGACCTTCTCGGCCATCGCCTGGCCCTGGCGCAGGCCGGCCGCCGCGGCGGCCTCGCGCCTGGTCGGGTCGAGCGCGTTCGAGCCCATCGCACGCTCGGACTTCCCGTCCGGGGCCACGACGACGTGGTGCGCGGCGCCGGTGCGCTCGACCTGACGGGCGATCGCGTGCTCGCGGGAGACCGCCTGCGTCTGCGGGGCCAGGACGACGAGTCGCTCGGCGCCTGCCACCAGGTCGGCGTTCGTGGGGGAGCGGATCCCGCCGTCGACGTACGTGGTGCCGTCGATCGGGACCGGTGGCCAGACCAGCGGGACGGCACAGCTGGCCGCGACCGCGTCGATCAGCGCGACGCCCGAGCTCGCGTCGAAGACGACGAGCTCGCCGGCGTCCACGTCGACCGCCGTGATCCGCAGGTCGCGGTCGGGCCACGCGGGATCGCCGATCCGCGAACGCATCACCTCGCGCCGCGCCTCCGGTGACTCCGGGTGGGCGGCGAGGGCGGCCGCGCCGACCTTGCGCCACTTCGCGGACTGCTCGCCGCGACGGGCCAGCATGATGCCGAGCCGGAGCAGTGTCGTCGGGCCGAGCGAGGCCGACATCTCGTGGACGGCCGGCGTCGTCTGGGCCTCGTACGACGCCGCGAGATCGCCGGTGGTGATCCGGGCCCCCACGGCCGCGCCCGCGGACGTGCCGAGGATCGTGTCCGCGCCGGTGAGGTCCACGCCGGCGCGGCGCAGCCCTTCCAGGACGCCGATCTCCCAGGCGACACCGGTGACGCCGCCCCCGCCGAGCACCAGCGCACGCGTCATGGTGGCTCCTTCCGACCGCTTCGTGGGACCGCGAGCCGGGAGCCACGGTGGTGTGGCACACTCACGATGTGCTTCAGGCAGCGATCATTATCGACTAGCGCGACGGCCCAGACCCTCAGATCTGGCTTCCGCCGCGCCAACCTCTCGTCCACCGGGAGGTTTTTTTGTTGCCGGCCGCGACCACCACCGAGAGAGACCACGAGATGACCAGCGACGCGTTCCACGTCTACGACACGACTCTGCGCGACGGTGCGCAGCAGGAGGGCCTGAACCTCTCGGTGGCGGACAAGCTCGCGATCGCCCGGCACATCGACGGTCTCGGCGTGGGGTTCATCGAGGGCGGCTGGCCCGGCGCGAACCCGAAGGACACCGAGTTCTTCGCCAAGGCCAAGGACGAGCTCAAGCTCCAGCACGCCCGGCTCGCGGCGTTCGGGGCCACCCGTCGAGCCGGGATGAAGGCTGCCGACGACCCGCTGGTCGCGGCGCTCCGCGACTCCGGCGCTGGTGTGGTCACCCTGGTGGCGAAGTCGCACGACCGGCACGTCGAGCTGGCCCTGCGCACCACGCTGGCCGAGAACCTGGCGATGGTCCGGGACACGGTCGCGCACCTGACCGCCGAGGGGCAGCGGGTCTTCCTCGACGCCGAGCACTTCTTCAACGGCTACCGCGACAACCGCGACTACGCGATCGAGGTGCTGCGCACGGCGTTCGAGGCCGGCGCCGAGGTGGCCGCGCTCTGCGACACCAACGGCGGCATGCTGCCGACCTGGGTCAGCGACGTGGTGCACGACGTGGTCTCGAGCACCGGCGGCCGGATCGGCATCCACGCGCACAACGACACCGGGTGCGCGGTGGCCAACAGCCTGGCCGCGGTCGACGCCGGCGCCACCCACGTGCAGGGTTGCATCAACGGGTACGGCGAGCGCACCGGCAACGCCGACCTCATCAACGTGGTGGCCAACCTCGAGCTCAAGATGAACCGTGCCGTGCTGCCCGCCGGCCTGCTGCGGGACGCGACCCGGATCGCGCACGCGGTCGCCGAGGTCACCAACGTGCCGCCGTCCTCGCGCCAGCCCTACGTCGGCGTCTCCGCGTTCGCGCACAAGGCCGGCCTGCACGCGAGCGCGATCAAGGTGGACCCGAACCTCTACCAGCACATGGACCCGGAGGGCGTCGGCAACGACATGCGGCTGCTCGTCTCGGACATGGCCGGGCGCGCGTCCATCGAGCTGAAGGGCCGCGAGCTCGGCTTCGAGCTGAGTCCGGAGCTGGTGGCGAGCGTGACCGCGCAGGTCAAGGAGATGGAGCTGCGGGGCTACACCTTCGACGCGGCGGACGCCTCCTTCGAGCTGCTGCTCGCCGGCGAGGTGGCCGGCGCGCGGCCGTCGTACTTCGAGGTCGAGTCGTGGCGGGTGATCACGGACTCGGCCCCGGGCGCCGAGGCCGGGTCGGAGGCGACCGTGAAGCTGCTCGCCGGCGGTTCGCGGCTGGTCGTGGTCGGCGAGGGCAACGGCCCGGTGAACGCGCTCGACCACGCGCTGCGCCAGGCGATCGAGCAGCTCTACCCGGAGGTCGTGAAGTTCGAGCTGATCGACTACAAGGTGCGGATCGTGGACCAGGGCCACGGCACCGACGCGATCACCCGGGTGCTGATCGAGACCTCCGACGGCGAGTCGTCGTGGGTCACCGTCGGGGTCGGGCACAACGTGATCGAGGCGTCCTGGGAGGCGCTGATCGACGGCCTCACCTTCGGGCTGCGCCGGCACGGCGCCTGAGGGTCACCGCGGGTCGACCACCCGGTTGACGAGGTCCTCCCAGCCGTCGAGGATCCGCTCGACGTCCATGTGCTCGATCTGGACCTGCTGGAGCAGGATCGGCACCTCCAGCGGTGCGAGCAGGGCGGTGGCGAGCAGGGCGATGTCGCCGCTGACGCCGAGCTCGCCGAGCAGGTACCGCACGTGCGTCGCGGTGAACGAGTACGCCGCGTAGCTGCGCGGAGCAGTGTCCCCGGTCGCGGCGAGCAGCAGGTCCGCCTTCTCCAGGTTGCTCACCAAGCGGGACCGGCCGAAGGCGAGCAGCCGGTCGCGCGGGGGAGCGCCCGGTCCGAGCGGCGGCGGTCCGGAGATGACGGCCGCCTGCCAGGCGGCCTCGGACTCGTCGAGCAGGCGGGCCATCAGACCGGCTCGGCTGCCGAAGCGGCGGAACACCGTGCCCTTGCCGACGCCGGCGGCCTCGGCGACCGCGTCCATCGTGACGGCCTCGACGCCGTGCCGGGCGACGAGCTGCTGGGCGGCGCAGAGCACGGCGTCGCGGTTGCGGGCCGCGTCGCTGCGCTCGCGCGGGGGCTGGCCGAGGATCGGCAGCAGCTCGCCCCCGTCCGTCCAGCCAGTGCTCATCCGGCCACCCTAGGGCGTCCGAGCGGGGGCGGTCGGAGAATTTTTCCGGATCCGGGAATGAAAGCGGACTGCGGTCCGGTTAGGCCTTCTGAAGCGGTTCCCCTCTCAACTACTCCAGGAGCAGACAACCATGACCCGTGTAGCCGTTCTCGTCGGCAGCCTCCGCGCCGACAGCGTCAACCGCCAGGTGGCCGAGGCCCTCAAGGCGCAGGCCCCCGAAGGCGTCCAGGTCGACATCGTCGACGGTCTGGCCGACGTCCCGTTCTACAACGAGGACCTCGACGGCGAGACCGCCCCGGCCGCCGCCACCGCCGTCCGCGAGCAGGTCGCCGGCGCCGACCGCGTCCTCGTGATCACCCCCGAGTACAACGCGACCATGCCGGCCGTGCTGAACAACGCCATCGACTGGCTCTCCCGCCCGTACGGCCAGGGCGCCATCGCCGGCAAGCCGGTCGGCGTCATCGGCGTCACCCCGACGCCGTACGGCGGCAAGTGGGCCCACGAGGACACCCGGCGCTCGGCCAAGATCGCCGGTGCCGTGGTCGTCGAGGACATCGACGTCTCGCAGACCTCGATCGACGTCGACGTGCTCGCCGACCCCGAGGTCCAGGGCCGCATCCGCGGTGCCCTGGAGACGCTGGTCGACTTCGCGGCCGAGCAGCCCGCCGCCTGATCCCAGGTTCGCGCTTCGTCCCTGTCCCCGGTCCAGGTCCCGGGGGCGGGGGCCAACGGCTAACGTCGTGGTCGTGACCGCGCTGCACGATCTCACCGCCCTCGAGCAGGGCGCCGCGGTCGCCGCGAGGGTCGTGTCGCCCGCCGAGCTCGTCGAGCACTACCTGGAGCGGGTCCAGCGCCTCGACGCCGAGCTGGGCGCCTTCGTCACGGTGACCGCCGAGCGGGCCCGCCAGCGTGCGTTCGCGCCGCTCGGCCCCGGACCGCTCGCCGGGGTGCCGACCGCGGTCAAGGACCTGAACACGACGGCCGGGGTGCGGACCACCTTCGGCTCCGCGGTCTACGCCGACAACGTTCCCGACGTCGACGACGAGGTCGTAGCCCGGATCCGGGCCGGCGGGCTGATCAGCCTGGGCAAGACCAACACCCCCGAATTCGGGTCCCCCTGCTACACCGAGAACGACGTCGCGCCGCCCGCGGTGACCCCGTGGGACACCAGCCGGATGGCCGGCGGTTCCAGCGGTGGCGCGGCCGCCGCGGTGGCCGGCGGGCTCGTCGCGGTGGCGCAGGGCTCCGACGGCGGCGGATCGATCCGGATCCCGGCCAGCTGCTGCGGCCTGGTCGGGCTGAAGCCCACCCGAGGCCGGATCTCCGGCTCCCCGACGTACGGCGAGATCACCGGCCTCGCCACCGCCGGCCCGCTGGCCCGCAACGTCCGCGACGCCGCCGCGCTGCTCGACGTGATGGCCGGCCGCGCCGTCGGCGACCCGTTCTGGGCGCCCGAGTCCCGGCACCCGTTCCTGCTGCACTGCGAGGCCGACCCGGGGCCGCTGCGGATCGCCCGGTTCGCCGAACCGGTGATCGCCGACACCGAGGTCGACGGCGAGTGCCTGGCCGCCTGGGCCGACGCCAGCAAGCTGCTGGAGCAGCTCGGTCACGAGATCGTCGACATCGCGGTGCCGATGCCGCGCGACGCGGTGCCGTTCTTCGAGACCTGCTGGGCGGTGCTGACCGGCCTCTCCACCGTGACCCTCGACGACGACGCCCGCGGCAAGCTGCGGCCGCTGACCCGCTGGCTGGGGGAGAAGGGCGAGCAGGTGTCGGGGCCGGAGTTCGGGCTCGCGCTCGGCGAGCTCCGCCGGGTCGCCGCCCGCACCCTGGAGACGCTCGCCCCCTACGACGTCGTCCTCACCCCGACGCTCGCGAGCCCGCCGCTCCCGGTCGGCGCGCTGCGCGACGACGAGGACCCGGCGGCGGACTTCGAGGCGCAGAAGCGGTTCACGCCGTGGACGTCGATGTGGAACGTGACCGGCAGCCCGGCCATCTCGCTGCCGCTGCACGAGACCGCCCGCGGCCTCCCCGTCGGCGTCATGCTGGCGGCCGCACCCGGACGCGAGGACCTGCTGCTCGCGCTGGCCGCGCAGGTCGAGGAGGCGGCGCCCTGGGAGGACCGCACGCCGCCGTGCTGGTGACTCAGAAGCACCAGCCGTCGTCCCACGCTCCCGGCGTCAGCCCGTGGGCGAGCGCGTAGAGCGCCGGTGTCAGTGCGATCACCGCGGCGATGCCGACGACCACCTTGTGCCGGCTGAAGAACCCGGCGAGCGCCCACGGCACGGCTGCGACGCCGAGCACGCCGAGCAGCGAACGCATCCCCACCTCGATCGTGGCCTCGTTCGCGACCTCGTCGCAGCCGGCCGACTGGCCGAAGTACACCAGCGCGGAGGCCGCGAAGGTGCCGACGAAGGTCACCACCACCCCGGCGAGAAGACCGGTCCAGGCCCAGAACAGGGCCCAGCGGCGGGAGATCTGCACGGTCGCCGGGGCGGAGGTCTCGTCAGGGGCGACGGGGTGCGGGCCGGCGTACGGGTTGAAGTCGCTCATGGTTCCAGCGTCGGGGGAGCGCCCCGCTCGGGGCATCCGTGCGCGTACTCAGACGGCGGTGAGCAGGCGGTCGCACTCCGCGATCAGGGTGGCGCGGATCGGCGCCCCGCGCTCGGCGAACAGGCGCTGCTGGGCGACGTACTCGGCCTTGCCCTCGCCCGTCTCGATCGCGACCGGGGTCCACGGTTCTCCGGTCGGGTCGAGGGTCACCCCGGTGAAGTCGTACGGCGCCGCCCGCATGTCGAGGATCCGGATGTCCCAGGCCAGCTCGAAGGCGTCGGCGACCAGCTCGCTCGGGATCAGCGGGGTGAGCCGGAACGCGTGCTTGTAGAGGTCCATCCCGGCGTGCAGGCAGCCCGGTTGCTCGTACGCCGGCCGGTCGTCGCGCCCCGGCTGCAGGGTGTTCAGCGGCCGGGCCGGCGGGGTGAAGAAGCGGAACGCGTCGAAGTGCGAGCAGCCGATCCGGTGGCCTTCGACGACCTGGTCGGTGCCGCCGGCGCCGAGCCGCAGTGGCCAGGCGTGCCGGAGCTCGTTGCCCCCCGACCCGTCCTGCGCCGCGTCACTGCGGTAGGCCATCGCCCACTCGTGCAACCCGAAGCAGCCGAGGGACGGCGGCCGGCCGGCGGTCGCGACCAGCAGGGTGCGGATCGACTCGATGAGCGCGCGCTGGGTGGCGAGGTAGGACGCACTGACCGTCACCGGGTTTCGGGACGGGCCCTGGCGGCCCTCCTCGACCAGCGGTGGTGCGTACCCCTTCGCGACGGCGTACTCCGGGGCGTCCTCCAGGGTCACGCCGTACCCGGGGTGCCAGCGGCGCAGGGCGGCCGGGCGCTGGGAGTAGTAGGTGAACAGGAAGTCGTGCACCGGGTGCACCTCGCCACGCTCGCGCCGGGCGAGGTGCGGGCCGACGAGGACGTCGATCCGCTCCTCGTGCGCCCGGGCGCGCTCGGACCACGCGGCGCGGTCGAGGAGGAGCCGGTCGAGGAGCACCGCCTGAGGTTAGGCGAACCGGCGGTGGGTCAGCCAGCCGACGGGTGGCAGCCCACCGCCTGCTCGAAGGCCTTCGGCGTCGGGTAGTACGTGCCCCTCGGGTAGTAGTCGGCGAGCACCTGCCGCTCGGTCCCGTACGTCGCCGACTGGACCGCGTGCGTGAAATCGGCCCGGGGCAGCATGTTGCGCATGTAGGCGATGCCCTTCGGGTCGATGCCCCACGGGAGCCAGGAGATGCCGCACGCCGCGGTGGCGTTGGCCGGCCTGTTCGCCGCGGTGGAGATCGCGATCGTGAAGGAGCCGTCCGCATCGACCTGGACGTCCTCGTCGTTGACGCAGCCGTAGGTCTGGGTCGTCCGGTTCGCCGTGCACATCGACCAGTAGCGCAGCTGCTGCCCGCCGGTGGTGACCGGCTGCCCGGCGAAGGTGCGCGGGGTCGTCGGCATCCTGCCCCTGAGCAGCACGACCTTGCCGTACTCCTGGGTCAGGTAGGCGTAGACGTACTTGTTGTCGACGTTCTCGCCGAGCCCGGCCGGCAGCGTCGAGGTGACCGACGCGACCAACGGGGTGAGGGTGCTGCTCGTGTACTCGTTCTCGGTGACATCGGTCAGGTAGGTCTGCGCGACGTTCACGTAGCGCTGGAAGTTCGGCGACCTCGGCGCCAGCAGGCCGAGCGGCGGCAGCGGCAGGTCGAGTCCGAGACCGGCGAGCAGGTCGGTGACCGGCATCAGCTCCGGCAGCGGGTCCGGGCAGGTCGGGAACGGGATCCGGGTGCCGTCCGCGAGCACGAGCGTGATCGCCGGGGCCGCGACGCCGCCGAACGGGCCGGTGCCGCGGTCCGGCAGGTAGATCCGGTACGCCAGCGCGATGCCGAGCTTCGACCCGTCGGTGCTGTTGTTGTAGAGCGTGTTCGGCGGCCGGCCGCTCGCCGGCGCGTTCCCGGCGACGACGCGGACCGTGTACCGCCGGTTCGGCGCGGTCCGGTCGGCGCCGATCCGGAACGGGTTCGTCGAGCCCGGGTCCGGCTCGATCTGGTCGTCGCGCAGGTTGCTCGCGGTCTGCAGCCCGAGGCTGTAGGTCTGCAGGGACATGTAGCGCGCCTGCGGGAACTCGCCGGTGAGCTCGATCGACCCGCCGGGCGGGACCGGGACGGCGGCGCCGAGGTAGCGGGTGGCGAGGTCGGGGAAGAGGATGTTCTCCCGGTCCGCGCTCGGCTCCAGGACCCAGCCGCAGGAGCGGTCGCGGGCCGGGTCGGAGGCCGACGCCGGCGCGCTCGGCGGAGCCACCCCGACGGCCACGCAGGTTGCCAGCAGGGCGAGGGCGAGCGGACGGACGACGGCGCGCGCACGACGGCGCTGGGAGGGGCGCATGGCAGGGACCGTACTGGCGCCGGCCCCGGTGGGCCGGATTTACCCGCGATGGCCGGACCGAGGTCTACACCGGCGGAACGATAGGCTCACCGGGTGCGTATCGCGAGGTTCACCACCGGAGAAGATCCCCTGTTCGGCGTCGTCACGGGCGAGATCGACGAGCACGGGATCCCGGACGAGGACTGCGTGATCGTCGGCCTCAACGGGGACCCGCTCTACGTCGGGCTGCACCTGTCCAACAAGGAGTACCGGCTGGCCGACGTACGGCTGCTCTCGCCGGTGCTGCCGCGCAGCAAGGTGATCGGCATCGGCCGGAACTACGCCGCGCACGCCGCCGAGATGGGCGGCGACGTCCCGGACGAGCCGCTGATGTTCATGAAGCCGAACACCAGCGTCGTCGGCCCCGACGACCCGGTCTTCTACCCGCGGCAGAGCAGCGAGGTGCACTACGAGGGCGAGCTCGCCGTGGTGATCAGCCGGCCCTGCCGCGACGTCCCGGCGGCCAAGTTCGCCGACGTCGTCCAGGGCTACACGGTCGCCAACGACGTGACCGCGCGCGACCTGCAGCGCAAGGACGGCCAGTTCACCCGGGCCAAGGGCTTCGACTCGTTCTGCCCGCTCGGGCCGTGGATCGAGACCGAGCTCGACGTCTCCGACCTGCGGGTGCAGACCTTCGTCAACGGCGAGGTCAAGCAGGACGGCCGCACCTCCGACATGATCTTCGACGTCCCGACGCTGGTCGAGTACGTCTCCTCGGTGATGACGCTCCTCCCGGGCGACGTCATCCTCACCGGCACCCCCGAGGGTGTCGGACCCGTCCAGGTCGGCGACGAGATCGAGGTCTCGATCTCCGGCATCGGCAACCTGACCAACAAGGTGAAGCAGCGTGACTGAGACGACCACTCCCGGCTCCCACACTCCGGTCCGGGTCCGGATGGCCCCGAGCCCGACGGGCTCGCCGCACGTCGGCCTGGCCCGGACGGCCCTGTTCAACTGGGCGTTCGCGCGCCACGTCGGGGGCACCTTCGTCCTCCGGATCGAGGACACCGACAAGGAGCGATCCACCCAGGAGTCCTACGACGCGATCATCCAGGTGATGCGCTGGCTCGGCCTCGACTGGGACGAGGGCCCCGAGGTCGGCGGCGCGTTCGGCCCGTACTTCCAGTCCGAGCGCGGCGACCTGTACGCCGACGCGCTGTACAAGCTCCGCGAGAGCGGCCGCACCTACGACTGCTACTGCACCAACGAGGAGGTCGAGGCGCGCCGCAAGGCGTCCGGCTCCAAGGTGATGGGCTACGACGGCTTCTGCCGCGAGCTCACCGAGGACCAGGTGACCGCCTTCGAGGCCGAGGACCGCCGGCCCGTCGTCCGGTTCCGGATGCCCGACGGCGAGATCACCTGGGACGACCTGGTCCGCGGCGAGATCACCTTCCAGACCGAGCACGTGCCGGACTACGCGCTGGCCCGCGCCAACGGCGACCCGCTCTACACGCTGGTCAACCCGGTCGACGACGCGCTGATGGAGATCACCCACGTGCTCCGCGGAGAGGACCTGCTGTCCTCGACGCCGCGCCAGATCGCCCTGTACGACGCCCTGATCGAGGTCGGCATCGGCAAGGCCACGCCGCGGTTCGGGCACCTGCCGTACGTGATGGGCGAGGGCAACAAGAAGCTCTCCAAGCGGGACCCGGGCGCGAGCCTGCTCGGCTACCGCGAGGACGGCTTCCTGCCCGAGGGCCTGCTCAACTACCTGGCGCTGCTCGGCTGGGCGATCGCCGCCGACCGGGACGTGTTCAGCCTTGCCGAGATGGTCGAGAAGTTCGACATCGCCGACGTGAACCCGAACCCGGCGCGCTTCGACCTGAAGAAGGCGGAGGCGATCAACGCCTCGCACATGCGGCTGCTGCCGCTCGACGAGATCACCCACCGGGCGCTGCCGTTCCTCAAGGAGGCCGGCGTGGTGGGCGATCCGCTGTCGGAGTCCGACACCCAGCTGCTCGAGCTCGCGATGCCGCTGGTCGGCGAGCGGATCAACAAGCTGACCGAGGTGCCCGGGATGCTCGGCTTCCTCTTCGCCGACCACGTCACCTACGACGAGGCCGACGTCGCCGTGATCCGCGACGAGGACGGCCGCAAGGTCGTCGCCGCCGCACGGGAGGCGCTGGCCGGGATCGGCGCCTGGAGCACCGCGGCGATCGACGAGGCGCTGCGCGCCAAGCTGGTCGACGAGCTCGGGCTGAAGCCGCGCAACGCGTTCGGCCCGGTCCGGGTCGCGATCACCGGCCGCAAGGTGTCGCCGCCGCTGTTCGAGTCGCTGGAGCTGCTCGGCCGGGACGCGACGCTGGCCCGCCTCGACGCCGCGCTGGCCTGACCCGGAGACGCGGGGAGTGGTGCAGCGTCCGGGCGGTCCCGGGTACGCGCTGACGCTGCGGACGGCGACGTACCGGTGGTGGCGTCCGGTCGTCGGCATCCTGCTGCTGTTCGCCTCCGCGGTGCTGTTCGCCCCACTGCTGCTGCAGCCACTGCTGGCGGTGACCGTGTGGCTCGACCACGACGGCTCGTTCACCTCCGCGTTCACCGACGCGGTGGCGCTGGACCCGGTCAGCTGGCAGTCGATGCTCTACCTGAACCTGAGCCTGGCGGCGCTGGTCCCGGTGGCCTGCTTCCTGGTGCGGTTCGTGCACGACGTGTCGCCGCGGTTCCTGGCCTCGATGACCGGCTCGTTCCGCTGGCGGTTCTTCCGGGTCTGCCTGGGCCTCGCGCTGGTGGCGATCGCGGCCCAGCTGTTGGTGAGCATGCTGCTGCCCGGCGATCTCGACGGACTCGGGGGACCGGCGAACGACTGGACCGCGAGCACGGTCGCGATCGCGGTCGTCGTCCTGCTCACCACGCCGCTGCAGGCGATCGGGGAGGAGTACGGCTTCCGGGGCTACCTGCTGCAGGCCTTCGGTGCGCTGGCGGCCCGGCCGTGGTTCGGGGTCGTGGTGAGCTCGCTGCTCTTCGCGCTGGCGCACGGGGCGCAGAACCTGCCGCTGTTCCTCGACCGGCTCACCTTCGGGTTGATCGCGGGCTTCATCGTGGTGCGGACCGGGGGACTGGAGGCCGGTATCGCGCTGCACGTCTGGAACAACCTGGTGGCCTTCGGCCTGGCGCTGTCGCTGGGCAGCATCGACGAGAGCCTGAAGGTCAGCGACGTCTCCTGGTGGAACATCGCGCTGACGATCACGCAGAACGGCGTCTACCTTGTCCTGGTGCTGTTCGCCGCCCGCCGGATGGGTGTGAGTCCCGCCACGACCGGCGTTCAGAAGCCCCCCGTTTTGGCGCCCGGAACCCCCTCCGTGTAAGGTTTCCCCTCGGTCGGCCGCCTCGGCAGCCGGTCCGAAATAGTGGGATATGGTGTAATTGGCAGCACGACTGGTTCTGGTCCAGTTAGTCAAGGTTCGAGTCCTTGTATCCCAGCGAGAGACGATTTGGTTCGATCGGCGACAAGCCGATAGAGTCACCGTCGCTCAGGCCCCCGTTGTGTAGTGGCCTAGCACGCCGCCCTCTCAAGGCGGTAGCGCGGGTTCGAATCCCGTCGGGGGTACAGATCACTGAAGCCCGGTCCATCAGGACCGGGCTTCAGTGCTTTCGCCGGTCTCCGAGTGCCCCCGGAAACGCTCGTGGCCGATTCCCGCTAGAACTGGCGGTGGTCGGCGGCGAGACTTACGGCATGCACAGCGATCGCGAGGCCTGCTACCGGGCCGTGAAGAGCAGGGACCGCCGGTTCGACGGCGTGTTCTACACCGCGGTCAGCAGCACCGGGATCTACTGCCGGCCGAGCTGCCCGGCGATCACGCCGAAGCTCGCCAACGTCACCTTCCACCCGAGCGCGGCCGCCGCGCAGCAGGCCGGCTACCGGGCCTGCAAGCGCTGCCTCCCGGACGCGGTCCCCGGCTCGCCCGACTGGGACGTCGCGGCGGACGCCGCCGGACGGGCGATGCGGCTGATCGCCGACGGCGCGGTCGAGCGCGAGGGCGTCGAGGGCCTGGCCGCCCGGCTCGGGTACTCGCCGCGCCAGCTCAACCGGCTCGTCACCGGCGCGTTCGGCGCCGGCCCGCTGGCCCTGGCCAGGGCCCGGCGGGCCCAGACCGCCCGGGTCCTGATCGAGACCACCGGGCTGACCTTCGCCGACATCGCCTTCGCCTCCGGCTTCGCCAGCATCCGGCAGTTCAACGACACCGTCCGCGAGGTCTACGCCGCCACGCCCACCGAGCTGCGCGGGCGGCGGGGGAGCGGCGCCGCGACGGCCCGGGCCTCGGGCGCGATCGCGACCCGGATCGGCGTACGGGAGCCGTTCGCGGGGGAGTCGCTGCTGGCCTTCCTCGCGCTGCGCGCGGTCCCGGGGGTCGAGGCCACCGGCCCCGGCTGGTACGAGCGCTCGCTCGCGCTGCCGCACGGACCCGGGGTGGTCCGGGTCCAGCTCGCCGACCGTCCGGCCGGCTACGTGCCGTGCAGCTTCGCGCTCGCCGACGCCCGGGACCTGGCGCCGGCCCTGGAACGGACCCGGCGGCTGCTCGACGCCGACTGCGACCCGGTCGCCGTCGACGACGCGCTGGGTGCCGACCGGCTGCTCGCCGGCCTGGTACGCCGCACGCCGGGGCTGCGTGTCCCCGGGCACGTCGACGGGGTCGAGCTCGCCGCCCGCGCGGTCCTCGGCCAGCAGGTGAGCGTGGCCGGCGCCCGCACCCTCGCGGCCCGCCTCGTCGCCGAGATCGGCGCGCCCCTCGGGCTGGAGGGCGAGCACGCCGTGACCCGGCTGTTCCCGACGGCGGAGGCGCTGGCCGGCCTGGCCCCCGAGCAGGTCGCCATGC
>NZ_JBFRDX010000024.1:0-57041 GCF_052114005.1 Marmoricola sp. RAF53 | reverse complement strand
ACCGGGGCCTGGGCGGCAGGAGCAGCGGGCTCCTCGACGACCGGGACGGGCTCGGCCTTGGCGGCGGCGCGCGGACCGGGCCGGGGGCCGGCCTTGGCGGGCTCGGCGACCTCGGCGGCGACCTCGGCGGCGGGTGCCGCGGCAGGAGCCTCGACGGCCGGCGCCTCGACGGCGGGCGCCTCGGCCGGCGTCTCGGCCGGTGCCTCAGCGGCGGCCTTCTTGGCCGGCGCCTTCTTGGCAGCCTTCTTCGCCTCGGCGGCTTCCCTGCGCGCCGTCAGCTCGGCGCCGTGCTTGTCCTTGAAACGCTGGACGACGGGCGGCTCGACGCCGGACGACGCCGCCTTGACGAACTCCCCCATGTCGGTGAGAAGTGCGAGGACTTCCTTGCTGGGGACGCCATATTCCTTGGCGAGTTCACTTACTCGGACCTTGGCCACGTGTTTCCTCCTGGTCCGAGCGGGTGCTGCGGACCGTTAGTTGATGTGCAAGCTCATCGGAAAGTACTCATCGAGTGCTCATGAGCTGGTGCTCCAGTTCCTAGACGTACTACTCGGTCTCTGACAGTGCGAGATGGGCCCGCAGCTCCTCCGTGCTGGGCCCCTGGGAGCCGCTCCCCATCCGGAGAGCGCGCCCGAAGGCCCGACGACGCACGGCGAGCTCCAGACACGCGGGCGAGGGGTGGACGTGCGCCCCGCGACCCGGTGCGGTGCCTTCCGGGTCCGGGAGCACGGCCTGCCGGCCGTCCTGCCCGATCCCGAGAGTCACCCGCAGCAACTCACGTTTGGCGGCTCGCTCCCGGCATCCGACGCACGTCCGGACCGGGCCGGAACGCAGGGGGTTGTCGGGAGAAGTCACCAGCAGTGGAGTCTAGCCGTTCCGGGGCGGAACTCCGAACCGGCGGCGTGACAGGTGTTGCGGCCGAGGCTGCTGAGACCCCTGGATCAGTCCTCGGGCGCCTCGTCGCTCCGGATGTCGATGCGCCAGCCCGTCAGCCGGGCTGCCAACCGGGCGTTCTGGCCCTCCTTGCCGATGGCCAGGGAGAGCTGGAAGTCCGGGACGACGACGCGCGCGGAACGGGCCGCCTCGTCGACCACGGTCACGCTGGTCACGCGCGCCGGGCTGAGCGCGTTGCCGACCAGGTCGGCGGGGTCGTCGGACCAGTCGACGATGTCGATCTTCTCGCCGTGCAGCTCGTTCATCACGTTGCGCACCCGCTGCCCCATCGGGCCGATGCAGGAACCCTTCGGGTTGACCCCGGCCACGTTCGAGCGGACCGCGATCTTGGTGCGGTGGCCCGCCTCGCGGGCGATCGCGACGATCTCGACGGTGCCGTCGGCGATCTCCGGGACCTCCAGCGCGAACAGCTTCTTCACCAGGTTCGGGTGCGTCCGCGAGAGCATCACCTGGGGGCCGCGCATGCCCTTGCGGACGCTGACCACCAGGCACTTGATCCGGGTGCCGTGCGAGTAGTCCTCGCCGGGGACCTGCTCGCCCGAGGGCAGCAGCGCCTCGATCTTGCCCAGGTCGACCATCACGTCGTTGGGGTCCCGGCCCTGCTGGATCAGCCCGGAGACGATGTCGCCCTCCTTGCCGGAGAACTCGCCGAAGCGGAGCTCGTCCTCGGCGTCCCGCAGCCGCTGCAGCATGATCTGCTTCGCGGTCGTCGCGGCGATCCGGCCGAAGTCGGCCGGGGTGTCGTCGAACTCCTCGCCCTCCGGCGCGCCGTCCTCGGCCGCCTCGCGGGCCAGCACCGCCACGTGCCCGGACTTGCGGTCCAGCTGGACCCGCGCGTGCTCCAGCGCCCCCGGCGTCTTGTGGTACGCCGTCAGCAGCGCCTGCTCGATCGCCTCCACGAGCACGTCGAAGGAGATCTCCTTCTCCCGCTCGAGCATGCGCAGGATGCTCATGTCGATGTCCACGTCAGTCCTCCTGCTCGTCAGCCCGGTCGTCCGGCTGGTCGTCGTTCTTGTCGGGGCGGTGCGGCTTGAACTCGATCTGGACCTTGGCCTTGCTCACGTCGGCGTACGCGATCCGCCGGGTGCGGCCGGCGACGTCGAGCACCACGCCCTCGTCGTCGCTGCTGCCGACCCGGCCGGTCACCGGGGCGCTCCCGTCGGTGAACGAGACCTTCACCAGCCGGTCGGCGTTCCGGCGCCAGTGCCGCGGCAGCGTGAGCGGGCGGTCGACGCCCGGGGAGGAGACCTCCAGGGTGTACGCGCCCTGGCCCATCAGGTCGGAGCCGTCGAGCAGCTCCGAGACGGCGCGGGTGGCGTCGGCGATGTCGTCCATGTCGACGCCGCCGTCCTTGTCGACGGCCACGCGCAGGACCGAGTGCTTGCCGGCCTTGGTGAGCTCCACCGCTTCGAGATCGAGGCCGAGCGCCTCGACCTTCGGCGCCAGCTCTCCAGCCAGGCGGTCGGTGATGTCCGGCGTCTTCCCAGAACTCATCCGGCGACCTCCTGCTGTGATGTTGTGTGGCGCCAGCCTAGGGCATCGACCCCCGCCTCAGAACCACCCCGCCTCCGGACCACCCCGCCTCCGGACCACCCCGCGCCGACCCGCTGGCTACGATGCGCCGTGATGTCGCCCCGTCCTTCTTCCGCCAGCCCGGTCCGGTCCCCCGGTCCGTCGCGGCGCGCTCTGCTGGCCCTCGGCGCCGGCCTGACCGGCGCGGTGACCCTCGTCGCGGCCGGCTGCAGCGTCGAGAACCCGTTCTCCGACCAGACCACCCCGGCCGCGGAGGCGGTCCGGGACCTCTCCCCCGACGTCGCCGTCGCGGTCGAGGCGACCACGCTGATCCGCGGCGTGCAGGCCGCGGTCGGCGCCACCACGACGGCCTTCCCGGCGACGGCCCCCGCCCTGTCCGGCCTGGCCGCGATGCACGCCGCGCACCTGGCCGCGGTCGAGGACGCGGTGCCGGACCGGGTGGACACCTCGGCCGGCGGAGCGGCGTACCAGGTGCCGGCGACCCGGGCCGCGGCCCGCACCCGGCTGCTCGCCGCCGAGCGCACCCACCACGACCAGCTCGTCGGGCTGGCGATGCGGGCCGAGAGCGGACCTTTCGCCGGCCTGCTCGGCCAGATGGCCGCGTCGGTCTCCCAGCACCTGGCCGCCTTGGACGGGACCGCCCGATGACCCCGGTCGAGGCGCTGCAGGCGGCGCTGGCCGGTGAGCACGCCGCGGTCTACAGCTACGGCGCGATCGGCGCCCGGACCTCCGCGTCGGCCGAGCACGCCCTGTACGCCGCGATGCTGGCCGCCTTCCGGGCGCACCGCAAGCGCCGCGACCAGCTGACCGTGATGGTCCAGGGGCACGGGGAGACGCCGGTCGCGGCCGAGGTCGACTACGAGGTCACGACCGCGCTCGGCACTCCCGCAGAACTGAGCAATGCGGCGCTCCAGGTGGAGCGCCGCATTGCCAGGACGTTCAACCAGCTGGTCGAGAGCACCGCCGGCGCGGAGCGCCGGTGGGCCCTTGTCGCTCTCGACGACGCGGCCGTTCGTCAGGTGGAGTTCCGAGGAACCCCCGAGATGTTCCCCGGCACCACCTGACAGGAATCTTGTCGCCCCTCAGGTCCCAGTGGAACCAACCCGCCACTTCCACTTCATGCACTGCACAACCCGGCAACAATTGCCGGGATCTCGGCGAGCTCGTGGGCGACCGCGTCCGGGACCCCCTCGGTGTGCCCGAGCTGCTCGGCCGGGATCGCGCTGTGCGGCACGTGCACGGCCTTGAGGCCCGCGTTCCTGGCGCCCCAGACGTCGTCGAACAGCCGGTCCCCGACGTACACGCACCGGGCCGGGTCGGTCGCCCCCACCGCCGCCATCGCCGCCGCGAACGCCTCCGGCGCCGGCTTCGTCCACGGGATCTCGCTGGTGTACACGTCGCCGTCGATCAGGTCGAGCACCCCGTCGCGGCGGAACCAGCCCTCGTGCCACTCCCGTGGCCAGATCGTGTTCGACAGCACGCCGACCTTGATGCCCGCACCGCGGAGCGCGCGCAGCATCGGCCCGGCCTGCGGGTCGGTCAGGGTGTGCGGCTCCCAGAACTCCCGGTAGGCCGTCAGCAGGGCGGGGTCGTGGTCGAGGCCGGCCTCGGCGAACAGGTCGGCCACCGTGGCGCTGCGCTGGTGGTCCCGGCTCCAGCCCCAGACCGTGCTCCCGGCCGCGTGCAGCCGGGCCGCGTTCGCGTGGTGGTCGTCCTCGGTCGAGGGCGTCGCGGTCACCGCGGCCGCCAGCGCCAGCGACTCGGCGTGGAAGTCGATGTCGTGCCAGGCGGTCAGCGTGCCGCCCCAGTCGAAGATGACCGCCTCGACGGTCCGCGGGTCCTCCATCGGGCGAACCTATCCGCAGGACCGCCGCGGGGTCAGCCGGGTTTCGGGGCGGTGTGCCCCGGTGCACGTTTGAAACGACGGCATGGGGGAACTCGGACGGCGTGGGGTGATCGCGGCGACGAGATCACCGGGTACGGACCCTCGGGCTCCGGCCCGCCCGGACGGGGGATGGAAGATCCGGGTGGGTCGGGGGGCTCGGTTCAGCCGCGGACCAGGGCGTTCAGGTGCGCGGCCGCCTCGGCCACCGGCACCTCGGTGCGCTCGCCGCTGCGCCGGTCCTTGACCTCGACGTTGCCCTCCGCGAGCCCGCGGCCGACGGTGACGATCGTCGGGACCCCGATCAGCTCGGCGTCCTTGAACTTCACCCCGGGGCTCACCTTGCCGGCGCGGTCGTCGTAGAGCACGTCGACCCCGGCCGCGGAGAGCTCCGCGGCGAGCTTCTCGGCCGCCTCGAACAGCGCGGGCTCCTTGCCGGCCGCGACCACGTGCACGTCCGCCGGGGCGATCTCGCGCGGCCAGACCAGGCCGAGCTCGTCGTTGTTGCCCTCGGCGATCGCCGCGACCGCGCGCGAGACACCGATGCCGTAGGAACCCATCGTCACCGTGACGAGCTTCCCGTTCTCGTCGAGGACCTGCAGGTCCAGCGCCTCGGCGTACTTCTTGCCGAGCTGGAAGATGTGACCCATCTCGATGCCGCGCGCCGACTCCAGGACGCCGTCCGCGCAGTTCGGGCAGGCGTCGCCGTCCCGCACCTCGGCGGCCTCGATGGTGCCGTCGGGCGTGAAGTCACGACCCGCGACGAGGTCGAGGACGTGGCTGCCGGCGACGTCCGCGCCGGTCACCCACGCGGTGCCCTCGGCGACCCGCGGGTCCACCAGGTACCGGATGCCCGAGGCCGACGCCTCGCCGAGCACGCCGGGGCCGATGTAGCCCTTGACCAGCGCGGCGTGCTTCTTGAGCTCGGCGTCGTCCATCGGCTCGACCTCGATCGGCTCGAGCTGGCCCTCCAGGCGCTTCTGGTCCACCTCGCGGTCGCCCGGCAGGCCGATCGCCAGCGGCTCCCGGGTGCCGTCGGGGTGCTTGAGCACGACGAGCACGTTCTTCAGGGTGTCGCCCGCGGTCCACGGCCGGCCGGCACGGGGGTGGCGCTCGTTGAGGAACGCCACCAGCGTGTCGATGGTCGGGGTGTCCGGGGTCTCCTCGGCGTGCGCTGCCGGGGCGGCGTCGTACGCGACGGGCGCGGGCGGGCGGACCTCGACGGCCTCGACGTTCGCCGCGTAGTCGCAGTTCGTGCAGCGCACGTAGGTGTCCTCGCCGACCTCGGCCTTGGCGAGGAACTCCTCGGACTTCGAGCCACCCATCGCACCCGCCGTCGCCTTGACGATCACGTAGTCGAAGCCGAGCCGGTCGAAGGTCTTGATGTAGGCCTCGCGGTGCGCGGCGTACGAGCGGTCCAGGCCCTCGTCGGTGGTGTCGAAGGAGTAGGAGTCCTTCATCACGAACTCGCGCCCGCGGAGGATGCCCGCCCGCGGACGCGCCTCGTCGCGGTACTTGTTCTGGATCTGGTAGAGCCAGACCGGCAGGTCCTTGTACGACGAGTACAGGTCCTTCACCACCAGGGTGAACATCTCCTCGTGCGTCGGGCCGAGGAGGTAGTCGCCGTCCTTGCGGTCCTTGAGCCGGAAGATGCCGTCGCCGTACTCGGTCCAGCGGCCGGTCGCCTCGTAGGGCTCGCGCGGCAGGATCGCCGGGAACAGCAGCTCCTGGGCGCCCATCGCGTCCATCTCCTCGCGGATGATGCCCTCGACGTTGCGCAGCACCCGCAGCCCGAGCGGCAGCCAGGTGTAGATGCCCGGCGCGGCGCGGCGGACGTACCCGGCCCGCACCAGCAGCTTGTGGCTCGGCACCTCGGCGTCCGCCGGGTCGTCCCGGAGGGTGCGCACGAACAGGGTCGACATCCGCAGGATCATGGGGTGAAGGCTAGCCGTGAGGTGCGGCCGGCCGCGAAGCGGATTCCCCGAGGTCGCCGTGCCACGGGCTTGGCGCCGCGTGGCACCATCGCCGCGTGAAGCGCGTCCTGATCGGCTCCCTGGCCCTCCTCGTCCTCGCCGGCTGCGGCTCGTCCCCGGGCGAGAAGGCCGACCCGGCCCCGAGCGGCAGCCCCTCCTCCTCGGCGACCGCGACCCCGGGTGCGTGGGCGCAGGCGAAGAGCATCCTCACCGGCGGCAGGGGCCGGGTCGGCACGTTCCGGACGCAGGTCGACCTCGGCCCGCGCGGCGCCCTCGTGGAGCGCGGCGGGTACACGATCGGCCCGGACGGCTCGTCGGTCGAGCGGAAGACCCGGCTCGTCGACCCGAAGACCGGGAAGTCGAGCACCCAGGTGCTGTCCGTGATCCGCACCCCCGACAACAGTGCCTTCGTGATGCAGACGACGGGCGCCGCCGCGCACTGCTGGATCCCGGTCACCGCGAGCGAGCTCGAGCGCGACAGCAGCGGTCAGTCGCCGCTGCCCGGCGCGGTGCTCGTCCTGCAGGGCGCCCGGGTCGCGGAGGACCCCGCGAGCACCGGCAAGCCGATGTCCGTGCCGGGGACGATCTCCGGGCTGACCGCGTTGCAGGCGCTCGGTTTCAGCCTCGACGAGGTCGACGCCGCCGCCACCGCCGCGAGCGAGACCGACGTGCCGATCACGCTGCTGGTCGCGGCCGACGGGTCCCCGGCCGGCTTCACCGTCGACGGCAAGGCGGTCGCGGACGCGCTCGGTGACGCCGGCCTGCCGAAGGCGGTCTCCGACCTGCTCCCGCAGATGAGCGCCCGGTCCGTGCTGAGCCGGCTCGGTACGAACCCCCAGATCGCGGCACCGCCGGCAGCGTCGCTCGCCGCCCCGCAGGGCACCTGCACGCCGAAGTCCTGAGGCCGGGTCAGCGACCGGCGCGCAGCGCTCCCCGGATCATCGGGACCTGGAGTGGGAGCCGCGCGAACGCCGCGACCTTGAACGGAGTGTTCCGGGTCTTCGACGCGTCGACGGCCATCTTCACGTTGCCCGGGTAGACCCCGACCAGCAGCGCCGCGCTGGCGAGGCCGGCGATCCGGCGGGTCCGCGGCACCAGCATGCCGAGCGCGCAGACGATCTCGGCGACGCCCGAGCCGAGGACGACCTCGCGGTGCGCGGGCACCCAGGACGGCATCAGCGGCTCGAAGACCTCCGGCTTGACCAGGTGGACGGTGCCGGAGACGAGGAAGGCTCCGACGACGATCTTGGCGTCGCGACGCAGGGGTGCGGTCATGCGGCCGAGCGTACGGGGAGGTACCGAACCCTCAGAACATCAGCGTCGAGAAGGTGCCGGTCTGCTCGAAGCCCACCCGCTCGTACGCCGTCCGGGCACCGGTGTTGTGCGCGTTCACGTACAGCGCGACGTTCGGCGCGATCTCCCGCCGAGCGAACTCGACCACCGCCGCCATGCCCCGGGTGCACAAACCCTCGCCTCGCCGCGCCGGGTCGACGTACACGCCCTGGACCTGGCAGGCCGTCGGGGTCGCGCAGGCGACCTCGGCCTTGAAGACCACCTTGCCGTCCTCCACCCGGGAGAACGACCAGCCGCGGTTGACCAGCTGGGAGACCCGGGCCCGGTAGAGGTTGCGGCCGCCGTCGGCCTCCGGCGAGACGCCGACCTCCTCGGTGTACATCGCCACGCAGGCCGGGTAGAGCAGGTCGGTCTCCGCGGTGGTGGTCCGTCGTACCAGCGGGTCCGGCTCGACCGCCGGCTTGCCGCTGATCACCAGGTGCGGCTGGTCCCAGCGCTCGTCCCGCGGCCGGCCCCACTCGGGCTCGAGGTCGGCCCAGAGCATCTCGACCGCCTCGCGCGGGCCGACGATCGTCGAGCTCGTACGCCGCTGCGCCAGCGCACGCCGGGCGAACGCGGCGCACGCCTCGCGGCCGGCCTGCACCGGGACCAGGTTGGCGCCGACGTGGCAGAGCGAGAGCAGCTCGCCGTCCTCGACGTAGCCCCACATCTGGCCGCCGAGCCAGCGCTGGTCGAGCTGGGTGATCCGGCTGCGGTACTCCGCGAACACGTTGGTGACCGGGTCGACCGCCATCACCTCCAGCGCGGCCGGCAGGTCCGCCGGCCCGAGCACGCGCACCCCGGCCGAGCGCGGCCCGGGGGCCTCGGCGTACCGGTCGGCGGAAGTGAGCACGCTGCGACTCTAAAGGTTCCCGCGGTGCTCCCGACAGGCCCGGTCCCGACTCCGGCGACCTGCCCTCGGGCGGGCGCCGTGGCGGCTACCGTTGCGCCATGTCTCGTCTGTCCCGGTGGTTCGCACCCGCCCCAGTCGCGGGCCCGGCGCTGGCACTGACGGTCCTCCTCGGGCTGGCGACGACCGGCTGCGGTGCCGACACGGCTCCGGCGAAGGCGGCCTCGACGGCCGACCTCCAGAAGGTCTGCCGCGCCCAGTGGCACGACGTCGCCCAGACCGTCCTCGGCCTGGACGGGGAGACCGACCCGTCCGCCCTGGCGTCGCGCTGGACCTCGATCATCGCCACGATCGACTACTACGAGACGGCGGCGACCACGAAGAAGTGCCAGCAGACGATCGAGACCCAGGTACGGGCGATCAGCGCGCTGCGGCAGTTCACCCAGAAGCTGCAGCCCTACGACATGACCCGCCAGCTGCGGCAGGTCGAGCCCTCGGTCGAGCTCTACCTGACCGACCCGCTGCCGAGACCGACCCGCGACGAGAACGGGAAGCTCGTGAGGCCGGCGGGCAAGGGGCAGGTGAACCAGGCCGTCAAGCAGCTGCGCGCGAACGCCGCGGCGGCCGACGCGGACCTGGCCGCCGGCTGGGGCGAGATGGCACGGGTCGACCTCGACGACCCCGCGGCCGTCAAGGCCGCGCTGGCCGACCTGGACCAGCTCGCCCAGGACAGCCAGGCGTGGCAGGCCAGCGAGCAGGCGTTGCAGGTGATCGTCGCCGCGATCCGGGCCCAGGAGGGCCAGGTGGGTCAGCCGGCCCCCGAGCCCGACCCGACGGACGTGCCCGGCGGCGTCAGCTGACCGTGACCTCGGCGGCGGCGCCCTCGACCGGCTCCATCTCCTCGGCCAGGCGCATGGCCTCCTCGATCAGGGTCTCCACGATCTGCGACTCGGGCACCGTCTTGATGACCTCGCCCTTGACGAAGATCTGACCCTTGCCGTTGCCGGAGGCGACACCGAGGTCGGCCTCGCGGGCCTCGCCGGGGCCGTTCACGACGCAGCCCATCACGGCCACCCGGAGCGGGACCTCCATCCCCTCCAGCCCGGCGGTGACCCGCTCGGCGAGGGTGTAGACGTCGACCTGGGCCCGGCCGCAGGACGGGCACGAGACGATCTCCAGCTTGCGCGGCCGCAGGTTCAGCGACTGCAGGATCTGGATGCCGACCTTGACCTCCTCCACCGGCGGGGCCGACAGCGAGACCCGGATCGTGTCGCCGATGCCGCGGGAGAGCAGCGCGCCGAAGGCGGTCGCGGACTTGATGGTGCCCTGGAACGCCGGCCCGGCCTCGGTGACCCCGAGGTGCAGCGGCCAGTCGCCCTCCTCGGCGAGCAGCTCGTAGGCGCGGACCATGACGACCGGGTCGTTGTGCTTCACCGAGATCTTGAAGTCGCGGAAGCCGTGCTCCTCGAAGAGGGACGCCTCCCACTTCGCGGACTCGACCAGCGCCTCGGGCGTCGCCTTGCCGTACTTGGCGAGCAGCCGCGGGTCCAGCGAGCCGGCGTTGACGCCGATCCGGATCGAGGTGCCGTGGTCCTTCGCGGCCGCGGCGATCTCCTTGATCTGGTCGTCGAACTTCTTGATGTTGCCCGGGTTCACCCGGACCGCGGCACAACCGGCCTCGATGGCGGCGAAGACGTACTTCGGCTGGAAGTGGATGTCCGCGATCACCGGGATCTGCGAGTGCTTCGCGATCTCCGGCAGCGCCTCGGCGTCGTCCTGGGACGGGCAGGCGACCCGGACGATGTCGCACCCGGCGGCGGTGAGCTCGGCGATCTGCTGGAGCGTGGTGTTCACGTCCGAGGTGAGCGTGGTGGTCATCGACTGCACCGAGACCGGCGACTCGCTGCCGACCCCGACCTTGCCGACGCGGATCTGACGCGTCGGACGACGCGGGGCGAGCACCGGCGGCGGGGCCTCGGGCATGCCGAGGGAGATCGAGGTCATGGACCCAGGCTATCGGCCCGGGCCTCACGATCCCGCACGACGCCTACGCCACGGGAGCGACGATGTCGGCGTACACCAGGACGACCGTCATGACGAGGAGCAGCCCGGCCACGACGTACGCCACCGGGAGCAGCCGGGCGACGTCGAAGTAGCCCGGGTCGGGCTGGCCGCGCAGCCGCGCCCAGGCCCGCCGCATCGCCTCGTACAGCGCACCGGCGATGTGGCCGCCGTCCAGGGGCAGCAGCGGCACGAAGTTGAACATGCCGAGGAACAGGTTGACCCCGGCGAGCAGGCTGAGGACGAACGCGGCCTTGTCGCCGAACCCGACCCCGTCGTTCGACGCCGCCTCACCGGCCACCCGGCTGACGCCGACGACGCTCATCGGGCTCTCCGGGTCGCGCTGCTCGAGGCCGAGCGCGGCCTTCCCGACGCCCCACAGCTTGACCGGCAGGTTGCCGAGGGCCTTGACCGTGTCGACGGTGTAGCCGCCCATCTGGCCGAGCGTGAAGAGCGGACCCTTCGAGACGTTCTCCTGGGTCGGGGTGATGCCGAGGTAGCCGACCTTGACGGAGTCCTCCTGGTTCTTCAGGGAGGGCAGCTCGTTGACGGCGGTCGTCGCGGTCAGCACCTTCTCCTGGCCGTCGCGCAGCACCGTGATGTCGGCGGTGCCGGCGCCGTTGGCGCGGATCAGCTTCTGCAGCTGGGCGTAGGAGGTGATCTCGGTGCCGTCGAACGCGACGACCTGGTCCCCCGCCGCGATGCCGGCGACCTTGGCCGGCGCGGCCGGGTCGGCGTCGGTGCACCGCGGGGTCGGCTCGTCGACGCGTACGGCGACGACGCAGTCGGCCACCGACTTCACCGTGGTGGTGGTCTCCGGGACGCCGTGGAACCAGAAGACCGCCCCGAAGAGGACGAACGCGATCATCAGGTTCACCGTCGGGCCGCCGGCCATCACGATGACCTTCTTCTGCCACGGCAGCTTGTAGAACATCCGGTCCTCGTCGCCCGGGATGAGCAGCTCGGCCTCGGCGGCGCGCGCGTCGGCGACCAGACGGCCGAACCCGGTCTCCTTGCCGGCCTTGTCGGCCCGCTCGTCGTGCGGCGGGAACATCCCGATCAGCTTCACGAAGCCGCCGAGCGGGAAGGCCTTGAGGCCGTACTCGGTGCCGTTGCGGTGCTTCGACCAGACGGTGCGGCCGAACCCGACGAAGAACTGGGGCACCCGGACGCCGAACTTGCGCGCCGGGACCATGTGCCCGCACTCGTGCAGCCCGATCGAGATCGCGAGGCCGAGCATGATCGCCGCGACACCGACGGTGTAGAGCAGAGGGGTCATCGGCGCTTCTCCAGCAGGCGGGCGGCCTCGTCGCGTGCCCAGGCGTCCGCCGCCAGCACGTCGTCGAGGGAGAGATCGGTCGGCGTCGAGCCTACGTCGTGGTTGGTGAGCGTGTCGGCGATCGTGTCGACGATCCCGGTGAACGGCAGCCGGCCGTCGCGGAACGCGGCCACGCACACCTCGTTCGCGGCGTTGTAGACCGCCGGCGCGGTGCCGCCGCGGGTGCCGGACTCGCGGGCCAGCCGGACCGACGGGAACGCGTCGTCGTCGAGCGGGAAGAACTCCCAGGTCTGCGCCGTGGTCCAGTCGACGGCCGGCGCGACGTCGTCGAGCCGGTCCGGCCAGGCCAGCCCGAGCGCGATCGGGATCAGCATCGTCGGCGGCGAGGCCTGCGCGATGGTCGACCCGTCGGTGAACTGCACCATCGAGTGCACCACCGAGGTCGGGTGCACCACGACCTCGATCCGGTCGAACGGGATGTCGAAGAGCAGGTGCGCCTCGATCACCTCCAGGCCTTTGTTGACCAGGGTCGCGGAGTTGATCGTCACCACCGGGCCCATGTCCCACGTCGGGTGCGCGAGGGCTTCCGGGAGGGTGACCGCGGCGAGCTGGTCGCGGGTCCGGCCGCGGAACGGCCCGCCGCTGGCGGTGAGGACCAGCTTGCGGACCTCGCCGGCCGAGCCGGAGCGCAGGCACTGGGCGAGCGCGCTGTGCTCGCTGTCCACGGGCACGATCTGGCCCGGCCGGGCACGCGAGGTCACCACCGAGCCGCCCATGATCAGGGACTCCTTGTTGGCCAGCGCCAGGGTGTTCCCCGCCTCCAGTGCGGCCAGCGTCGGACGCAGGCCGACCGCTCCGGTGATGCCGTTGAGCACGACGTCGGCCTCGACGGCGGCCGCCTCGATCGAGGCCTCCTGGCCGAGCCCGCTGAACAACCCCGGGTACGTCGCGGCGAACTCGTCCACCTGGTCGTCGTACAGGGCGCGGTGGGATCCGCCCGCGGTCAGCCCGACCACCCGGAAGCGGTCGGGGTTGGCGCGGACGACGTCGAGCGCCTGGGTGCCGATGGAACCGGTCGAGCCGAGGATCACCACGTCGCGTCGGGGAGAAGTCACGGCACCATCCTCCCAGGCCCGGGCCCGCCCGTCAGCGCGGGAAGGCCCGGTTCAGCAGCGCTTCACCCCCGTACGCCTGGAACCGCGCCAGCCGGCCGTCCCCGTCGAAGTCCAGGACGTCGACGGTGTCGACCTTCTCGCCGTCGATCGTCGTCTCGGTGAGCACCACGACCTTGTCGCCGTCCGCGAGGAATTCCTTCGGGGACGTCTGGAAGCCCTTCTCGACGATCTTCATCCAGAAGCCGCCGACCTCTTCCTTGCCGCGGTAGGTCCCGCTGATCGCGCTGTCGCCGCTGACGACCCACTCGATCGCGTCGGACATGTCCTTCATCGCGCCCTCGGCGTCGAGGGCGATGAACGCCGCGTACCCGTCCTTGGCCACCTGCTTGTTGCTGTCCGCTGCCATGTCGCACCTTCTGTCGGTTTCCCCCGAAACCGGGTCGCCCGCCCCGCAGCACTCCCCTCGACGCTAGGCGCGCTTCCCCGGCACGACAAGACTCGGTGGGGTGGTTTCCCCGCGGACCGCTCAGGTCGTCGCCGGGACGGCCGATGTGACGGCGATCACCTGATCCGACACCCGGGGAGACATACGTGGACGACCGCCTGCTGGCCAGCGTGGAGGCCGCCGTCGCGGCCCTGCCCGAGAACCTCTCCCTCCGGGTCCGGCTGGCCGACCTGCTGGTGCACGCTGGGAGGCCGGGCGAGGCGGTCCAGCACGCGGCCGCGGCGCTCGCCGTCGACCCGGGCTACGCCGACGCGCGGGCCGTGATGGGCCGTGCGCTCGCCGCCGCGCCGACGATGTCGGCGGCCTGACGGCCGGGTCGCTCAGACGTTGATCGCGACGTACTTGGTGTCCAGGTACTCCGCGATCCCCTCGTTGCCGCCCTCGCGGCCGGTGCCGGACTGCTTGACGCCGCCGAACGGGGCGCCGGCGTTGGAGACGATGCCCTGGTTGAGCCCGATCATCCCGGTCTCCAGCGCCTCGCAGACGCGGAAGGCCCGGGACAGGTCACGGGTGTAGACGTAGGCGACCAGTCCGTACTCGGTCCGGTTGGCGGCGGCGATCGCCTCCTCGTCGGTGCCGAAGGTCGCGATCGGGGCGACCGGGCCGAAGATCTCCTCGACCAGCACCTTGGCGTCCGGGGTCACGCCGGTCAGCACGGTCGGGGTGTAGAAGTACCCGTCTCCCTCGCCCTTCGTCCCGCCGGTGATCGCGGTAGCGCCCTTGGCGACCGCGTCCTCGACCAGCTCGGCGACCTTGCCCTGCTGGGTCTCGTCGATCAGCGGCCCGACGTCGGTGCCGTCCTCGGTGCCGCGGCCGACGGTGAGCGCGCCCATCCGGGCGGCGAGCTTGGCCGCGAACTCCTCGGCCACCGACTCGTGCACGTGGAACCGGTTGGCCGACGTGCAGGCCTCCCCCATGTTCCGCATCTTCGCCAGCATCGCGCCCTCGACGGCGGCGTCGAGGTCGGCGTCGGCGAAGACCAGGAACGGCGCGTTGCCGCCGAGCTCCATCGAGACCCGCAGGACCTGGTCGGCCGCCTGCGCGATCAGCTTCTTGCCGATCTGGGTGGACCCGGTGAAGCTCAGCTTGCGCAGCCGCGGGTCGCCGATGATCGGGGCCGAGACCTCGCCGGAGCGCATCGCGGTGATCACGTTCAGGACGCCCGGCGGCAGGCCGCACTCCGCCAGCACCTTCGCCAGCGCGAGCATCGACAGCGGCGTCTGGTGGGCCGGCTTGACCACCATCGTGCAACCGGCCGCGATCGCAGGCCCGATCTTCCGGGTGCCCATCGCGTTCGGGAAGTTCCAGGGCGTGATGAAGTAGCACGGGCCGACCGGCTGGCGCATCACCAGGACCCGGCTCTGCCCGTTGCCGGTGGTCTTGTAGTAGCCGTCCAGGCGCAGCGCCTCGCCGGAGAACCAGCGGAAGAACTCGGCGGCGTACGCGATCTCGCCCTTCGACTCCGCGACCGCCTTGCCCATCTCCAGGGTCATCAGCAGCGCGAGCTCCTCGGACCGCTCGCCCAGGGCGAGGAAGGCGCGGTGCAGGATCTCGGAGCGCTCGTTGGGCGGCGTCGCGGCCCAGCCGGCCTGCGCGGCGACGGCCGCGTCGAGCGCGGCGACGGCGTCCTCGGGCGACGCGTCCGCGACGCTGCAGAGGGTCTTGCCGGTGGCCGGGTCCTCGACCTCGAACGTCGCTCCGCCGGTGGCGTCGCGCCACTCGCCGCCGATGTAGAGCTGCTTCGGTACTGACGCCAGCACGGACTCTTCGGAGGTCATGTGCCCACCATAGAGTCGGCGTGTGCGCATCGTCAGCCTGCTCCCGTCGACCACCGAGATCCTGTTCGCGATCGGTGCCGGCGCCGACGTCGTCGGAGTGACCTTCGAGTGCGACTTCCCGGCCGAGGCGCGGACCCGGACGATCGTCTCGACGTCGGCGATGCCGGAGGGGCTGACGCCCGCGGAGATCGACGCGTACGTCGTCGGCGCGATGGCGCGCGGCGAGGACCTGTACCACCTCGACGAGGGCGCGCTGGCCGACCTGGACGCGGACCTGGTCGTGACGCAGGACCTCTGCGCGGTGTGCGCGGTCGACGTCTCCGTGGTCGACGACGCGCTCGCCCACCTCGGCTGCACGGCCGAGGTGCTGACCATCGACCCGCACACCCTCGACGAGGTCTTCGCCTCGATCGAGACCCTCGGTGCCGCCACCGGGCGCTCGGCGGAGGCTGCCGCGCTGGTCGCCGCCGAGCGCGCCCGGCTGGACGCCGTGAGCTCCCGGATCGCCGGCCGGATCGCCGGTGGGCCGCGCCCGCGGGTGATGTTCCTGGAGTGGACCGACCCGCCGTTCGCGCCGGGCCACTGGACCCCGGAGATGATCGTGCTCGCCGGCGGCGAACCGCTGCTCGGCACCCCGGGCCAGAAGTCCCGGCGGGTGACCTGGGAGGACGTCCACGCTGCCGCGCCCGACCTGGTGGTGGTCGCGCCGTGCGGCTACGACCGGGACGGCTCCGCCGCCCTGGCCGCGGAGCTCGTCGCCGCGGGGATGCTCCCCGCCGGGATCCCGGTGCACCCGGTCGACGCGAACGCCTCCTGGGCCCGCCCCGGCACCCGGCTGGTCGACGGCGTCGAAGAGCTCGCGCGGATCCTGCACCCGTAAAACCTGTTGCCCCGCCCCGGCCCCCTCGGTGAAGGTGGACCGGTCGAGCCCGGTCGTCGGGCTCCGGAGAGAGGAGAGGTGACATGCAGATCGCTGTCGTCGGCGTGCACTCGTCCCGCCACCCCTTCTCACTTCTTCGGAGCCACGATGACTTCAGCAGGGAACACCCCTGCGGCCGCTGAGCCGGCCGACCTCTTCACCCCTGAGCTCGACGCAGAGCTCGACGCAGAGCTCGACGCGCAGCTCGATCCCGCCTTCACCTGCGCCTGGGACGCCCTCGACGAACCCGGCGACGACCAGCGCTTCACCCGCTACTGGGACCTCGAACCGCTGATGCGGGGACCGCAGCCGGTCCCGGACTGGCTGGTCACCGACCGGGCCGCGGTCGAGACCGACCTCGGCGTCCTCAAGACCGGCAAGGAGGCGGACGTCCACCTCCTCGAACGGGCGGTCCCCGGGACCGGGGACCAGGTGGTGCTCGCCGCGAAGCGCTACCGCGGTGCCGAGCACCGCACCTTCCACCGCACCGCCGACTACACCGAGGGCCGCCGGACCCGGAACTCCCGGACCACGCGGGCCGTGGCCAAGAAGTCCGCGTTCGGCCGCGAGGTCGCCGCCGGCCAGTGGGCCTGGGCCGAGTGGGAGTCGCTGCAGCGCTGCTGGACCGCAGGCGTGCCGGTCCCCTACCCGGTGCAGATCGACGGCACCGAGATCCTGATGGAGCTGGTGACCGTGGACGGCGCACCGGCACCGCGGCTCGCGACCACCCGGCCGGAACCGCGGCTGCTGGCGGCCTGGTTCGAGCAACTCCGGGAGGCGATGCGGGCGATGGCGACGCACGGGTTCGCGCACGGCGACCTGTCGCCGTACAACATCCTCGCGGCCGGCGAGCGGCTCGTGGTGATCGACCTCCCGCAGGTCGTCGACCTGGTCGCCAATCCCCAGGGCGCGGACTTCCTGCTCCGCGACTGCCACAACGTCTGCACCTGGTTCGCCCGGCGCGGCCTGGCGGTCGACGAGCACGAGCTGTTCGCCGACCTGGTCGTGCTCGCCTGCTGAGGCGGCCGTCAGACGAGGCTTCCCGCCCGGGCCGGTGCCGCCAGGTGCCGGCCCGGGGCGCGGACCGCCCACCCGGCCGCCGTCCAGGCGTCCACGTCCAGGGCGTTGCGCGCGTCGATGAGCACCCGGCGCCGTACCGCCTGACCGACCTCCTCCGGGTCGAGCGCGCGGAACTCCGGCCACTCGGTCAGGTGCAGCACCAGGTCGGCCTTGCGGCAGGCGACCAGCGGGTTCGCGGCGAACCGCACCCCGGGGGCCGCGGCACGCCCGGTGAGCACCGCCGCCGGGTCGTACGCCGTCACCCGGGCGCCCGCGCGACGCAGCCGGTTCATCACGTCGACGGCCGGGCTGTCCCGGACGTCGTCGGACCCCGGCTTGAACGACGCCCCGAGGACCGCGATCCGGACGCCGTCGAAGGCGCCGACCTCGCGCTGCGCCATCGCCAGGACCCGGTCACGGCGGCGCAGGTTGATCGCGTCGACGTCGCGCAGGAAGGCCACGCTCTTCCCGCAGCCGAGCTGCTCGGCCCGGGCCACCAGGGCCCGCAGGTCCTTCGGCAGGCAGCCGCCGCCGAACCCGAGCCCGGAGTCGAGGAAACGGCGGCCGATCCGCTCGTCGTGCCCGAGCGCGTCCGCGAGCGCGGTGACGTCCGCCCCGCTCGCCTCGCAGACCTCGGCCATCGCGTTGACGAAGGAGATCTTGGTGGCGAGGAACGAGTTCGCCGCCTGCTTGATCAGCTCGGCGGTCGGCAGGTCGGTCACGACGACCGGGACGCCGGCCGCGATCGCCTCGGCGTAGACCTCCCGCAGCAGCGCCTCGGCGCGCGGCCCGGGGACGCCCAGCACGATCCGGTTCGGCGCCAAGGTGTCCTCGACGGCGTGCCCCTCGCGGAGGAACTCCGGGTTCCAGGCCAGCTCGACCGTGACCCCCGGCGCGCTGATCTCCTCGATCCTCGACCGCAGCGCCGCGGCGGTACCGACCGGGACGGTCGACTTCCCGACCACCAGCGAGTCGAGGCGCAGCAGCGGGACCAGCGCCTCGACGGCGCCGATCACCTGGCTCAGGTCGGCGGACCCGTCGGCGCCCTGGGGTGTCCCGACACAGACGAAGTGGACCTGCGCGTGTGCGACGTCGGCGACCTCGGTGGTGAAGCGCAGCCGGCCCGAGGCGACGTGCCCCTGCAGCATCTCGGCCAGGCCCGGTTCGTGGAACGGCACGATCCCGCGGGACAGGGAGTCGATCCGGGACGGGTCGCGGTCGAGGCCGATCACCTCGAAGCCCAGCTCGGCCAGGCCGGCGGCATGGGTCGCGCCCAGGTAGCCGGTGCCGATCACGGAGAGGACAGGACGGTGGGTGCTCATCGGGTTCTCCTCCTGGTGCGGGTCGACGATCCGATCACCGACCGGTAGTGGTCGGTCAGTGCGACGTTGACGGCGTGCCAGGAGCGGTCCCGCACGCCGGCGTGGGCGGCCAGCCCCATCCGGTGCCGGGCCGCGGGGTCCGCGACCAGCGCCTCGAGGTGGCCGTAGAGGTCGCAGGCGTTGCCCGGCTCGAAGAGCAGCCCGTTGACGCCGGGCACGACCAGGTCGCGCAGGCCGCCGGCGTCGGCGGCGACGACCGGGACCCCGGACGCCAGCGCCTCCTGCGCGGACTGGCAGAACGTCTCGGTGCTGCCGGTGTGGACGAACACGTCGAGCGAGGCCACGATCCGCCCGAGGTCCGCCCCGTGCCGGACGCCGAGGAACCGCGCCTCCGGCAGCAGCGCCCGCAACCGGGCCTCCTCCGGGCCGCCGCCGACGAGGACCAGCCGCTGGCCGGGCAGGTGCTGGACCTGGGCGAGCAGGTCGAGCTCCTTCTCGCCGGCGAGCCGGCCGACGTAGCCGACCAGGACCTCGTCGGGCAGCGCCCCGACCGCGGCGCGGAGCTCGGCGGTGCGGTGCGCCGGGTGGAACTGGCCGACGTCCACACCCCGCGGCCACAGCGCCTGCCGGGTCACGCCGAGGCCGGCGAGCTGGGCCCGGCTGACGCTGGACGGCACCAGGGTCAGGGTGGCCGGGAGGTGGATGCTCCGCGTCAGCCGTCGCATCGCGGGAACGCCGCCCGGGAACGGGTAGCGCGCGGCGAAGCCGATCAGGTCGGTCTGGTAGACGGCGACGACCGGTACGCCGGCCTGCCGGGCGGCCCGGCCGGCCGCGTGCCCCAGCAGCGCCGGCGAGGCGAGGTGGACGACGTCGGGAGCGAAGTCGCGCACGAGCCGTCGCAGCGCGTGCCGCGACGGGAGCCCGACCCGGAAGTCGCGGTAGGTCGGCATCCCGACCGACGACGAGCGGACGACCGGGAAGCCCGCGTACTCGGCGGGTCCGCTCGGCGCGACCACCTGCGCGGTGTGACCTTCCGCGGCGAGGTGGTCGAGCACGCGGCGTACGGAGTGGGTGACGCCGTTGACCTGCGGCAGGAAGGACTCGGTGACGACCAGGACACGGAGTCCTTCGGCAGCGCCGCGCAGGCCGGTACCCGTTCCCGGGCCCGTTCCCGGGCCCGTTCCTGCGCGCACTCCTGGGTCCATGTCTCGACGGTAGGAACCGCCCCGGAACGGGCGGCAAGGCGGAGCCTGCGTGTCGATGAACGTCACGTGGCCGCGAGACGCGCGGTTCCGGGCTTCGGATGCCCTAGGTTCGGGCCGTGGACCTGCGCGAGATCGAGTCCCTGGCCGCCTTCGACGCCCTCGTCGCCGCAGGCGGCCGGTCGCTGCGACGGTGCCACCTGCAGGCGGTCGACCTGAGCGCGCGCGGCGACGTGCTCGCCCGGATCCGGGTCGCGGGCGCGGTCTTCCTGGGCTGCCGGTTCCCCGCGTCCGGCCCGGGCAGCGAGCCCGACGTCGAGGCCCGGGGCGGGCTGGTCTTCCCCGCGGTCCCGGACCTGCCGTTCGACCCGTACCGGCCGACGCTCTACACCCCCGCCGACCTGTACGACGGCCTGCCCGGCGGGTACGCCGGCACCCCCGACGCCCGCGCCTACGCCTGGTCCCGCGGGCCGCGGACGATGGACCGCACCCTGGCCTCGGCGCTGCACGACCACGCGGTCGACGACGCGCTGGCCGAGTTCGCCGACGGCCGCCACCTGGTCGGCGTCCTCGGCGGGCACGCGCTGCGCCGCGACGACGCCGCGTACCGGTCGGCCGCGCTGCTCGGCCGGGATCTCGCGCGGCACTTCACGGTGGCGACCGGCGGCGGCCCGGGCGCCATGGAGGCCGCCAACCTCGGTGCGTGGCTCGGTGATCGCGACCTGGACGGCGCCCTCGGCGTGATCGCCGGCGCCGCCGACTTCCACGACGGCATCGACGCCTGGGCCGGGGCGGCGTTCGAGGTCCGCGAGCGCTGGCCGGACGGCGCGGAGTCGCTCGGCATCCCGACGTGGTTCTACGGGCACGAGCCGCCGAACGCGTTCGCGACCGCGGTGGCCAAGTACTTCAGCAACGCGCTCCGCGAGGAGGTGCTGCTGCGGATCTGCCGCCGCGGCCTGGTGTTCCTGCCCGGTGCCGCGGGCACGGTCCAGGAGATCTTCCAGGCGGCGTGCGAGAACTACTACGCCGACGCCACCCAGGTGATCCCGATGGTGCTGGTCGGCCGCGAGCACTGGACGCGCACGCTGCCGGTGGACGGCCTACTCGGGGCTCTCGGCACCGGCCGCGCGTTCGGGGCGCGCCTGCATCTCGTCGACGACCCGGAGGAGGTCCTGCCCCTTCTCGTAGATCTGGGCGGCGACGGGCGGTAGCTCGTCCTCGTCGAGCGGCCGGCGCAGCACCCACGGCTCCAGCCTGCGGTAGCCCTTGACCGAGACCCGCCGCATCCGGCGCAGCTTGAAGTCGGGGTCGCCCTCGACGGCCTCGGCGAGCTCCTTGTCGATGAGTACCCGGCCGGGGCGGGCCACCGAGGTGAGCCGGGACGCGAGGTTCACGGTCGGCCCGAAGACGTCGCCCAGCCGGTGGAGGACCGGCCCCCACGCCACGCCGACGCGCAGCTCCGGGAAGTCCTCGTCCTCCCGGTGTCCCTCGACCAGCTCGAGCGCGATCCGCGCGGCGTCGGCGGCCGAGTCCGCGGCGAACAGGATCTCGTCACCGATCGTCTTGATGATCCGGCCGTGGTGCGCGGTGATGATCGCCAGGGCGCGGGCCTCGAACCCCTCCACGAGGGCGGCGAGCTCCTCCTGCGAGAGTGATCGCGTCTGCCGGGTGTAGCCGACGATGTCGGCGAACCCGATCGCGGCGTTGACGCCGTCCTCGTCCTCGACCGGCGGGGCCAGCAGCGCCCGGGACGCGGCGCCGAGGATGTGCCGGCGCCAGACGTAGCCCTGGACCTGGTCGATCAGCGGGATGATCTCGTCGACCACGGCGTCGAGCTCCTCGGCGCCGAGAACGCTCGGGTCGACGGTGCTGCCGAGCATCGCGAGCTGCCACTCGGCGAGCCGGGCGAAGCTGCGGCCCAGGGTCCGGATCAGCGCCGCCTCGTCCTCGACCGAGATCAGGCCGAGCTCGTGCATCCGCTGGGTCAGCCGGAGCGCCTCCAGGTCCGCTGGGGTGAAGGCGACCTCSTCGTCGGCGACCGCGGTGAACCCGAGCGAGCGCCAGCGCAGCCGGGCGACCTCGATGCTGACGCCGACCTCGTCGGCGAGCTGCTGGCCGGTCAGCGTCGGCGGGCCGCCGAGAAGCTTCTGCTCCAGGAGCTCGACGACCTCCTGCGGGTCGAGCGGGTCGGTCACGCCGGGCTCAGCTCGCGCCGTCGGAGTCCAACCGGTCGGCGGCGGTGGCACGGATCGCCTCGCCGAACGCCGGCACCGAGTCCAGGAGCTCGGTGAGCGCCTCGCGGGTGAAGTGGATGACCTCGAGCGGGGTCAGGCTGACCACGCTGGCGTTGCGCAGCTTGTGGTTGACGATGGCCAGCTCGCCGATGACGTCGCCGGCGCCGAGTCGGGCGATCTCCTGGCCGTTGCGGCGTACCGAGACCTCGCCGTCGATGATCAGGTACGCCTTGTCGGCCGGGGTCTTCTCCCAGATCAGCGACCAGTCGGCGGGCAGGTGGACGTGCCGGCCGGCGGCGACGACCGCCTTGAGGTCGGCGTCGCTGAGCGACTCGAGGCGGTTGAGCTGCTTGAGCTTGTCGGGCTGGGCCTCGGACATGGTCGTGCTCCTCCGGTTCGGGGGCGCGTGCCGGGATGACCACCGGCGACGCGGGACAGGGGGCCCGGGGTGCTCCGGGTTCGGCGGCCATCCTCGCAACCCGGCGCGACAGGTGTCCACCGAATCGCCACGTACCGGACGATCGGGGCCGCTTCGTACGCACGAGTAGGAACAGACGTGACCGGCGCCACGTCCGGTCGTTGGTGGGACATGGACCTCACCCGTCGCCACCTCCTCCGCTCGGCCGCCGTCGTCGGCGGTGCCGCCGCCGTCAGCCCCGTCCTCGGCTCGCTCAGCGAGGCCGCCGTCGCGTCCTCCGGCYCCGGCGGCACCACCCTGGCCCGCACCCTGAAGCGCGGCACCCCGAACGCCAAGGGCTACGCCAAGGTGGTCCAGGCGGCCGGTGAGCCGCACGTCGTCCGCACCGACCTCGGCATCGCGGCCGCGCCCGGCCGCGCCGGCTGCCGTACGCCGCTGCTGGCGTTCGCGCAGTTCAGCGACGTGCACGTCGTCGACCACCAGTCCCCGGCCCGGGTCGAGTGGCTGGACCGGTTCGAGGACCCGAACGCGCTCGACGCCAAGCTCGGGCTCCTCGACTCCTCCTACCGCCCGCACGAGATGCTCAGCGCCCAGGTCGCCGACGCGATGGTCCGCGCGGTGAACGACATCGGGGTCGGCCCGGTCACGAACCTCCCGCTGGCGTTCATGATCGAGACCGGGGACAACTCGGACAACTGCCAGAAGAACGAGGTCCGCTGGAACATCGACATCCTCGACGGGAAGGCCGGCGTCCGGCCGGACAGCGGCAGCTACTCCCGCTACGAGGGCGTGATGGACAACAACGTCCTCTACTACGACACGCACTACTGGCACCCCGAGGGGACGCCGCTGCTGCACGTGGACGACAAGCTCCGCAAGGACCACGGTTTCCCGGTCGTCAAGGGTCTGCTCGACGCCGCCCGGCGGCCGTTCGACGCGGAGGGCCTGGACATCCCCTGGTACAGCTGCTTCGGCAACCACGACGGCCTGATCCAGGGCAACTTCCCGGCCAACACCACCCAGCTCGGCCTGCTCGGCACCGGCGGCCTCAAGGTCATCACCGCTCCCCCGGGCCTGAGCCAGAGCGACGTGATCAACGCGGTCGCCGAGCTCGACCTGGAGGACCTGGTCACCAGCGTGCTGCTGCTCCCGGGTGCCCGCCTGGTCACGCCGGACCCCGCGCGCAGGACCATGAGCCGCAAGGAAGTCGTCGCCGAGCACTTCAACACCCCGGCCACGCCCGGCCCGGTCGGTCACGGTTTCACCGCCGAGAACAAGGCGAAGGGCACCGCCTACTACTTCTTCGACCAGGGCAGCTTCCGGTTCGTGGTGATGGACTCGGTCAACCCGAACGGGTACGCCGACGGCTCGCTCGACAAGGCGCAGTTCGACTGGCTCAAGACCACGATCGCCTCGGCGACCGGCAAGGCGGTGCTGGTCTTCAGCCACCACACCAGCGACACGATGACGAACCCGCTGGTGCTCACCGGCCTCGACGCGAGCCAGCGCGTCCTCGGCGCCGAGCTGACGACGTACCTGCTCAGCCAGCCGCGGGTGATCGCCTGGGTCAACGGCCACACCCACAACAACGCGATCACCGCGCACCCGCGTGCCGACGGCTCGGGCGGGTTCTGGGAGATCAACACCGCCTCGCACATCGACTTCCCGCAGCAGGCGCGGCTGATCGAGGTGGTGGACAACAAGGACGACACATTGTCGATCTTCACCACCGTCGTCGACCACGCCGGGGCGACCGACTACGCCGGCGACCTGAGCACGACGGTCGCGCTGGCCGGGCTGTCGCGCGAGCTCGCGGCGAACGACCCGCAGTCGAACCTCGCCGGGCACACCGGGACGCTCGCCGCGCGGAACACCGAGCTGCTGCTGGCCACCCCGCCGGAGCTGCGCGGTGCCCTCTGCGCGACCTCGAACGTGGCCCTCGCGCCGGCCTGATCCGGAGGGGTCCTCAGGACTCGGGGGTCAATCGGGGGTCACTCCGGGGTCACTCGGCGGCGGCGAGCTGCCCGCAGGCGCCGTCGATGTCGCTGCCGCGGGTGTCGCGCACGGTGGTCGGGATCCCGTGCACCTCGAGGCGGCGGACGAACTCGCGCTCGTCGGCGGGGTCGGAGGCGGTCCACTTCGAGCCCGGCGTCGGGTTCAGCGGGATCAGGTTGACGTGCACCCAGCCCCAACGGCGCTCCTCCGGCCCGGTGCCGTAGGAGTTCAGCACGTCGGCGAGCAGATCGGCCCGCCAGGCCTGGTCGTTGATGCCGCGCATCATCGCGTACTCGATCGAGACGCGGCGCTTCGTCTTCCGGGCGTAGTCCCAGGCGGCCTCGACGGTCTCCGCGACCGAGAAGCGGGTGTTGATCGGGACGAGCTCGTTGCGCAGCTCGTCGTCCGGGGCGTGCAGGCTCAGCGCGAGCGTGACCGGGATGCCCTCGTCGGCGAGCTGCCGCATCCGCGGGACGAGACCGACCGTGCTCACCGTGACGCCGCGGGCGGACATGCCGAGCCCGTCCGGCGTCGGGTCGGTGAGGCGTCGTACGGCGCCGATGACCGCGTTGTAGTTGGCCATCGGCTCGCCCATACCCATGAACACCACGTTCGAGACCCGCCCGGGGCCGCCGGGGACCTCGCCGCGGGCCAGAGACCGGGCGCCGGCGACGACCTGCTCGACGATCTCCGCGGTCGACATGTTCCGCTGCAGCCCGCCCTGGCCGGTGGCGCAGAACGGGCAGGCCATCCCGCAGCCGGCCTGGCTGGACACGCACATGGTGGTGCGCCCCGGGTAGCGCATCAGCACCGACTCCACCAGGGCGCCGTCGAAGAGCTTCCAGAGGGTCTTGCGGGTGGTGCCCTTGTCGGCCTCCATCACCCGCAGCGGCGTCATCAGGTCCGGGAGCAGGCCGGCGACGAGCGCATCGCGGGTGCCGGCCGGAAGATCGGTCATCTCGGCCGGGTCGTCGACCAGGCGGGAGAAGTAGTGCGTGGAGAGCTGCTTGGCCCGGAACCCGGGGAGGCCCAGCTCCTCCAACCGCGCCTTGCGCTCGGCGGCGGTCAGGTCGGCGAGGTGCCGCGGCGGCTTCCCGCGACCCTTCGGCTCCTCGAAGACGAGCGGGAGGGTCTTGATGCGCAGTTCATTCGGCTCCGTCATGACGGGTGCGATTCTCCCACCGCCGGAGCGGGATTCCGAATCAGCCGGCCGAGCCCGTCCGGAAGGCCAGACCCTGGTCGCCCTTCCGGATCCACAGCGTGCCCTGGTCGAGCTCGTAGGTGGTGACCCCGTCGAGCACCGTCGCGAACGCCCGCTGAACGTCCTCGGACTCCGGGCACGCCATCCTCGTGCCCGCCAGCGGGCCGAACGTGATCCGGGAGCCGGAGACCACGGCGGGCCCGTGGCCGTTGTTGCAGCCGTCGTTGAGCTGCACCTGGCCGTCGGCGAGCTCGATCCAGGCTGTCACCCCGGCGGGGATGGAGCTGACCGTGCTCCCGTCGGCGATCGAGTCCAGCTCCCACCGGGTGCCCTCCAGCGCGTCGTCCGGCGCGACGGCCTCGCGGTCCTTCAGGGTGAGCTCCACCTCGCCCGCGGTGATCGTGGCGTCGTCCCCGGAGATCGCCATCTCCACCGGCTGCTCGAAGAGGCCGGCGAGCCACGAGTCCTGCTCCATCAGCGCGGTCGGGCAGGCCATCTGCGTCATCGCGAGGGTGTCCACGGTGAGCGTCCCGCCGTCGTAGGTGTAGCCGCCGCTCATCGTGTTGCAGCCCGCGGTGATCACCAGCCGGTCCTCGGCGAACTCGAACCGGATCTGCGACCCCTCGACCGGCGGACGCGGCTTCCCGGACTCGGTGATCCCGGTGACGACGTAGGTGGTGCCGCTCGGGTCCGCGGACGCCTGTCCCCCGGATCCGTCCTTCGACGAGGACCCGGGCTCGTCGCCGCAGGCCGCGAGACCGGCGAGCAGCGCGAGGACCGTCAGCATCCGGAGCACTCTCATGGTGCTCCGACGCTCCCAGGGAGCCGTTCGGTTCCGCCTCGTCCGAATCAGGTGAACACGAGGTAGTGCAGCAGCAGCCAGATCGGCGCGATCGTCGCGAGCAGCGAGTCGAGCCGGTCCATCAGGCCGCCGTGGCCGGGGATGATGTGGCTCATGTCCTTGATGCCGAGGTCGCGCTTCATCACCGACTCGACGAGGTCGCCGAGGGTGGCCATCACGACCGCGATCAGGCCGAGCAGGACGCCGACCCACCAGTCGCCGTCGAGGAGCCACACGACCAGCGCCACACCGGTGCCGACGCAGAAGACCAGCGAGCCGGCGAAGCCCTCCCAGGACTTCTTCGGCGAGATCACCGGCGCCATCGGGTGCTTGCCGAACAGGACACCGGCGATGTAGCCGCCGATGTCGCTGGCGATGGTGACCAGGACGAAGGTGAGGATGCCCTTGACGCCCTCGTCCAGGGTGCCGTCGACGATGCCGCGGGCCTTCCAGTCGCCGCCCTCGGCCAGCATCAGGCCGACGAACGAACCGAGGAACGGCACGTAGATGACGGTGAAGACGGCTGCCGTGGAGTTCTTCACGAAGCCGTCCACGCCGCGACGCAGCAGCCAGAGCATGATCACCAGCCCGGTGACCGCGGTCGCCGTGACCAGGGCGGGCGCGCCCCAGAAGTAGGCCACCGCGACCATCACGACGCCGCCGACCATCACCGGCTGCTCCGGGATGTCGATGTCCCGGGCGGCGAGCCCGCGGTGCAGCTCCCAGACGGCGACCACCAGAGCCGCCGCCACGAGCACCATGAACAGCGACTTGTAGAAGAGCAGCGTGCCGGCGATCAGCGCGAGCAGGACCACCGCGGAGGTGATCGCCGCAGGCAGGTCACGCCCGGCGCGGCCGTGGTCCTTCTGGGGCGCGGGGCTGCCCGCGTCTGTGCTCGTCATCGCCGCGACCTCAGACCTCGAGGAGCTCGGCTTCCTTGTGCTTGAGCATCTCGTCGATCTCGTCGGTGTGCTTCTTGGTCAACCCGTCCAGACGCTTCTCGGCACCGGTGACGTCGTCCTTGCCGACCTCGCCGTCCTTCTCGAGCTTGTCGAGGGTCTGCTTGGCGTTGCGCCGGATGTTGCGGACGCTGACGCGGCCGTCCTCGGCCTTGCCCTTGGCGACCTTGATGTACTCCTTGCGGCGCTCCTCGGTGAGCTCGGGGAACGAGCACCGGATCGACTTGCCGTCGTTGGACGGGTTCACGCCGAGGTCGGAGTCGCGGATCGACTTCTCGATCGCGTCCAGCGCGCCCATGTCGTACGGCGTCACGATGATCGTGCGGGCGTCCTGCGAGGAGAACGAGGCCAGCTGCTGGATCGGCGTCGGGGTGCCGTAGTACTCGGCGACCAGCTTGGAGAACATCGCCGGGTTCGCCCGGCCCGCGCGGATCGCGGCGAACTCCTCGCGGGTCGCCTCGACCGACTTGCTCATCTTCTGGTCGGCCTCGTTGAGCGTCTCGTTGATCACTGCGTCTCCTTGTCCGTGCGGTCTCCGCTGCTCACCAGCGTGCCGATCTTCTCACCCTGGACGACCTTGAGGATGTTGCCCTCGGGCTCCATCCCGAACACGATCATCGGGAGCTCGTTCTCCATGCACAGCGCGAACGCCGTGGCGTCGGCCACCTTGAGGCCCTGCTGGAGGACTTCCTGGAAGGTGACCGACTCGTACTTGACGGCCGTCGGGTCGGTCCGCGGGTCGGCGGAGTAGACGCCGTCGACGCCGTTCTTGCCCATCAGCACGACCTCGCACTTGGTCTCCAGCGCGCGCTGCGCGGCGACCGTGTCGGTCGAGAAGTACGGCATGCCGGCGCCGGCGCCGAAGATCACGACGCGCCCCTTCTCCAGGTGGCGGATCGCGCGGCGCGGGATGTACGGCTCGGCGACCTGCCCCATCGTGATGGCGGTCTGCACCCGGGTCTCCACACCCTCCTTCTCCAGGAAGTCCTGGAGGGCCAGGCAGTTCATCACGATGCCGAGCATGCCCATGTAGTCGGCTCGCGCGCGGTCCATGCCGCGCTGCTGGAGCTCGGCTCCGCGGAAGAAGTTGCCGCCGCCGGTCACGACCGCGACCTCGACGCCGGCGCGCTGGACCGAGGCGATCTCGCGGGCGATGCCCTGGACGACGTCGGGGTCGACCCCCACCTTGCCGCCACCGAAGACCTCACCGGAGAGCTTGAGCAGGACCCGCTTGTACGTCATCTCACCCTTCCTCGCGCCCCGGGGACCTCCCGGTGCCTTCTCGTGCGAAAGGCCGGACCGATGATCGTGGATTGATGCATCGGCCCGGCCTCCCGTTCGAACGTCAGGGGCAGACTATCCCTGTCCCCGTCGTCCGTGGTGGTGCCTCGTGGTGGAGGTCGCTCAGGCGCCGACCTCGAAGCGGGCGAACCGCTTCACGGTGACACCGGCCTCGTCGAGGACGGCCTTGACCGTCTTCTTCGAGTCGGTGACCGAGGACTGGTCGAGCAGCGCGACGTCCTTGAAGAAGCCGTTCAGGCGACCCTCGGCGATCTTCTCGATCGCACCTTCGGGCTTGCCCTCCTCGCGAGCGATGGCGGCGCCGATCTCACGCTCCTTGGCGACGACGTCCGCGGGGACCTCGTCACGGGAGAGGTACTTCGGCTTCATCGCGGCGATCTGCATCGCGGCACCGCGAGCGGCGTCCGCGTTGTCGCCCTCGTACTCGACGAGGACGCCGACGGCCGGCGGCAGGTCCGCAGCGCGCTTGTGCAGGTAGACGACCGACTGACCGCCGAAGTACGCGACCTCGCCGAGCTCGATCTTCTCGCCGATGGTGACGGCGAGGTCGTGGACGACGTCCGCGACGGTCTTGCCGTCGAGCTCGACGGCCTTGAGCGCCTCGGTGTCCGCGGCCTGGGCGGCCTCGGCGGCCTCGGCGATCTTCTGCGCGGCGGTGATGAAGGCCTCGTTCTTCGCGACGAAGTCGGTCTCGCTCTTCAGCTCGACCAGCGCACCGCCGGAGTTCGCGACCAGACCGGCCGAGGTCTCGCGCTCGGCGCCGCGCTCGGCGGCCTTCTTGCCCAGCTTGATGCGGAGCAGCTCGGCGGCCTTGTCGAAGTCGCCCTCAGCCTCCTCGAGCGCCTTCTTGCAGTCCATCATGCCCGCGCCGGTGATCTCGCGGAGCTTCTTGACGTCAGCAGCGGAGATAGCCATGCTCACGCCTCCTTGGTCTCGTCGGTGGCCTCGGCGGCCGGAGCCTCCGCGGCGGGGGTCTCGGCCGGCGCCTCGGCAGCGGCCTCGGCCGGAGCCTCAGCGGCAGCCTCGGCGGGAGCCTCAGCCGGAGCCTCGGCCGCGGCCTCGGCGGGCTTGTCGCCCTCGAGCAGGTCGCGCTCCCAGTCGGCCAGCGGCTCGTCGGAGCCGATGGCGGCGTCACCCTCGGTCTTGGCGCCCGAGCGGGCGATCAGGCCGTCGGCGACGGCGTCGGCGACCACGCGGGTCAGCAGGCCGACGGCGCGGATCGCGTCGTCGTTGCCCGGGATCGGGTAGTCGACGACGTCCGGGTCGCAGTTGGAGTCCAGGATCGCGATGATCGGGATGCGCAGCTTGCGCGCCTCCTCGACGGCGAGGTGCTCCTTGTTGGTGTCGACGATCCAGACGGCGGACGGGGTCCGGCCCATCTCGCGGATGCCGCCGAGGGTCTTGTCGAGCTTGTCGCGCTCCCGCTTCATCTGCAGGAGCTCCTTCTTGGTGCGACCCGAGCCGGCGACGGTGTCGAAGTCGACCTCGTCGAGCTCCTTGAGGCGGTTGATCCGCTGGTGCATCGTCGAGAAGTTGGTGAGCATGCCACCCAGCCAGCGCTGGTTGACGTAGGGCATCCCGACGCGGGTCGCCTGCTCGGCGATCGCCTCCTGGGCCTGCTTCTTGGTGCCCACGAACATGATCGTGCCGCCCTTGGCCACGGTGTCCTTGATGAACGCGTAGCTCGAGTCGATGTACGACAGCGACTGCTGCAGGTCGATGATGTAGATGCCGTTGCGCTCGGTCATGATGAAGCGCTTCATCTTCGGGTTCCAGCGACGGGTCTGGTGCCCGAAGTGGACGCCGCTCTCGAGGAGCTGGCGCATGGTGACGACGGCCATGCCGTGTGCCTCCTGGTCAACGTCCGTGCGCATGCTGACGCGCACGAACTCGGTTTTCAGTTCGATGCCGGCACGGGTGTGCCGACCCTGACGCCTGCGCGAGTCCCTGACCGGTTCGACCGAGGTCGGTCCGGACTGAAGGTCCTCACCCGTGGATGCCCGGCTCCCAGGGGAGGCCGGCACGGTCTGCGGGCGTGCGAAGTCAACCCAGGCGGGTTGCTGCGGCAAGTCTAACGGCCACCCGCGTCCGTGTCGAAACGGCCGGAACCGTCCCCAGGCAGGCTGCCGGGGCCGCGGTCCCCAGGCAGCTCCGCGGCGAGCGTGCCCGCCCCCGCACCCACGGCACCGTCGCCGGATGACGTTCCTCTTCCGCCTCCTCCACCTCCTCGGCGCACTCGCCCTGGGGCTGCTGCCGGCCCCGCCCGCACCGGTCCGCGCCGAGCGCGCCGTCCCGCCGCTCGCGCCGCCCCGGGTCGTGGCCCGGTTCGCCCCGCCCGACACCGCCTGGACGGCCGGGCACCGCGGCGTGGACCTGCTCGGCTCCCCCGGCCAGCAGGTGCGGGCCGCCCTGGCCGGGACGGTCACCTTCGCCGGTGTGCTCGCCGGGCGCGGGGTCGTGGTGGTCGCGCACGGGCCGCGCCGGACGACGTACGAGCCGGTCGGGGCCTGGGTGCGGGCCGGCGACGTGGTCGGGACCGGACAGGCGATCGGCGTGCTCGCCCCCGGTCCGAGCCACTGCGCCCCGCGGACCTGCCTGCACTGGGGGCTGCGCGAGGGAGAGGTCTATCTGGATCCGTTGTCGCTGCTCGGCGGCGGGCCGGTGCGACTCCTGCCGCTCGCGTCCCGGGTCACGCCCGCGGATGAGCCAGCCGGTAGGCGCTCCGCAGCCGGTCCGTGGTGACGTGCGTGTAGATCTGCGTCGTCGCCAGCGAGGCGTGGCCGAGCAGCTCCTGCACCGTGCGCAGGTCGGCTCCCCCCTCGAGCAGGTGCGTGGCCGCCGTGTGCCGGAGCCCGTGCGGCCCCAGGTCGGGAGCCCCCGGTACGTCGGCCAGCCGGCGGTGCACCATCGACCGCACGGCGCGCTGGTCGATCCGGCCGCCGCGTGCGCCCAGGAAGACGGCCGCTCCGGCGCCGGGGACGAACAGACGGGGCCGCCCCTCGGCCAGCCAGCGCCCGAGCGCCTGGTCCGCGGGCAGGCCGTACGGCACCGTCCGCTCCTTGCGCCCCTTGCCGAAGACCCGGACCACCCGCCGGTCGCGGTCGACGTCGTCGATGTCGAGGCCGCACAGCTCGCCGACCCGGATCCCGGTCGCGTAGAGCAGCTCCAGGACCGCGACATCGCGCAGCCCCACCGGGCCGCCGTCGTCGGCCTGCACCGCGGCCGCCTCCAGCAGGGCCCGGGCCTGGGCGACGTCGAGCGCCGGCGGCAGCGGCTTGTGCGCCTTCGGGCTGCCGAGCAGGGCGCCCGGGTCGGTGCTCGCCCGGCCGGTGCGCAGGCACCAGGCGGTGAACACCCGGACCGCGGTCGCCCGACGGGCCATCGTCGTCCGGGCCTTGCCGAGGGTCTGCTGGTTGGCCAGCCAGCTGCGCAACGCCCGGATGTCGAGGTCGTCGAGGCGGGCGAACCCGAGCGCGGTGGCGTGCGACAGCATCCCGGAGACGTCACCGAGATAGGCCCGCACCGTGTGGTCGGTGAGGTCGCGCTCCGAGCGCAGGTGCCGCTCGTACGCCGCCAGCGCGGTCGCGAACTCCTCGGGCAGGTCTTCCACCCGCCCCAGCCTACGAAGCGACCGCACGGCGAAGGCGCAGGCGCGCGCTACCCGTCCACGTCCGGGTTCACTTCTGGGCCTTCTTCTGGGCCTACTTCTGGGCCTACTTCTGGGCACTGCCGCCAATGCTCACCGGCGCGCTCGACGAACCCAGCCGTGTGCAGCGCGACCAGCGCGGCCGCCACGCCTCGCGGAGCCAGCCCGGCCACCCGGGCGATGCTGCGGACGGTCGCCCCCTGGAGCCGCGGGACCGCCTCCAGCACCTGGCGGTGCTCGGCCTCCAGCCGGTCGCGCGGCCGCTCCTCGCCCTGCGGCCGGGAGCCCAGGTGCACGCCGGCCGCGCCGACCGCCTCGAGCACGTCCTCGCCTCCGGTGACCAGAAGGGCGTCCCGCGCCCGGATCAGCTGGTGCACCCCGACCGAAGGCGCGCTCGTCACCGGCCCGGGTACGCCCATCACCACCCGGCTCAGCCCGGCGGCCCAGTTCGCGGTGTTGAGGGCGCCGCTGCGCGCCGCCGCCTCGACCACCACGCAACCGGTCGCGAGGGCGGCGATCACCCGGTTGCGGGCCAGGAACCGGATCCGCAGCGGCGCGGCGCCGGGCGCCGCCTCGGAGACGACGAGGCCGACCTCCGCGATGTGCTCGAGGAGCCGGTGGTGCGCGGCCGGGTAGGACCGATCCGCGCCGCAGGCGAGCACGGCCACCGTCGGACCGTCGACGGCGAGCGCGCCCCGGTGGGCCGCCATGTCGATGCCGAAGGCCGCACCGGAGACCACGGCGCGGCCCGTGCCGGCGACGGTGGCCCCGACCTCGCCGGCGACCTCGGCCCCGTAGCCCGTCGCCGACCGTGAGCCGACCACCGCGACCGCACCGGAGGCGACCTCGTCGAGACGGAGCGGCCCGCGCACCCAGAGCCCGACCGGCACCCCGCCGCGCTCGTGCAGGTACGGCGCGTGGGCCAGGTCGTCCAGCGCGCCGGGCCACTCCTCGTCCCGCGGCGTGACGAAGCGGATCCCCCGCCTGGCTGCCCGGGCGACGACCGCCTCCGCATCTGCGGCGCGGAGCCGTTCGCCCAGCGCCTCGCGCAGCGCCCGGTGCCGTCCCTGCTCCACGAGTGCGGCCAGGACGTCGACCGGCCCGAGCTCCGCGACCAGGCCGGTGAGGCGGATGTCCCCCGGTTCCCCGACGAGGCTCAGTACCACCCGGGCCCGCCGCTCGGGGTCGGTCAAAGCGGCGACCGCGGCGTCCGCGGCGTCCGGGCTCACCACGACGACCCCGGGCCGGAGAGCGTGCGCAGGTCGAGCGCGGTGCCGCGCCGCAGGCGCAGGGCGACGTCGAGCTCGGCGGGACCGGGCTGGTCGACGTCGCGCAGGTCGGCCACCGTCCACGCGACCCGGTGCACCCGGGTGGCACCCCGGCTGGTGAGCGCCGCGGCGTAGAGCTCGGCGTCGAGGCCCTTCATCGCCTCCGGCGTGAGCGGCCAGCGGGACCGGAGCACCGGTCCGGGGACGTGACCGTTGAGCCGCCAGCCGTGGTCGGCGTACCGGAGCCGTTGCCGCGCCCGCGCCCGCACCACCCGCTCGAGCACCACGGCGGAGCTCTCCGGCACGACAACGTCGCCGTGGTGGTGCGGCCGCAGCGGGCCGACGAAGCGGGTGATGTCGATGCGGTCGGCCACCGGTCCCTCGAGCTTGCGCCGGTACTCGCGGCGGCGCACCTCCGAGCAGGTGCACCGGTGGTCCCGCCTCGACGGGGTGAAGTCCCCGCACGGGCACGGGTTGGCCGCGAGCACCAGCATGCCGCCCGCCGGGTAGGTCGCCTCGTCGTCGCCCCGGGCGATGGTGATCTCACCGCTCTCCAGCGGCTGCCGCAGCGCGTCGATCACGTCGGCGGGCAGCAGCGGGAACTCGTCCAGGAACAGCACGCCGTGGTGCGCCTTGGAGACCTCCCCGGGATGCACGCGCCCGGTCCCGCCGCCGAGGATCCCGGCGCGCGACGCGGTGTGGTGCGGGGCCCGGAACGGCGGCCTGGTCATCACCGACACCCCGGCGGGCAGCCCGCCGCAGAGCGAGTGCACCGCGGTGAGCTCGAGCGCCTGCTCCGGGTCGAGCTCGGGGAGGATCGTCGGCAGCCTCTCGGCGAGCGTCGTCTTGCCCGATCCCTTCGGCCCGGTGAGCATCAGGTGGTGACCGCCGGCGGCGGCGACCTCGAGGGCGTACCGCGCGTCGGCCATCCCGCGCACCTCCGCCAGGTCGACCTCGTCGAGGCGGTCCTGCCCGCGCCAGGACAGCAACGCGTCGCCGGTGAACGGCTCGACCGGCGGCGCCACCGGGATCTCCTCGGTGCCGCGCACCAGGGCGACCACCTGGCGCAGCGAGCGGGCGCCGTACACCTCGACGCCGTCGACGAGCGCGGCCTCGGCGGCCTGGGGCTCGGGCACCACCACGCGGTGGATGCCCCGCGCGGCCGCGGCCATCACCATCGGCAGCACGCCCGGCACGCAGCGCAGCCGGCCGTCGAGGCAGAGCTCGCCGATCACCACGAGCCCGTCGAGCTGCTCGCGCGGGAACTTCTCGTCGTGGGCGACCACGACCGCCAGCGCGATCGCGAGGTCGAAGTGCGGGCCGCGCTTCGGGATGTCCGCCGGCGAGAGCAGGATCGTGGTCCGGCGCGAGTCGGGCCAGGCGAACCCGCTGTTGTCGACGGCCGACCGGCAGCGCTCGCGGGCCTCGTTGATCGCCAGGTCCGGGCGGCCCACGAGGACGGTGCGCACGGTCCCCCGCCCGATGTCGGCCTGGACCTCGACGACGTGACCGACGGCGCCGTGGAGCGCGACGGTGCGACAGGTCGCGAACATCAGCCGATCCCCCGCACGTGCTCGACGACCGCCGCACCGCGGGGCGGCAGGACGACGCCGACGACGTCGAGCCGGACGCGCTCCGCGCGCACACCGCGGCTCTCCTGCCACAGCAGCGCGAGCAGGTGCAGCCGTCGGGCCTTCGCGTCGTCGACAGCGGCCACCGGGTGGCCGCGGGTCAGGTCGCGACGCGTCTTCACCTCGCAGACGACCAGGACGTCGCCCTCGCGCAGCACCAGGTCGATCTCGCCCGCGTGACACCGCCAGTTGCGGTCGAGGACCGTCATCCCCTGCTCGCGCAGGTGCCGTTCCGCGATCCGCTCTCCGTGCGCCCCCACGGACGCATTCCGAATGCCGTTCATCGGCGCTCACCTCCGCGAGGAGGGGACCGCGCCGGGACGGTCAGGCGCACCCGGGGGCGGGCGCCCTGTGAGGTCCTGCTCCCAGAACAGGGCTGTGGGCGCCGCGCCCCCGGGTACGGGCTCTAGCCGGCCAGCACCGGGTTCGTGCAGTCGGGCTCGTCCTTGAAGATCACGTCGGCGCCACCGAGGTTCAGGCCGAGCAGATCGGTCAGCGGCGTCAGCAGCGCCGAGTTCAGCACCGCGATCACCGGGTTGAGGATCGGGGTCACGATCGAGCTGAGCACCGCCGAGAGGATGCCGGCCTGGCTGACGCCGAGGGGCAGCAACCCGAGGAGGTTCAGGTGCAGGTCGCTGAGCTGGAGCTGCGGCAGGATCACCCCGGAGCCGCTGGACTTGACCACACCCAGCGAGTCCGGCGGGTTGCGGTACTGCAGCGTCGTGCTGGCCGGCGGCGCGGTGGTCCCGACCCCGCCGTACACCTCGACGAGCGGCAGGCCGAGCAGCTTGAGAACGATGTTCGGCGACAGGCTGAGCTGGGCCAGCCCGGACCCCACGGAGACGTCGATCCCGGACGGGTTCCCGCAGAACGCGTTGGTGCGCCGGGCCGTCCCGGTGCCGACCTGGAGGCTCAGGTCGACCGTGGTGACCGCCCGGAAGAGCAGCAGGTCGAGGTCGGCGACCGTAACGTGCAGCTGCAGGTCGATCTGCGAGGTGTTCACGAGGTCCGACGTGCAGGTGTGGTGCGGCTTCTCGACGATCTTGAGCGAGCCGGTCACATTGAGCACACCGGGGATCGCGTTGAGGCCGAGGTTGGGGATCGCCAGGGCGTTGTTGCCGTTGGCGACGAAGGCGCTCGTCGCGACCAGGTCGAGCAGGTTCAGGTTCGTGCCGAGCGCGGCGTTGTTGCCGGACTGGAGGTTGAGCAGGTCGCCGAGCTTCACGTGTGGCAGCGCCCCCAGGTTCGCGGTCGCGAGCTGGTTCAGGAGGGCGACGTTCGCGGCGTTGCCGCCGGACTTCTGCAGCGCCCGTGCCGAGGCGAGGTAGAGCTGGTTGAGCGAGAGGTCCTTGAGGTTCAGCAGCTCGTCGACCGTGCCGGCGTTGAGCTCGGTGGCGAGCCCGAGCAGCTTGACGTTGGCGTTCGCCAGACCGGTGTAGGTGATCGCGCTGAGGTTGAGCGCGTCGCCGACCAGCGCGTTGAGCAGTGCCGACCTCTGCGAGTTCAGGTTGAGCGAGTACGAGCCGATGTCGTAGCACGCCGAGCTGTCGGTCTTGGCGAGCGCCGTCCGCGTGACCGAACCCCTGCCGGGCATGATCGTGAAGGTCACCGACGACTTGACCGTGACCCGCACCGCGGTCGGCACCAGGTTCGGGTCGGTCATCTTCACGAAGTTCGCGCCCGGGTTGTTCGGGTCGAAGGTGCCCGCCAGCGTGCCGAGCTCGGGGACGACGGTCGGCGTACCCCCGGGACCGGAGTTGCGGGCGGCGCTCTTGTCCGCGGCGGCCTGGAGACCGCCGCTGAGCTGGCCGTACTTCCGGCCGTCGAGCAGCCTGGCCAGGTCGAGCGCCACCAGGTCGGCGACCGACTGCGCGTCCCGGCGGGCCACCCGCTGGACCCCGATGTCCACGGCGTACGCCGCCAGCGGGATCAGCATGAAGCAGGTGATCAGGGCGACGGCGACCGCGACGACGCCGCGCTCGTCCCGTGGTCCTCGGAGCCGCGCCACCATCAGCTCACCCGGGCGGTCGCCGAGTAGCTGACCGTCTTCGGCAGCGTGAAGCCGAGTCCCGGGATCGTCGGCAGCAGCGAGTGGTCGCGGTACGGGTACTCGACCACCACGGTCATGCAGCTGCCGGTGCTGCCGTCGCCGCAGCCGACCTCCTTCGGCTTCACCGTGCAGATCATGTAGCCGGTGTTGCACTTGAGCCCGCCGGTACCGGTGGCGAGCGCCTCGTTGATCGCGTTGATCGCGGCCGCCTCGCGCACGGAGTCGTCGATGCCCGCCGGCGCCACCGCGGCGGCACGAGCCCCCTCGGTCGCGCTCTGCGAGACCGTCTGGCGGAAGCTGAGCATGTAGGCGTAGCCGATGGTGGCGAACACCAGCGGCAGCACGATGAAGCACAGGCACAGCGCGGTCTCGACGACCGCGGCACCGCGTTCGTCGCGCTGTCCGGAACCCCGCACGATCATGGAAACCCCCATCTCCTGGGCGGAGGTTATCCAGAAAAGGGACTTTTGTCCCTTATGGTCTACTTTTTCCTAGACCGGTCGGGCGGCGAACGGGACGGCCCGTTCAGGCCTTCGGCGGCTCGAAGTCCGAGGTCGCCAGCTCCTCGACGTTGACGTCCTTGAAGGTCAGCACCTTGACGTTCTTGGCGAACCGCGCCGGCCGGTACATGTCCCAGACCCAGGCGTCGGTCATGGTCACCTCGAAGAACACGTCACCGGCCTCGGTGCGCGCCTTCACGTCGACCTGGTTGCACAGGTAGAACCGCCGGTCGGTCTCGACGACGTACTTGAAGATGCTGACGACGTCGCGGTACTCCCGGTAGAGCGTCAGCTCCATCTCGGTCTCGTACTTCTCGAGATCCTCCGCACTCATCGCAGCCCTCGCTTCGCTGCGGGCAGCGCTTCGCGCCGGCAGCTGCGTTCTCTGTCTCGCTCGCTGCGCTCGCTCATGTGCCCGCCTCCTCGTCGTCGAACAGCTCGAGCTGAGGCTCGAGGCTGAGAGGCTGCACCTCCGGCAGACCCGCGGCGCGCCGTACGTTGACGAACCTCATCCGGTGGACCGGACTCGGGCCGTGCTCGTCGAGCGCCGCGGAGTGCTCCGCGGTGATGTACCCCTTGTGCGTGGCGAAATCGTAGTCCGGCCAGCTCTCGTGGAGCTGCATCATCAGCCGGTCGCGCGTCACCTTCGCGATCACCGACGCGGCGGAGATGCAGGCGGCCACCCGGTCGCCCTTCCACATGGCCAGTCCGGGCACCTCGAGCCCGTCGACCGGGAACCCGTCGGTGAGCACGTACGACGGCCGGACGTCGAGCCGGGCGAGGGCACGTCGCAGCGCCTCGACGTTGGCGACGTGCATGCCGAGCCGGTCGCACTCCTCGGAGGAGACGACGACCACCGACCAGGCGAGCGCCCGCCGGGTCACCTGCGCGTAGCAGCGCTCGCGCGCCTTGGCGGTGAGCAGCTTGGAGTCGGCGAGCTCGGGGACCTGGCCGGCCTTCCCCTCGGGGAGGATCGCCGCGGCTGCGACGAGCGGGCCCGCGCACGCTCCCCGGCCGGCCTCGTCGACGCCGGCGATGGGGGCGAGCCCGGCCCGGCGCAAGGCGCGCTCGTAGCCGTACAGCCCGGCGTCGCGCCGGATCGTGGCTCCGCGTGGGAGCCCGGCGACGGGATCCTGCGCGCCGCTCATCAGGGGGCCGGGATTCCCTGGAAGGTCTCCGGGGTGTGGATGCGCTCGGCGCGCTTCCACGGCCAGATCAGCGCCCAGACCTTGCCGACGACCAGGTCCTGGTCGACGAACCCGCCCCCGGGGTCACCCATGTGGCCGCGGGAGTCGTAGGAGTCGCTGCGGTTGTCGCCCATCACCCAGAGGTGCCCCTCGGGCACGCGGACGTCGAACGGGTCCTCCGAGGGCAGGGTGCCCTTGGGCAGGTAGGACTTCTCGTCGAGCGCCTTGCCGTTGACGGTGACCCGGCCCTCAGCGTCGCAGCACTTGACCCGGTCGCCACCGGTGCCGATGACCCGCTTCACCAGGTGCCCGCCCGACGGGTACAGGCCGACGGCCTCGAGCGCCTTGGTGATCGGGTTGTCCGCGCTGTGGCTCTCGTCGCCGCCGAGCCAGTTCCCGGGGTCCTTGAACACCACGATGTCACCGCGCTGCGGCGACCCGTCGCCCCAGTAGGACATCTTCTGGACGAGGATCCGGTCGTTCTTGATGAACTGCGGCTCCATCGACGGCGACGGGATGTAGAACGCCTGGACGAAGAAGTACTTGATGCCGATCGCCAGCAGCAGCGCGATGACGAGCAGCAGCAGACTCTCCTGCCAGACCGGGAGCGCCGGCTTCTTCTCGCCCTGGGGAGAGGACGCCGGGTTCTCGGTGATGGGGTCGGTCACGTGCGGAGCCTAGCCGGGTGGCTGTAGGAAGCCCGCGATCAGAACTCGCGGCGCTCCTTGATCTTCGCCGCCTTGCCGCGCAGGTTGCGCAGGTAGTACAGCTTGGCGCGCCGGACGTCACCGCGGGTCACGATCTCGATCTTCTCGAAGATCGGGGAGTTCAGCGGGAAGGTGCGCTCGACACCGACGCCGAAGGAGACCTTGCGGACGGTGAAGGTGCGGCCGATGCCGGACCCCTGGACGCGGATCACGACGCCCTGGAAGACCTGGACGCGGGAGCGGTTGCCCTCGACGACCTTGACGTGGACCTTGACGGTGTCACCCGCACGGAAGGCGGGGATGTCCTCGCGGAAGCTCGCGGCGGACAGCGCGTCGATGACGTTGGTCATGATTTCTCCTCGCACGTGCCACAGGTCAAGCGCGGATGTGTTGGATCGAAGTGTTGACCCCGTCTGGCTGGCCGTCGCGCTGCGCCCCCTGTGGCAGGTGCTCACGCGGATCCCCGGGACGTTCCTCCGGGCGATCGTGGCCGACTGGGCCGAGGAGCAAGTCTGCCAGAGACGGCGGGCCGAACGGAAATCGGGGATCGAGGTCTTGCCAAACTCGACTATTTCAATAGACTATCAATGGAAACGGCCCGACATGCCAGGAAGGAGCCGACCATGTCCCTCCTCTCCGTACGCCGCCCCGCCGGCGCACCGCTCTCGCAGCGGGTGCTCTGGATCACGGCCGTCGCCGTCGCCGTGGCCTGGACCGCCACCCTGGTCGTCGCGGTGCTGGCCGGCCCCTGAGGAGCGCCCTGAGCAGGGCCCTGAGCAGGGCCCTGAGCAGGGCCCTGAGCAGCGCCCTGAGCAGGCACCTAGCGACGCTTCTTGGTCAGCCGGACCACGCCCGGCTCGATCTCGCCCCGCGGCCGGTAGCCGGCCTTCTTGTAGATCCGGAGATTGCGCTCGCTGCCGGCGCCGGTGAACAGCTCGAAGACCTCGGCCCCGTCCGGCGCGGCCTGCTCGATCCGCTCGAGCAGGATCCGGCCGAGGCCGCGGCCCTGCAGGTCCGGGGCGACCATCAGGCGGCCGACCTCCCAGGTGGCGCCGTCGAGCCGGCCGCGGGACGACGCGACGAGACGTCCGCCGGAGCGGGCCACCAGGACCGTGTCGCGGGCGATCGTCGCCTCCACGTCGGCGAGCTCCTCGTGCAGCGGCGGGATCCGCACGCCGGGATTGGCCTGCTGCTCCTGGATCCAGCAGGCCCGCTGGAGGGTGAACAGCTCCCCCGCGTCGCCGGGCACCGCCGGCGCGACCTCCAGGTCCGCCAGCGCGGCCGAGGGGTGCAGCAGGTCCGGCCGGCGCTCGGCGGTGCGCCGCAGCGACTGCTCGTGCCGCCACGCCGCGATCCGGCGGTGATCACCGGACAGCAGCACCTCGGGGACGTCGAGCCCCCGCCAGGACGCCGGCTTGGTGTACACCGGGTACTCCAGCAGGCCGTTCTCGTGCGACTCCTCGACCAGCGACTCCGCGTTGCCCATGAAGCCGGGGACGAGCCGGACGACGGCCTCGATCACCGCGAGCGCGGCCACCTCTCCCCCGTTGAGCACGTAGTCGCCCAGCGAGACCTCGCGGACCTCGAGCCGGGTCGCGGCCTGGTCGAGCACGCGCTGGTCGATGCCCTCGTAGCGCCCGCAGGCGAAGACGAGGTGCTCGCGGGTGGACAGCTCGGCGGCGAGCGCCTGGGTGAACGGGCGGCCCGACGGCGTCGGGACCACGAGGACGGCGCCGTCCGGGGCCAGCGCGTCGAGCGCTTCGCCCCACGCCTCGGGCTTCATCACCATGCCGGCGCCGCCGCCGTACGGGGTGTCGTCGACGGTGCGGTGCCGGTCGCGGGTGAAGTCCCGCAGGTCGTGCACGTGCAGGTCGAGCAGGCCCTTCTCCCGTGCCTTGCCGGGCAGGGAGAGCTCCAGCGGTGCGAGGTAGCCGGGGAAGATCGAGACGACGTCGATGCGCACAGGTCAGTCGTCCAGGTCGGAGAGCAGCCCGGGCAGGTCGGCGACCACGATCCGGCCGCCGGGCACGTCGACCTCCGGGACCAGGGCCGAGACGAACGGGACCAGGACGTCCGGCCCGTCGCCGCCCGGCGTGATCACCAGCAGGTCCTGGGCGGTGCCGTGCACGATCTCGCGCAGCGTGCCGACGCCCGCGCCGTCGGTGGTGACGACGGCCAGCCCGACGAGCTGGTGGTCGTAGAACTCCTCGGGGTCCGCCGGATGCTCGTCGGGGTCCAGGGGGATCAGCAGCAGCGTCCCGCGCGCCTCCTCGGCGGCGTTGCGGTCGGCGATCTCCTCGAAGCGGACGAGCAAGCGGCCCGAGTGCCACCGCGTCCCGGCCACCGTGAGGTGGGCGGGACCGGGGGCACCGGGCCGCTTGTCCTGCGTCTGCAATTGTGAGCCGACCGCGAAGCGGCGGTCAGGCTCGTCGGTGCGAGGCTCCACGGAGACCTCGCCCCGGATGCCGTGCGGCTTGCCGATCCGCCCGACGACGATCGTCTCGCTCAACCGACGACCGTCTCGCTCAGCGGCGACGGTCGACGTCGACGAAGTCGATCCGCGCACCGTCACGGCCCGCGAGCGCCGAGACGACCGTCCGGAAGGCGGTGGCGGTACGACCGTTGCGGCCGATCACCTTGCCCAGGTCGGACGGGTTCACGCGGACCTCGAGGATCGAGCCGCGACGGAGCTGCTTGTCGCGCACCGAGACGTCGTCGGGGTGGTCGACGACGCCGCGGACCAGGTGCTCGAGGGCCTCGGCGAGCACGGTGCTCAGGCCTCGGTGGTCTCGTCGGCGGCAGCCTCGGCGGCGGCCTCGGCGGGAGCCTCCTCGGCAGCGACCTCGGCGGCCGGGGCCTCCTCGGCAGCCGCCTCGGCGGCCGGGGCCTCCTCGGCCTTCGGCTCGTCGGCCTTCTTGGCGGCCTTCTTGGTCACGGCCTCGCGCTTCGGCTCGTTGGCAGCGTCCTTGAGAGCCTCGTTGAAGATCTCGGTCTTGTCGCGCTTCGGCTCGGCGACCTTGAGGGTGCCCTCGGCGCCCGGGAGGCCCTTGAACTTCTGCCAGTCACCGGTGATCTTGAGGATGGCCTCGACGGCCTCGGTCGGCTGCGCGCCGACGCCGAGCCAGTACTGCGCGCGGTCGGAGGTGATGTCGATGAACGACGGCTCCTCCTTGGGGTGGTACTTGCCGATCTCCTCGATGACCTTGCCGTCCCGCTTCTTGCGGGAGTCGACGACGACGACGCGGTAGTACGGCTGGCGGATCTTGCCCATGCGCTTCAGGCGAATCTTGACGGCCACGTTTGTGGTGTCTCCTTGGTGTGTGTCGTGGGTGAGCGTCCCTGACCAGGTGGGGACCGGGTGGAACCGCTCGGAGGGCTCGACCGAACCGAGATTAGAGGGTCCGGAAACGGGCGAGACTCAGCCGGTCATTCTGCCAGAGATCGGCGAGACCCAGAAATTGGCCCGGAAATCGGCGGTCAGGCCCGGACCACGCGGCCGCGCAGCACGATGCAGGTGGGCTCCCGGAGCACGCTCAGGTCGGCCAGCGGGTCCCGCGGGTAGACGACGAAGTCGGCCGGCGCCCCCTCGGCCAGGGTGGCGTTCCAGCCGAGCCACTCCCGGGCCCGCCAGGAGGCCGCGCCGAGCGCGTCGAACGCCGTGATCCCCAGGTCGGCCATCCCCTGCACCTCGCCGGCCAGGTTCCCGTGCTTGGCGACCCCGCCGCCGTCGGAGCCGGCGTACAGCGGCACGCCGGCCTCGTACGCCGCCATCACGGTCGCGCGCCGGCGGGCGTACAGGTCGGTCATCGTGCTGGCGTAGGCGGGGAACTTCTCCCGGCCGCCGGCGGCGTGCTCGGGGAACTTGTCGACCTGCATCACGGTCGGGACCAGCGCGGTGCCGCGGGCGACCATCGCGTCGATCAGGTCGGTGGTGAGCCCGGTGCCGTGCTCGATGCAGTCGATCCCGGCCTCGATCAGGCCCGGCAGCACGTCGTACCCGAAGCAGTGCGCGGTCACCTTGGCGCCGTGCTCGTGCGCGGCGGAGATCGCGGCCGCGAACGCCTCCGCCGGGAACGACGGCGTCAGGTCGCCGTCGTCGCGGGAGATCCAGTCCCCCACCAGCTTGACCCAGCCGTCGCCGCGAGCGGCCTCGCGGACCACGCTCGCGACCAGGTCCTGCGGCTCGACCTCGTCGGCGTAGTTGCGGATGTAGCGCCGGGTACGGGCGATGTGCCGGCCGGCCCGGATCAGCCGCGGCAGGTCCTCGCGCTCCTGGATCCAGCGGGTGTCCATCGCCGACCCGCAGTCCCGGATCAGCAGCGCGCCGCCGTCCCGGTCGGCGACCGCCTGGGACTCGGCGGTCTCGACGTCGGTGGCCCCGTGGTCGTCGAGGCCGAGGTGGCAGTGCGCGTCGACCAGCCCGGGCACGATCCAGCCCTCGGCGGCCGTGTCGGCGCCGGGCTGCGGCTCGTAGGTGACGGCGCCGTCGACGACGTACAGGTCGGCGGCCTCGCCGTCGGGCAGGACGGGTCCGCGGAATCGCAGCGCTGGCACGCGGCCTACTTCAGGTACTTCGACAGGTCCGGCATGTCGTTCGGGTCGAAGTCGGCCGGGATGCCGGCACCGCCGAGACCGAACGGGTCCGCGGCCGGGGCCTTCGGCTCCTCGGACGCCTGCTGCGCCGCCTTGGCCGGGTTGCCGCTCCTGCGCGCCCCCTTGCCCTTCTTCTGCTGCGGTGCCTGCCGCCCCTTCGCCTTCTTGCCGAGGCCCATGCCGGGCATGCCGGGCATCCCCGGCATGCCACCGCGGGCCATCTGCTGCATCGCCTTGCGCGCCTCGAAGAACCGGTCGACGAGCTGGTTGACGTCCGAGACGGCGCGCCCCGAGCCCTTCGCGATCCGGGACCGGCGGGAGCCGTCGATCATCTTCGGGTTGGCCCGCTCGGCCGGGGTCATCGACTGGATGATCGCCTGGATCCGGTCGATCTCGCGCTCGTCGAAGTTCTCGAGCTGGTCGCGGAACTGGCCCATCCCCGGCAGCATCCCGAGCATCTTGGTCAGCGACCCCATCTTGCGGATCTGCTGCATCTGCTCGAGGAAGTCGTCGAGGGTGAAGTCGCCGCCCTGGATCTTCGCCGCGGCCTTGGCCGCCTGGTCGGCGTCGAAGGTCTTCTCGGCCTGCTCGATCAGGGTGAGCAGGTCACCCATGTCCAGGATGCGCGAGGCCATCCGGTCGGGGTGGAAGTAATCGAAGTCGGTGAGCTTTTCGCCGTTCGAGGCGAACATGACCGGCTTGCCGGTCATCTGCGCGATCGAGAGCGCGGCACCGCCGCGGGCGTCACCGTCGAGCTTGGTGAGCACGACGCCGTCGTAGCCGACGCCGTCGAGGAAGGCCTGGGCGGTGTTCACCGCGTCCTGCCCGATCATCGCGTCGACGACGAAGAGGACCTCGTCCGGGGAGACCGCGTCGCGGATGTCCGCGGCCTGCTTCATCAGCTCCTCGTCGATGCCGAGACGGCCGGCGGTGTCGATGATGACCACGTCGTGCAGGGTGCGGCGGGCCTCCTCGACACCGGCACGCGCGACCGCGACCGGGTCCCCCACGCCGTTGCCCGGTTCCGGCGCGAAGACCGTCACGCCGGCGCGCTCGCCGTTGACCTGGAGCTGGTTGACCGCGTTCGGGCGCTGCAGGTCCGCCGCGACCAGCATCGGGCTCTTGTCCTGGCTCTTCAGCCAGAGCGCGAGCTTGGCGGCCAGCGTCGTCTTGCCGGCACCCTGGAGGCCGGCCAGCATGATGACGGTCGGCGGGTTCTTCGCGAAGCGCAGCCGGCGGGTCTCCCCACCGAGGATCGCGACCAGCTCCTCGTTGACGATCTTGATGACCTGCTGGGCCGGGTTCAGAGCCTGGCTGACCTCGGCGCCGCGGGCGCGCTCCTTGACCGCCGCGACGAAGTCCTTGACCACGGGCAGGGCGACGTCGGCCTCGAGCAGGGCGAGCCGGATCTCGCGCGCGGTGGCGTCGATGTCCGCCTCGGAGAGCTTGCCCTTGCCGCGAAGGTTCTTGAAGGTCTCGGACAGGCGGTCGGACAGAGTGGCGAACAAGGCATTCCTCGGTGTGTCGGAGCGATCGGCGCCTCTCAGCGCGTGCCCACCTTAGTTGACTCCGGCGAACCGGCCGAGTCGACCAGGACGACGCGGTCAGGATCCGGCGGCCGGAACGGTGAGCGCGGCACGGACCGCGTGCGCCGCCTCGGCGGCCCGTCGGTCCCCGAGCGCACCCGCGTTCGCCTCCTGGACGTAGAAGACGTCCACGGCCTGCGGCCCGAGCGTGTCCACGTGCGCGGAGGTGACCGTCAGCCCCAGCCGGGCCAGCGCCGAGCAGACCAGGTAGACCACCCCCGGCCGGTCGGAGGCCCGGACCTCGATCACGGTGGCCCGGTCGGAGGCCTCCGGCCGGACCGTCACCGTCGGCGCGAGCGCCTCCTTGTCCACCCGGCCCAGCCGAGCGGCCGGGTCCACGACGCCCTCGACGATCCTGGCCAGCCGCTCCCGCAGGACCGCCGCGTCCAGCCCGGTGCGGGCGACCTGCCAGACCGAGACCCCGATCTCGCCGTCGACCCAGGCCCGGGCCGCCCGCACCGAGACCCGCTGGAGCGCGAGCATCCCGGCGGCGTCGGCGAGCAGGCCGACCCGGTCGCCGGACATCACGGTCACCGAGGAGCCGTCGCCGTGCTCGACGACGCCGACCTCGACCCGGCCGGGGTCCGCCCGGACCGCGTCCGGCACCTCGACCCCGTGACGGTCGTCCTCGACGACCGGGAAATTGGCGAGCTCGGCCGCGACCCGGCGTACCAGGTCCCGGATCAGCGAGGCCCGCCAGGTGGTCCAGGCCTTGTCCGAAGTGGCCCGCGCGTCGGCCTCGGTGAGCGTGGCCAGCAGCTCGAGCTGCTCGCGGTCCACGACGTGCTTGAGGACGAGGTCGACGGTGGCGGGGTCCTCCGGGTCGCGCGTGGTCGCGGTCTCGGGGAGCAGCAGGTGCCAGCGGACCAGCCCGGCGAGGAGCTCGGTCTCGCGCTCGTCGAAACCCATCCGGCGGGCGATGTCGCGGGCGATCGGCTCGCCGGCGACGCAGTGCTCGGTCAGCTGCCCCTTGCCGATGTCGTGCAGCAGCGCGGCCACCATCAGCACGTCCGGGCGCGCGACCCGGCGGATCATCGCGGACGCCTCGATGCAGGTCTCGACCATGTGCCGGTCGACCGTGAAGCGGTGCACCTCCGAGGCGTGCGGCAGCAGCCGGACCCGCTCCCACTCGGGCAGGAAGGTGGCCACGGCGCCGATCTCGTCGAGCGTCTCCCAGACGGGGAGCAGTCCGCGGCCGGCGGCCAGCAGCCGGACCAGCAGGTCCCGGGCCTCGGCCGGCCACGGGTCGGGCAGCGCCGGCACCTCGGCGACCAAGCGCGCCGCGGTGGTCGGCTCGAGCACCAGGTCGCGCTCTGCGGCCTCCGCCGCCGCCCGGAGCAGCAGCAGCGGGTCCCGGGACGGCTGCGCGTCCCGGTCCAGCACGATCTCCTCGTACGCCACCGCGAGGCCGTTGCCGATCGTGGTCAGCTGCGGGCGCCGCGACGCCGGGTTCTTGGCCGGCCGCCGCAGCACCGAGTCCACGCGGCGCCAGGTCAGCCGGGACAGGTGGGTGAGCCGCCGGCCCAGCCCACGGGTGTGCTTCTGGACCGCGGTCGCGTCCGGCAGGTCGAGCAGCGGCGCCATGTCGGACCAGTACTCCGGCGTCACCCGGTCGGTTCCGCGGCCGGCGACCGCGTGCAGCGCGTCCCGGACGTCGAGGAGCGCCTGGCGGCAGGACTCCAGCTCGCCGTGCGGCACGTCGACCAGCCAGGTCGCGACCAGCGCCTTCATCACGGTCGCGTCCCGCAGGCCGCCGGTCGCCTCCTTCAGGTCGGGCACCGAGTCGTGGGCGAGCTCGCCGAGCAGGCGGCCGCGGTTGCGCACCAGCTCGTGGAGCTCGGGCAGCCGCTGCCGGGCGTCCCGGCGCCAGGCGGCCAGGATCGCGGTCCGCAGCCGCAGGGTCAGGTTCGGGTCGCCGGCGAGGTGCCGGACGTCGAGCATGCCGAGCGCCACCTTGAGGTCGGCGCCGGCCTGCTCCAGCACCTCGGGCACCGAGCGCACCGAGTGGTCGATGTTCGCGCCGGAGTCCCAGAGCGGGTACCAGACCGCCCCCGCCCAGTCGCCGACCGCGACCTCCGGGTCGTGCACCAGGACGACGTCGAGATCGCTGTACGGCGCCAGCTCCTCGCGCCCGTAGCCGCCGACCGCGACCAGCGCGACCCCCGTCTCCGGGCAGCCGACCTCCGCGAAGGCACGCTGGCAGAGCTCGTCGGCCGCTGCGGCGCGTGAGGCCCTCTCGGCAGCGGTCACGGGCACGCCCCTTCGGTCATGCGCCCGCCTAGATCGCGGCTTCGTCGCGGTCGCCGGTCCGGACCCGGACGACGGTCTCGACCGGGGTGACCCAGACCTTGCCGTCGCCGATCCGGCCGGTCGCCGCCGCGGTCACGATCGCGTCGCTGATCGCCGCCACGTCGTCGTCGTCGGCGACGATCTCGATCCGGACCTTGGGAACCAGCGAGATGTCGTACTCGGCCCCGCGGTACACCTCGGTGTGGCCCTTCTGACGGCCGTACCCGCTGACCTCGCTCACCGTCATCCCGGTGACACCGACCGTCTCCAGGGCGGAACGGACGTCCTCCCACTTGTGCGGCTTGATCACCGCGGTCACGAGCTTCATGTCCGACTCCTATTCGTTGCGCATCTGAAGACTGCCACTGCCACCGCCGAGGTGCGGGCGTGCCCCGCCGGTGGCGGCGTGCAGGTCGTACGCCGTCTCGGCGTGGATGACCAGGTCGACGCCGGTCAGCTCGTGCTCCTCGTCCACCCGGAAACCGACCATGCGGTCCAGCAGGAGGGCGAGCAGTCCGGAGACGGTGAAGGCGTACAGGAAGGTCACGGTGCAGGCGACCGCCTGCTTGCCCAGCTGGTCGACGCCGCCCCCGTAGAAGAGGCCGTCGACGTGCGCGACGTCGGTCGTGGCGAGCAGGCCGATCAGCAGGGTGCCGACCAGACCGCCGACCAGGTGGACGCCGACCACGTCGAGCGAGTCGTCGTACCCGAACTTGTACTTCCAGCCGATCGCCGCGGCGCAGACGGTGCCGGCCACGGCGCCGACGACCATCGCACCGAGCGGGGTGACGAAGCCGCAGGCCGGGGTGATCGCCACCAGGCCGGCGACCATGCCCGACGCGGCGCCGAACGACGTCGCGTGCCCGTCCCGGAACCGCTCCACGACCAGCCAGGCCAGGCAGCCGGTGCAGCCGGCCATCAGGGTGTTCACGAAGACGATCGCCGCGGTGTTGCCGGCGGCCAGGGCGGAACCGGAGTTGAACCCGAACCAGCCGAACCAGAGCAGGCCGGCGCCGAGCATGACCAAGGTCAGGTTGTGCGGCTTCATGGGGTCCCGGCCGAACCCGAGCCGGGTGCCGATCACCAGGGCGACGGCGAGCCCGGAGGCACCCGAGGTGATCTCGACGGCGGTGCCGCCGGCGAAGTCGAGCGCGCCGAGCCGGTTGGCCATCCAGCCGCCGACGTGGTCGCCGGCGCTGAAGTCGAAGATCCAGTGCGCGATCGGGGCGTACACCACCAGTGTCCAGATCCCGGCGAAGAGCAGCCAGGTGCCGAAGCGGGTGCGGTCGGCGATCGCGCCGGCGATCAGTCCGCAGGTGACGACGGCGAAGAGACCCTGGAAGACCGCGAAGGCGGTCACCGGGATGCCGCCGGTCTCCCCCGTCACGTCGGGGAGCATGTCCTTGAAGCCGAGGTACTGGAGCGGGTTGCCGAACAGGCCGCCGACGACGTCGTCGCCGAAGGCGATCGAGTAGCCGACCAGGACCCAGACGACGGCCACGACGGCGAGGGCGCCGAACACCATCATGATCATGTTCAGGACGCTCTTGGAGCGGACCATGCCGCCGTAGAACAGGGCCAGCCCCGGGACCATCAGCATGACCAGGGCGGCGGAGGTGAGCAGCCAGGCGGTGTCACCGGTGTTCACCGTGGCGGCTGCGGTCGTGAGGAGTGGTGAGCTCATGGGGCGACACTGTCCCGGGCACAGGTTTCCGGTGGGCGCGCCACACGTTTCAGGCGTGTGTCGCGCCCACCGGATTGTTACGGCTGTGTTAACAGCCGCTCACTCCTGGAGGGAGTCCAACCGGACCGATCGGTCAGATCGCCGCCTCGTCGCGGTCACCGGTACGGACCCGGATCACGCTGTCGACGCCGGAGACCCAGACCTTGCCGTCGCCGATCCGGCCGGTCTGCGCCGCCTTCACGACGATCCCGGTCACGTCCTCGACGTCACCGTCGTCGACCACGATCTCGATCCGGATCTTGGGAACCAGGGCGATGTCGTACTCGGCGCCGCGGTAGACCTCGGTGTGGCCCTTCTGACGGCCGTAGCCGCTGACCTCGCTCACCGTCATGCCGGTGACACCGAAGGTCTCGAGCGCCTCGCGGACCTCTTCCCACTTGTGCGGCTTGATCACCGCGGTGACGAGCTTCATGCGTTCACCCCTTCCTTGGCCGCCGACTTGGCGAGGACCGACGTACCGCCACCGAAGCCGCCCGAGGAGGCCAGGTCGTAGGCGGTCTCGCCGTGCTCGGCGAAGTCGATGCCGTCGACCTCTTCCTCCTCGGTGATCCGCCAGCCGATCGTGTACTTGATGGCGAGAGCGATGATCGTGGTCAGCGTTCCGGTCCACACGATGGTGAACAGCGCCGCGCCGGCCTGGTGGCCGAGCAGGGTCAGGTCGCCGCCGTAGAAGAGGCCGTTGGTGCCCGCCGGGAAGAAGCCGTCACGGCCCTGCGGGGAGGCGGTGGTGCCGACGAAGCCGATCAGCAGGGTGCCGACCAGACCGCCGACGAGGTGGACGCCGACGACGTCGAGCGAGTCGTCCATCTTCAGCTTGAACTTCAGGCTGACCGCCACGGCGCACAGCGCGCCGGCGACGACACCGACCACGAGGGCACCGGTGGTGTTCACCGCGCCACAGGCCGGGGTGATGGCGACCAGACCCGCGACGATGCCGGAGGCGGCGCCGAGCGAGGTGGCCTTGCCGTGCACGATCCGCTCCACCAGCAGCCAGGCGAGCATCGCGGCCATCGTGGCGATGGTGGTGTTCACGAAGGTCACGCCGGTCTCGGTCAGGAACTGCGTGGTGTCCTTCTCGGCGCCGTCAGCGGCCGAGAAGACGATCGAGCCGACGTTGAAGCCGTACCAGCCGAACCACAGCAGGCCGGCGCCGATCATCGTCAGCGTCAGGTTGTGCGGCTTCATCGGCTCCTTCATGAAGCCGACGCGGCGCCCGATGACCAGGGCCAGCACCAGGCCGGCGATACCGGCGTTGATGTGGACGACCGTTCCACCGGCGTAGTCGATCGCCGGGAGCTTCGTGGCCAGCCAGCCACCGGCCCAGACGTTGTGCGCGACCGGGAAGTAGCAGAGCGTCACCCAGATCGGCAGGAACACCATCCAGGACGAGAGCTTGACCCGGTCGGCGATCGCGCCGGAGATCAGGGCCGCGGTGATCGCGGCGAAGGTGAGCTGGAACGCCATCGCGATGTACCAGCTCCAGGAGACCCCTTCGAGGCCCCACTGCGTGAACGGGTTCGAGATGAGCTTGCCGTTGCCGAAGCCGTTGTCCCAGCCGCCCATCGACCAGCCCCAGAGCACGAAGACGATGCCGACGACCGCGAGCGAGACGTACGACATCATCATCATGTTGAGCACGGACTTGGAGCGGCTCATGCCGCCGTAGAAGAGAGCGAGTGCCGGGGTCGTCATCATCAGCACGAGTGCTGTGGCGACGATCATCCAGGCGTAATAGCCGTCCATCGGACCTCCAGTGGTGAGACTGCCTGCACGGCGGCCTCCCGGGCTCCCCACGACGGTGTCGGGACCAGGGCCAGGCCGCGCTGTCCGGAGAAGAGTCGTCGGCCGACGTTTCGCCCACGCGTGCGCAGCCGTTTCCGTTGCGTGACACATCGCCCGTGCGTGTTACGAACGTGTGAACTCGGCCACCCGCGCCCCGGATGCCCGGCTCGTCCGCTTTGCTCCGGACTCGTCGGGCGGACCGTTCTTCGGCGTTTCGCCCCGTGACGGCCAGTCTCGAAATACCTTGTCCCCGTGCCCGAGACCGCAGTCATGACGATTCCCCACGAGCCCGCCGCTCCGCGTCGCAAGGGACGTCCGCGCGACGCCAGCGCGGACGAGCGCATCCTCGCCGCCGCGGCCGAGCTGATCCTCAAGCGCGGCTACGACAACATGACCGTGGACGAGGTCGCCGCCGTCGCCAAGGCGGGCAAGGCCACCGTGTACCGCCGCTGGGCCGGCAAGGAGGACCTCGCTTTCGCCGCGCTCTCCCAGCTCTACACCAGCGAGTTCCCGATCCCGGACACCGGCACGATCGCCGGCGACCTGCGGGCGGCGTACCGGCAGGGGCTGGAGTTCGCGAACTCCGACGCCGGCCGCGCCTACCTGCGGATGAGCGTGGCCGAGTCGCTGCGTGACGAGCGGATCGCCACGCTGTACATCGGCGCGCACAACGCCCAGGAGGCGGCGTCGCGGATGATCTTCGAGCGCGCCATCGAGCGCGGCGAGGTCCGCCCCGACATCCCGATCGACATCGCGGTCAGCCAGTTCGGCGGCCTGCTCGTCCTGTGCTCGATCACCGGTCAGCGGATGCCGAAGGCCGACGACGTCGACGCGCTCATCGACATGCTGCTGAACGGGATCCGCGCGTGACCCGAGCCGACTGAGCAGCTGCCTCAGGACAGGATCGCGTCGACGAACCCTTCGGGGTCGAACGGGGCCAGGTCGTCCGGGCCCTCGCCCAGGCCGACCAGCTTCACCGGGACGCCGAGCTCGCGCTGGACCGCGACGACGATGCCGCCCTTGGCGGAGCCGTCCAGCTTGGTGAGGACGATCCCGGTGACGTCGACGACCTCGCTGAAGACCCGGGCCTGGACCATCCCGTTCTGACCGGTGGTCGCGTCGAGGACCAGCAGCACCTCCCGTACCGGGAGCTGCTTCTCGATGACCCGCTTGACCTTGCCGAGCTCGTCCATCAGGCCGGCCTTGTTCTGGAGCCGGCCGGCGGTGTCGACCAGGACCACGTCGACGTCGCGCTCGACGCCCTGGCGCACGGCCTCGAAGGCCACGCTCGCCGGGTCGCTGCCCTCCGGACCGGAGACGACCTCGACCCCGACCCGCTCGCCCCAGGTCCCGAGCTGCTCGGTCGCGGCGGCGCGGAAGGTGTCGGCCGCCCCCATGAGCACGGACTTCTCCTCGGCGACCAGGACCCTGGCGATCTTGCCGACCGAGGTGGTCTTGCCGGCTCCGTTCACGCCGACCACGAGGACGACGGCGGGCCCGTCGGCGCCGTCGACGTGCCGGTCGACGTGCAGGGTGCGGTCCATCGTCGGGTCGACCAGCGCGAGCAGCTCCTCGCGGAGCACCGCGCGGGCGTCCGCGGGCTGGCCGCCCTCGACCCGCAGCCGGGTGCGCAGCCGCTCGACCAGCTGGGTGGTCGGCCCGACCCCGACGTCGGCGGTGATCAGCGCGTCCTCGAGCTCCTCCCAGGTGTCTTCGTCGAGCCGGTCCCGGGAGAGCAGCGCGAGCAGGCCGCGGCCGAACGACCCCTGCGAGCCCGCCAGGCGCTGGCGCAGCCGGACCAGGCGCCCCGCGGTGCCCTCCGGACGCTCGAGGGTGGGAGCGGCCGGCTCGGCCGCCGCGGGTGCCCCGAGGACCTCAGGTGCCTCGGGCGCTTCGGCGACCTCGGTCGTCGGGGTCGGCGCCACCGGCGGCCCCGTACGACGGCCGCGGGTGCTGACGAAGCCGATCAGCCCGGCGATCAGCAGGACCGCGAGGACTCCGGCGAGGACGAGGTATTCGGTCGGACCCATGGCGCCATCCAACCAGAGGCCGCACCCGGGGGCGGGGCCCGGGCTCAGGCGAGCGTCGGGCCGTCCTGGACGTGATCAGGGGTCTCCACGACCGCCGGGGAGTCGGCCGGGAGGCCGGTCTCGTCCGGGTGGAACAGCCGACGGACACCCTGCTCCGGGACCCGCGGCTCGTCGAACTCGCCCTCGAGCACGGGCATCGCCTCGACTCCGCGCTTCAGCGCCTCGCCGACCCACGGCGCACCCGGGACCTCCTCGCCGCGGTGCGGGTACGCGACGTAGACCACCACGACCGCGGCGGCGGCCAGGATCAGCACCATGGCGATCAGCATCCAGAGCATGAGGAGGGGTCCTTCCGAGACATCCGTGTTTCCCATGGTGGTACCCCGCGCCACGCCCTGCGAAGCCCTCGTTCCCGAACTGTGATCAACGCGACAGCGGTTCGAGAACTGCTCGGATCACGTCCGGGATCGGCGTGCTCGGGCGACCGCCCTCGCGTGCCGGGTCGGTGTTGTCGACGTACACGTGCACGAACCGGCCCTCGGCGGCCGCCTCGTCGGTCGGCAGGCCCTCGCCGCCCTGGAAGATCCCGATCCGGTAGACCACCGAGGAGGTGCCGATCCGCTCGACCGCGAGGCCGAGGTCGACCGGGCGGGGGTAGCCGATCTCCTTGAAGTACCTGCAGGACACCTCGGCGACCAGCCCCACCGCGGGCAGCGACCGGATGTCGGCGCCGGTGGCCTCGGCCAGGTGGGCGTTGACGGCGGTGTCGATGAGCTCGAAGTACTTGGCGTTGTTCATGTGGCCGTAGACGTCGTCGTCGGCCCACCGTGTGGTCGCCGTGCGCCAGGCGGTGTAGTCCGCCCGGGTCGGCAGCGGCTCCCGCTGGGTTGCCTGATGGGTCACGCGGACTCGGCCTCGCGCAGCCGCTGGCTGATCACCGCCGAGACTCCGTCGCCGCGCATCGAGACGCCGTAGAGCGCGTCGCCGACCTCCATGGTCCGCTTCTGGTGCGTGATCACGAGGAGCTGCGAGTTGTCGCGCAGCTCCTCGTAGATCTCCAGGAGCCGGCCGAGGTTGGTGTCGTCGAGCGCCGCCTCGACCTCGTCGAGGATGTAGAACGGCGACGGGCGGGCCTTGAACAGCGCCACCAGGAACGCGACCGCGACCAGCGACCGCTCACCGCCGGAGAGCAGGGAGAGCCGCTTGACCTTCTTGCCCGGCGGGCGGGCCTCGACCTCGACACCCGTGGTGAGCATGTCGTTCGGGTCGGTGAGGACCAGCCGGCCCTCGCCGCCCGGGAAGAGCCGCGCGAAGGTGGCGTCGAAGGCCTTCACCACGTCGGCGTACGCCTCGGTGAAGACCTGCTCGACGCGCTCGTCGACCTCCTTGACGATGTCGAGCAGGTCGCGCCGGGTACGGCGCAGGTCCTCGAGCTGCTCGCTGAGGAACTTGTGCCGCTCCTCCAGCGCGGAGAACTCCTCCAGCGCCAGCGGGTTGATCCGGCCGAGCTGGGCCAGCGCCCGCTCGGCGCTGCGCAGCCGCTTGGTCTGCTCCTCGCGGTCGTAGGGCACCGTCGTCGGGAGCCCAGAATCGCCCGCAGAATCGCCCTCAGAATCGCCCTCAGCGCCCTCGACGGTGAGCAGCGGGACCGGCTGGTCGGGGCCGTACTCGGCGATGAGCGCGTCGGCCGCCAGGCCGAGCTCCTCGAGCGCGCGCTCCTCCAGCTGCTCGATCCGCATCCGCTGCTGGGTGCGCGCCATCTCGTCGCGGTGCACCGAGTTCACGAGCTCGTCGAGGGTCTTGCCGAGCGCGCGCAGCTTCTCGCGGGCGGCGACCAGGTCCTGCTCGCGACCGGCACGGCCCTGCTCGACGCGGGAGCGCTGCTCGGTGGCCAGCTCGACCGACCGCTCCAGGCGATCCAGCACGACGGCGACGCCCTGGCTGACGGCCTCGGCCACCCGGCCCTCGCGCAACAGCCGCTCGCGGCGGGCGATCGCCTTGGCGCGGGCCTCCCGCTCGGCGTTCGCGGCCTTGCGCAGGTTGTCCGCGCGACCGTGCAGTGCGCGGGCGCGCTCCTCGGCGGTGCGCAGCGCGAGCCGCGCCTCCATCTCGAACGCCCGCGCGGCGCGGGCCTCGTCGGCCAGCCGCTCGCGGTCGGCCGTGTCGGGCTCGTCCTCGGGCGCGTCCTCGGCGTTCGCGAGCCGAGTCTCCAGCTCGGCGAGCCCGGCGAGGTCCTTGGTGTGCGACTCCTGGGCGCTGGCGATCGCTTGTTCCAGCCGGGCAGCCTCGGCCTTGGCCGAGCGGGCCTGCGAGCCGTACTGGCCGAGCTCCTCGGCGACCGCGGCGAGGGCGGCGTCGGACTCGTGCAGCTTGGCGAGCGCCACGTCGACCCGGCGGGCGGCGTCCTCGCGCTCGGTCTCCAGCGTGGAGAGCGTGAACGAGAGCCGCTCGAGCTCGTGGCCGGCCCGGGTCAGCGACTCGCCTGCCTCGTCGACGGCGGCCTGCACCTCGATCAGGCTCGGAACGGTGGTCGAGCCGCCGGAGGCGAAGTGGGCGCCGAGGAGGTCGCCGTCGAGGGTGACCGCGGTGACGTCCGGGGCGTCCGCGACCAGCGCCCGCGCGGCCTGGAGGTCCTCGACCACGGCGACCTTGAAGAGCAGCCGGGACAGCGCCGGACGGAGGTCCTCGGGGCACTCCACGACGTCCATCGCGTAGACGGCACCGGTGGCGAGGCCCGGCCAGCCGGCGTCGTCGACGACGGCGCCGCCGAGCAGGATCCCGGCCCGGCCGAGGTCGTCGGTCTTGAGGTGTCCGATCGCGTGGATGGCGGCGTCGACGTCGCGGACCGCGACGGCGTCGGCGGCGCTGCCGAGCGCGGCGGCGACAGCGGCTTCGTAGCCGGTGCGCACGTTGAGCAGGGCGGCGACCGAGCCGAGCAGGCCGGAGACCGAGCCCGTGGCCGCCAGCAGAGCGCCCGCGCCGTCCTTGCGATTCAGGCCGAGCTCGAGCGCCTCCTTGCGGGCGGTCAGCGCGGAGCGTTCGCGCTCGGCCGCCTGCACCTCGGCACCGACCTTGGCGAGCCGCTCCTCGAGGTCGGCGAGCAGGCTCGCCGCCGCCTCGTGCTCGGCGTCCAGGCCCTCCTCGCCGGCGTCCAGGCCGGCGATCCGCGACTCCAGGGAGGTGAAGCTCTGCTGCGCCTTCTCGGCGCGGGCGACGGCCTCGGCGCGAGCCTCGGCGAGGCGCGCGACCTCGTCCTCGGCGGCGGCCGCGCGGCTGCGCAGGCCGTTGACCTGGCCGTGCAGCCGGGCCAGGCC
>NZ_JBFRDX010000023.1:0-62812 GCF_052114005.1 Marmoricola sp. RAF53 | reverse complement strand
CGACAAGCTGCTGCGCACCGAGAAGCGAACCAACCCTGGGGAGGTGAGGGTCAAGCGATCCCAGGCGCCCCAGCGACGTCCTAGAGTGCAAACGAGTGTCACGGATCAACCGAAGTAGATCTGTCACCCCTCAACCGAAGTACTTCAGGCCCACCGAACCCATGTGTTACTCCGCCTGAGAGGTGACATTCGGCCTTCGGTCGAGGTGCTCTTCGACCGGATCTGTCGGGAGAACGGGATCGGGCACCTGACCACCCAGCCCAGGTCTCCGCCCACGACGGGCAAGATCGAGCGGTTCCACCGTGCTCTGCGAGCCGAGTTCCGCACCGACAGTTCGGCGCCTACCGACGACGCCACACCGCGCTGAGGGCAAACACGCTGAGCGCCAGGCCGAGGAGCAGCGCGAAGCCGACATCGCCGTCGGGCTGGAGGAACCGTGCGTGCCGGGCGCCGGCGAGCCGCGGGCTGTACGTGCAGGTGATCAGGACGGTGGAGGTCACGGCCATCGCCCCGATGCCCGCGCCCCACAGGATGGTGACCGCTGTCCCGAGGCCGCCGAGGATCAGCGCGTGCGCGAGTACGGCGATCCAGGCCGAACGTCCGTCCGCACAGACGAACACCGCGGCGAAGGCGGCTGTGCCCAGGAGGAAGAGCCCGCAGTCGAGCCGGACCACGTGACGCAACGGCCGCTGCTCCACCGGCTCCGCGACCGATCCGTACGCCGCGCAGAGCGCCGAACCCCAGAACAGCGGGACGAAGGTCGACCAGAGCATCGCAGCGCCGCCCCCGCCCAGGACCGTCGGGACGGTGATGACATGGCCTCGCCCGAGCCGGACGACCAGACCGAGCACGACCAGGGTCGCCAGGACCACCGGAAACTTGCGGGCCCGCAGCCAGAACCTCACCTCGTCGAACCACACGTCTGGGTGCCGAACCACTGCCTGGTCGCATCGGGGCCGGCATCGAGCACCTGCATCGCGCCGGACAGCGTCTGGGGCAACGCCCCGATCTCCGTGAGCTCGGCCGGGGTGACCCCGCTGGCCAGCGCGACCAGGGTCGTCGGCACCGGGAGGTCCCGGACCTTGTCGCGCCCGCCGCAGGTCGACGCGCGTTGCACGTACCCGACTGCGATCGAATACCGGATCTCGGACTCGCTCGCCTGCCCCGTGGCGGTGGCATGGACGGCGGCGGAATCCCGTTGGTCCTCGGAGATCGACGTCACGCCGGGGAGACCCACAGCCCGGAGCCGTCGGTCGACGTCACCGAGAACCCTCAAGGACCTGCCCTGCTGGCCCCGGTTCTCGGGCCACACGCACACCCGCAGACCGTGCTGGCTCACGCACTCCGCCGGCGTGGTGCGCGCCTCGACCGCGAGCATGTTCAACGACCCCGGAGCGGCGATTGCCGCCGCGGCGCCGAGCCCGCCGGCAGTGGCCAGGACGATCAGCACTCCCGAGGCTCGCACGATCCACGGCCAGCCGTCGCAACGAGCGGTCCCGACCAGAACCACGAACCCGGCGAGCACGACGAGCGCCAGGACCGTCGAGCCGAGCAGCAAGGCCGTCGCCGGCCTCTGCTGATCCGCGCAGCACACTGCCAGATCGGCATTGAGGTTGCGCGGCAGCGCGACCCACCAAGAACCGGGGAAGGCGATCCAGACGAAGATGCCGGCTCCGGCGAGCGGAACAGCCAGGACCCTCGGCAGGATCGAGCCGAGGAGCGCGCCGAAGCAGGCGCACCCGATACCGGTGACGAACGTGAGCCCGACCACCTCCCAGGCGACCAGATCGAGCGGCACGGTCCGGGCCGCGCTCACCATGGCAGCCACACCCGCCGCCGGGACGCCGAGCAGCACCGCCGACCAGGGCAACGCGAGCACGACGCCGCGACGCCGGACCGGCCGAGACACCCGGAGCTGCGCGAGGAACGGCGGGAGGCGTAGCGCGGCGTAGGCGGCCACGAACGGGCCGGTGAGGATGAGCTGGCTGCTCACGGTCGCCAGATCGCTGACCGGATAGCCGGTGAGGTTTCCTGCACCCTGGCTCATGCCGACCCAGACCGCGAGGGCGAACGTAGCCGGAACGACCCAGAGCGCACCGGAAACCCGGAGCACCGTCCAGGGACTCACTGGTCCTCCCCTCCGACGGTCGCCGCGAAGACCTCGGCGAGGTCGGACGAAGTCACGCCCAGGCGGCGACCGTGCCGGACGAAGTCGTCCCGGGTGCCGTCGGCCACGATCTCGCCGCCGTCGAGGACCGTGACCCGGTCGACCTGTCCGTCGAGCTCGGCGACCTGGTGGGTCGAGATCACCACGCCTCCGGGGAAGTCGAACGCTGCCAGGGCGGCGCGGAAGCCCCGGGTCTGGGCCGGGTCGAGCCCGGCCGTTGGCTCGTCGAGCAGGAGCACCTCGCCGCCGCGCACCCAGGCCTGCCCGAGACAGAGGCGCCGCAGCTGGCCGCCGGAGAGCGCGCTGCTCCGCACCTCTGCCTTCGGAGTCAGGTCGACCATCTCGAGTGCCTCGGCCGCCCGCCGTCTGGCCTCCCGGCGGCCGCACCCGGCGATCCAGGCCGCGAACTCGAGCTGCTCGCGGGCCGTGAATCCTCGGGCCGCGCTCGCCGTCTGCGGCATCCAGCCCACGTTGCGGTACAGCGCCTCGCGGGCGCTGTCGCCGCCGAACGCGACGGTTCCCACGGACGGAGTCACCTGCCCGGCGAGGAGCTTCAGCAGCGTCGACTTGCCGGCCCCGTTGCGTCCGAGGAGAAGCGTCGTCGCCCCCGGCGTGACCATCCAGTCAAGATCCCGGAACACGGGCACCGGCTTCCAGCGGTGGTAGCTGAAGCCGATGCCCGCCGCCGTCAGCACCAGCGCGCCTCTCGCGCACCGTCCCCTGTCACCACGTGATCTGGTAGCTGCCGCTCAGGTACGGGTAGATGACCATCCCGGCAGCGACATCGGACTCGTGGACGTCGAAGTGGTAGTCGTCTGCTGCATAGTCGCCGCCGACCACCGCGTCGTCGTACGACGTGCAGTTGATCCGCTCGGAGGCCACGGTCTTGTCGGGGCCGAAGCTCTCCTTGCGGATCCGGGCGTCGAAATCGTGCTTGCACCGGGCGTAGAACACGACCTTCGTCGACACCGAGGTCGTGTTCGAGTCGTGCCACGAGCTGCTGGCGTCGCCGTCGGTCCAGTTCGTCATCGTCCCGCTGCGCGTCGCCGCGAGCGCGGGCGCCGCGACCCCGAACGTCGTCAGCGCGATCGCGCCGGCAGCGAGGAGCTTGCTTCGAAAGTGCATCCAGGTCTCCCTCGGTCACGGTGCAGCCTGCTGCTGCACGCGCTACTGGGAAGACGTGGGAACGACCACCTGGATTACGCGTCGCTCCCTTTCCCGACCTGCCACGCCGCGATCAGACCGTGACGCTGACCGGGAAGGTGCTGATCCAGATGAGGTTGCCGATCAGGACGGCCGTGCCGACGCCGACCAGGATCCGGCGGAGCCGGCGGTCGTGGATGCGGGTGCTCACGCCGGCGAAGAACAGCACGACGGCGTACAGCACGACGGTCAGGACGTAGTTGCTGGCGCGTTGGATGTTCCGGCCGACCCGTTCCGCCGAGGCGGCCGCCTCCTGGTCGAGCCGTTCGGCGTCCGCGGTCTGCGTCGCCCGGTACTCCGGCATCGCGAACGGCGTCGGCGGCGCGTCCGGGTTGGTGAGCGGTTTCGTCGCCTCCCAGGCCGCGAAGGCCGGCTTGAAGCCGGGCCGGAACCGCTGTTCGTAGAAGTCGGCGAGCTCCTGGTCGCCAGCGCGGTCGGCCCCCGACCAGGCGATCCAGGTCGCGACGTCGACCTGGGTCTGTGCCTGGGCCAGCCCCTGGGCACGCGCGGCCTCGATCCGGATCGCGTTGGTCCGGGCGGTCGCCTTCGCCTGCTCGCCGTTCCACCGGGTGGCCTGGTAACTGCTCCACGAGGTGCCCAGCGCCGCGACGACCAGCAGCACGGTGACGATCACCTCCAGCCAGTCGCGGCCGCCCTGGGCCGCCGACTCAGCGGGCCCGGCCATCGGCGTCGCAGGGCGGGGAGACGGTGACGCCGGCAGCGTCGAGCTGCGCGTCGATCAGGCGGATCGTGCGTTCCATCGCGGTCGGCTCCAGCCTGCCGACGCCGTCCCCGTGCGGGTGGTCGAAGAAGACCAGCAGCATCATCAGCACGGTGATCACCGCGGTGACGCTGCCCATCAGCACGGCCTGGGTGACGGCGCCCTCGGCCGGGTCGGCGAAGAACAGCATGTAGACGAAGATGATCGCGCTGATCAGTCCCAGCGCCAGCCACAGCGGCGACGGGATGATGCCCTCGGCCCCGTGCACGCGGTCGATCCGGGCCTGCTCGCGGTTCTGCGTCTGGTCCATCCAGCGGTCGTACGCCGACTGCTCGGTGGCGGTCTTCGGGTCGACCGTGCGGATGGTCCGGAACATCTCCGCGCCCCACGGGTTGATCGCCCCGAGGCTGCCTTGGCCGAGCGCGTCCCACTCGGTGCCGACCACCGAGCGGGCGTAGCAGGCGAGCTCGCCGGTCAGCTCGGCCGACGCGGGCGCCGGCAGGAACTGGGCGGTCTGCACCTGCTGCGCGACGATCGTCGCCTCCGACTCGCCGCCGGCACGCGAGGCGTCGTAGGAGGAGAAGGACAGGAAGATGATGAAGCCGAGCAGGATCGAGAACCCGGTCGCCAGCACGCCGAAGACGCCCGAGGCCCGGTCGCCGTCGGAGAAGTAGCTGCCCTCGGGAGCGCGCCGCCGGACCAGCAGCATCGCCGTGATCGCGATCGCGACCACCGGGACGAGCAGCACCACGGCCCAGACGAGATTCACCGCTTCCCCACCTCCGCGCCACCCCTGGGCCACCCCCGGACCCGCTCCGTGGGCACACCGTAGGGCTCGCCGTCTCGCAGCGGCACCACCCGGAACGGGCGATCCTCAGGTGCTCGCGACGACGTCCGCGACCACGCGGCCGAGCCGCTCTCCCGCGTCCTCCTGCAGGAAGTGGCCGGCTCCCTCCAGGACGTGGTGACGCTGGTCGCGGGCGCCCGGGACGCGCTCGGCGAAGACCTCCGCCCATCCCTGCGTGGCCGGGTCGCCGTCGGAGTAGCAGGTGACGAACGGCCGCTCGAACTGCTCGAGCACCCGCATCGTGCGGCGCCCGATCCGGGCCCCGACGTCGTTGCGGGTCAGCGGCAGCAGTGCGGTCATCTGCCGCATCCCGGCGGTGTAGCGGTCGTCCGGGAACGGCGCGTCGTACGCCGCCAGCACCGCGGGCGCCAACGGCCGCACGGTCGCCGCGCCGACGAAGTCGCTGGCCCGCAGCGTCGGCGCCCGCTGGGTGTAGAGCAGGTAGTCGAGCAGTGCCTCCTCGACGACCACGCGGGACTCGCCGGTCCCGTGCACGGCCCAGGTGAGCCGGCCGTCCAGCGCCGGGTCGGCGGTGTGCAGGATGGTGTTCGCCGCGACGACGCGGGCGAACCGGTCCGTCTCGGCAGCGAGGACGCTGAGGCCGATCGGGCCGCCCCAGTCCTGGGCCACCAGGGTGACGTCGCGCAGGTCGAGGCCGACGACGAGGCTGCGCACCCAGCCGATGTGCCGTTCGAAGGTGTAGTCGGTCGGCCGGGCGGGCTTGTCGGAGCGTCCGAACCCGATCAGGTCCGGCGCCACCACCCGCAGTCCGGCCCCGACCAGGACCGGCACCACGGAGCGGTAGAGGTAGGACCAGGTCGGCTGGCCGTGCATCAGCAGCACGACCGGTGCGTCCGCCGGACCCTCGTCGAGGTGGTGCATCCGCACCGGGCCGAATCCGTCGACCTCGACGTCGCGGTAGTGCGGCGCGAAGGCGAAGTCCGGGAGGTCGGCGAAACGGTCGTCGGGAGTGCGCAGGACGTCGGTCACGGCGCCCAGTCTGGCGGCTGGCCGGCCCGGAGACCCGGCTTTCAGCGCTCGATGTACGACGCCAGGTCGTCGGCGCTCTCCCGGCGCGGCAGCGTCAGCGTGAACCGGGCGCCGCCGTCGGGGCCGTCGTCCACGGTGAGTGTTCCGCCGTGCCGGGCCGCGACCCGGCGGGCGAACGCGAGTCCGATCCCGGAGCCGGCACTCCCCGCGGCGGCCGACCCGCGGGCGAGCATGTCGAAGATCCGGGAGCGCTCCTCCGGGGCGACGCCGGGGCCGTTGTCGCTGACCGTGATCGAGACCGACGTGCGGGAGGTCCGGCCGGAGACCCGGACGACGGGCTTCTCCGGGTCGCCGTACTGGATCGCGTTCTGGACCAGGTTCTGCAGGACCCGGGCGAGCAGGGCCGGGGACCCGTGCGCGACAGGGAGGTCGTCCACCTCGACCAGCGCGTGGCGCTCCTGGACGAGGCCGTCGAGGTCCTCGAGCAGCTGCCGGGCAAGGACGTTGAAGTCGGCCTTGCCGGAGGTGGTCACCTCGGTGGCGGCGGTGCTGTAGGAGAGGACCGCGTCGACGAGGCCGCCCATCCGGACGATCATCTGGCCCATCGTCTCCAGGGCTCCCGCTCCCTCCTCGGAGAGCACCGGCCCGTCGAGGGTGGCGACCATCTCGGCGTACAGGGCGATGGTGGTCAGCGGGGTCTTGAGGTCGTGCGCGACGACCTGGGCGAACGCGGCGAGGTCGGCGTTCGAGGCGGCGATCTCCTGGGTGCGTTCCGCGACGACCTCCTCGAGGTGGTGCAGCACCTGGGCGCGCTCCAGCGCGACCGCGGTGCTGTCCGCGAGCGCCTGCAGCACCTCGGCCTCGGCGGGCGTGGTGACGTGCTCGTCGGCCCAGTAGGTGCCGATCGCGGCGACCGGGTCGGTGGTGCGCACCGGCGTCATCGCGAGGCTCTTCACGAAGGTCGGCCGGTAGGCCGCGTGCGGGATCCGGTCGTCGACGTAGATGTCGGGCAGGAAGACGGCCTGGTGGTGGTTCATCGCCCAGCCGCTGATGCAGCTCTCCAGGGGGAAGCGCATCCCGGCCCACAGCGGCTCGATCGCGTCCTCGTCGACGTAGTAGCACTGGTCGCCGTCACGCAGCACGAAGGTGGCGCCGTCGGCTCCGACGAGCTCGCGGGCGGCGTGCCGGACGATCTCGACGATGTCGGCCACGTCGCGGGCAGCGGCGAGGTCCCGGATCGCCCGGACCAGCCGCTGCAGGGACCCTGCGTCGACCTGCGAGACGGACGGGACGTAGTGCCCGTCCGTGGTGAGAGCGAACATCGGGACTCCAGACTTCGGGAAGCTGCAACCCGAGACGGTCCTACTCTAACCTGCCGGTTTGTCCGGATTCACCGTTCCTGGGACGGCGCCTCCGGGTGCAGCGCGCGGCGGAGCGCGTCGATCGTCTCGCCGTCCATCCGCTGCACGACGGCCGCGGACGGCACCATCGAGGACCCGTGCACCGTCCCGGGGAAGGTGTGCAGCTCCACGGAGACGCCGGCCGCCATCATCCGCATCGCGTAGAGGATGCCCTCGTCGCGGAGCGGGTCGAGCTCGCAGGTCGACACGTACGCCGGCGGCAGGCCGCCCAGGTCCTCCATCCGCGCGGGTGCCGCGTAGCCGTCCGCCGGGTTCCCGCCGAGGTAGTACTGCCAGGAGAGCACGGCCTGCGGCCGGCTCCACATCGGCGTCGCGGTGAACGCCCGCATCGACGGCGTCTCCAGGCGGTCGTCGAGCTCCGGGATGCCGAGGGACTGGAAGCACAGGGCCGGCCCGCCGCGGTCCCGGGCGAGGAGCGCGGTCGCCGCGGCCAGGCCGCCGCCGGCGCTCTGGCCGTGCACCGCCAGCCGGGTCGGGTCGACGCCGGGCAGCTCGGCCAGCAGCCGCAGCGCGGCGTGGCAGTCCTCGAGGCCGGCGGGATACGGGTGCTCGGGAGCGAGCCGGTAGTCGACGCTCACCACGACCGCGCCGACCGCGTTCGCCACCGCGACCGCCCCGGCGTCCTCGATGTCGACGTCGCCGATGCAGAACCCGCCGCCGTGGATGTAGAGGATCCCGGGCAGGTCCCCGGCGGCGTCACGGTCCTCGTCACGGTGCTCGTCACGGTCCTCGTTGTGGGGCCGGTAGATCCGTACCCGCACGCCCTCGCCCGGTCCGTCGGTCCGCGCCTCGGTGATCTCCAGGCGCTCTGCCCCGGGGACGGGACCGGGCGGCAGGAAGGACCGCATCAGCTCGCGGGCGCCGACGACGTCCTCGAAGGCCGTGGTGGTGTCCGGCAGCAGCGCGACCAGGTCGCGGAGCTCGGGGTCCAGGTTCGGGAAGACGTCCGGGTCCATGCGAGCCAGCGTGCCGCACCGGCGCCGACCCTGTCCCCAGAACGAGAACAGGTTCTACAGTGGCCCCGTGACTGTCGACGGAACCTGCACCGAAGCCTTCGACCCGCTGCGCTCGCTGCTGGCGGAGAACCTGACCACCGGCGAGGACCGCGGCGCCGCCCTGGCCGTCGTCCACGACGGCGAGCTCGTCGTCGACCTGTGGGGCGGCGAGGCGAGGGCGGGCGTGCCGTGGACCCGCGACACGATCACCCAGGTCTGGTCGGTCACCAAGACGATGGCCGCGCTCGCCCTCCTCACCCAGGTGGACAACGGACTGATCGACCTCGACGCCCCGGTGGCCCGGTACTGGCCGGCCTTCGCCGCGCACGGCAAGGACGCGGTGCTGGTCCGCCAGCTGCTCGGGCACACCAGCGGCGTGCCCGGCTGGACCGCCCCCGTCACCGTCGAGGACATCTGCGAGCTGGAGAAGTCCGAGGCGCTGCTGGCCGAGCAGGAGCCCTGGTACCCGCCCGGCAGCGCGCCGGCGTACCAGATCGTGTGCCACGGCCACCTCGTCGACGGCGTCGTCCGCGGCGCCACCGGCCGGACCGTCGCCGAGATCCTGCACGAGGACGTGATGGCCCCGCTCGGCGGCGGCTTCCGCCTCGGCGTCCCCGAGGACGAGCTCGACCTCTGCGCCGACCTGTCCAACCCGCCGCCCTCGAACCTCGACTACGCCGCCCTCGGGCCGGACCACTTCCTGATCCGCACGATCCTCAACCCGCTGCTCGCGCCCGAGGACGTCTGCAACACCCCGGCCTGGCGGCGCAGCGCCGTCGGCGGCGCCGGCGGCCACGGCAACGCCCGCGGCATCGCCCAGGCGCAGGCGCTGGTCTCGCACGGCGGCGAGTACGGCGGCCTCCGGCTGCTCTCCCCCGAGACCGCGGCCCGCGTGCTCGAGGTCCAGGCCGACGGCGTCGACCAGGTGCTCTCGGTGCCGGTCCGCTTCGGCATGGGCTACGGCCTGCCGATGGCCACCGCACCGGCGGTGCCGCAGGGCCGGGTCTGCTGGTGGACCGGGTACGGCGGCGCCATCGTCGTCAACGACCTGGACCGCCGTACGACGCTCGCCTACACGCCGAACAAGCTCGCCGACCACATGGTCGCCTCACCCCGCACCGACGCCTACGTCCGCACCGCCTTCGACTGCCTGGAGAACCTGTGACCACGCCGTACGTCTGCATCATCGGAGCCGGTTGCTCCGGCATCACCACCGCCAAGCGCCTCAAGGAGTTCGGGATCTCCTACGACCAGTTCGAGCTCTCCGACGACGTCGGCGGCAACTGGTACTTCAAGAACCCGAACGGCCGCTCGGCGGTCTACGAGTCGCTGCACATCGACACCTCGACGGCCCGGCTCCAGTTCGAGGACTTCCCGGCTCCGGCGGACTACCCCGACTTCCCGCACCACACCCTGATCCACGACTACTTCCGCGCCTACGTCGACGAGTTCGGCCTGCGCGACAAGATCGAGTTCGGCACCGGCGTGGAGCGGGCCGTGCGCACCGAGGCGGGCTGGGACGTCACGCTGTCCAACGGCGAGACCCGGTCCTACACCGACCTGGTGGTCGCGAACGGCCACCACTGGAGCCCGCGCTTCCCGGCGTACGAGGGCACCTTCGCCGGCGACCTGATCCACAGCCACGCCTACGTCAACCCGTTCGAGCCGGTCGAGATGCGCGGCAAGCGCGTCATCGTGGTGGGGATGGGCAACTCGGCGATGGACATCGCCTCGGAGCTGTCGAGCCGCTGGATGGCCGAGAAGCTCTACGTCTCCGCGCGCCGCGGCGTCTGGGTGCTCCCGAAGTACCGCAACGGCGTCGCCGCGGACAAGGTGATGGCGCCGCCGGACATCCCCCGCGAAGTGGGGCTGGCTGCGGGCCGGGCGCTGATCAAGGAGCTGGTCGGCAGCATGAGCAACTACGGCCTGCCGGAGCCGGACCACGAGCCGCTGTCGGCGCATCCGTCGGTGAGCGCCGACTTCCTGACCAGGGCGGGGTCGGGCGACATCCACTTCCTGGCGGCGATCAAGGGTTTCGACGGCCACACCGTGCACCTCGTCGACGGCACCTCGGTCGAGGCGGACGTGGTCATCTGCGCCACCGGCTACGACATGAAGTTCCCGTTCTTCGACGACGAGGAGACCGACCTGCACCCGGACTCCGACCACCAGTACCCGCTGTTCAAGCGGATGATCAAGCCCGGCGTCGACCACCTCTACTTCCTGGGCCTGGCGCAGTCCTCGCCGACGATCGTCAACCTGGCCGAGCAGCAGTCCAAGCTCCTCGCCCGGCTGCTCACCGGGCAGTACGAGCTGCCGAGCGTCGAGGAGCAGGTGCGGATCATGGAGGCCGACCAGGCCGAGCACACCGCGCAGTACTACGACGCGCCCCGGCACACCATCCAGATCGACTTCGCCCGCTACGTCGTGGACCTGCTGAAGGAGATCGAGGCCGGCGAGGAGCGGGCCGCCGGGAAAGCCTCCTGAGACCTAGCGGATGGTGCCGACGCCCGGGACGAGCGGGAGGTCGAGGGCGGTGACCCAGCCGGCGGGGAGGTCGTTGAGCGCCGGGACCGCGTTCAGGGCGCGCATCCCGGTGGCCAGGCAGCCGGCCACGGCGGGCGCGCGGCCGGACCCGTCGGTGAACCGGAAGGCGGTCTCCTGGCTGATCGAGGGCGACCCGTCGATGTCGACGCGGTAGACGTCGTCGCCCGACCCGGTGGGCCACTCCGGGGCGGCGTCGAGGCCGATCCGGTTGACGTGCTCCAGCGTGATCACCTCACGGCCCTGGTAGATGCCGTTGATGGTGAAGCGGATCGCGGCGACGTCGCCGGCCTTGACGATCCCCTTGGCGGACTTGCGGTCCTCGGGGGTCACCCACTTCTCCCAGGTGGTGGTGATGTCGTCGAGCTCGATCCCGGCGGCGTGCGCGATCATCGGCACGGTCGCGCCCCAGGCCATGACCAGGATGTCCGGGATCTCCAGCAGCGGCGTGAAGTCGGGCGAGCGGCCGATGCCCATCTCGTCCTCGTAGTCGCCCTCGTAGTCGGTGTAGTCGAGCAGCTCGGAGGCGCGCACCGACTTCACCTCCCCACAGAGGCCCATCAGGGTCAGCGGGAAAAGATCGTTGGCGAAGCCCGGGTCGATGCCGGTGGTAAAGCAGGAGGCGTTGCCGGCCTCGCACGCCTCGGTGATCGGGTCGATCCACTCCGGCGGGTTCTGCTTCATCGCCGGCCACACCCACGGCGTCATCGCGGTCGAGGCGACGTCGATGCCGGCGCGGAGGAACGCGGTCATGACGCGGATGTTGTCGTCGGCGTACTGGGCGGTCGGTCCGTAGTGCACCAGCGCGTCCGGCTCCAGCGCGACCAGCGCGTCGACGTCGTCGGTGCAGAGCACGCCGGTCGGCTCGATGCCGACGACGTCGCCGACGTCCTTGCCGACCTTCTCCGGGTTGGAGACCCCGACGCCGACGAGCTCGAACGCCGGGCTCTTCACGATCTCGGCGATCACCATCGAGCCGACGACCCCGGTACCCCAGACCACCACGCGCTTTGTCATGCGGGCATCACACCACCACGCACGCCAGAAAACAAGAACACGTTCTACCTTCGGCGGGGCCAGCGTCAGGATTTCTGAAGGCGGCTTCAGGACCGACGTGATTCACAGGCTGCCGCCAGCGTCCGGCCAGCATCGACGGCCACGATCGACGAGGAAGGCCCGGACCGGGCATCCACGCAGAGGGAAGAGAGACGACATGAGCACGAGCACCAGGACCAAGCAGATCGCCGCCGCCGGAGCGCTGCTCCTCGCCGGCGCCGGCGTCGGGGCGGCGGTCGCGGCGACCGGATCGGCGAGCGCCGCCGACGGCGGATCCGGTACGACGAGCACCTCCTCGTCCGCGGCCCCGGACCCGTCCCAGCCGCAGCGTTCCGATGAGAAGCTGCTCACCGGCACGACCGCGACGAAGGTCCGGGACGCCGCGCTGGCGAAGTACCCGGGCGCGACCGTCGAGCGCGTCGAGACGGACTCCGACGGCGTCTACGAGGCGCACATCGTGACCAAGGCCGGGGAGCACGTCATCGTCGGGGTCGGCAAGGACTTCGCCGTCACCGGGACCCAGACCGGCGGTCCCGGCGGCCCGGGTGGCGACCACGACGGGGACGGACCGGGTACGCCGCCGGCCGCCTGACGTCGGGCGCACCTGCAAATGTCGCGGGCGGGGCTGGATGGGACCGCACCAGCCCCGTCCGCGACATTCGCATGCCGGTCAGCGGGCCAGGTCGGGGTGCGCGCGGCCGGTCACCAGCGGCATGTCGACGAAGGTGAGGATGCCCGGCTCCGCGTCGCAGACGTACGGGATCGAGTTCACGCAGTGGGCAGCGGTGACGACGATGCCCGGGTTCCGCTCCAGGCCGGCGGCGACCGTGCTCGGGTGCCAGCCGTGGATGACGACCTCGCAGTCCGGGTCGCCCTTGACCTCGACCTCGAAGCGCTTGCCCTTCGGCCCGAACTCCCAGGCCGGGTCCAGGTTCTCCTCGCCCATCAGCCAGTTCACCGCGACCCGGACGACCTTGGTGTCGCCGACGAACGCCTCCCACGCGAACTGCTGCGCGGCGACCTGGCCGGGCTCGATCACCCCGATCGGCGAGTCGATCGGCGCGGTCGCGACGGCGACCTCGCGGGTGCTGCGGATCTCCGCGTCGGCGAAGCCGAGCGTGTCCAGGCACATCTGCACCGACTGGGTGAACCCGTTGCTGAGCAGCGCCAGCATCGGGCCGTCCATCGCCTCCTCGGGCGTCCCGCCGAAGCCCATGATGTGCCGCACCACGTCGGGCGCGTTGTAGGTGCGGATGTCGGAGTACTCCTCACCGCGCACGAAGGTGATCGCCGAGGAGAGACCGGCGAAGAACAGCGGCTGCTGCTCGGTGGCGCCGCCGGGGTCGATCCCGGTGCCGTGCAGGGTCACGCCGCCCTCGAGGCAGTGCGGCTCCATCCGGGCGCGCTCTTCCTCGGTCGGCCAGAACCAGCCGAGCGGGGTGACCACGTTCTTGCCGGACCGCAGGATCGCCGCGATCTCCTTGGGGTTCGGCATGATCGGCGCGTAGAGGACGCAGTCGGCCTCCAGCGCGAGGATCTCGTCGATGCTGCTGGTCGCGACGACGCCGATCGGTTCGCGGCCGAGGATGTCGCCGACGTCCTTGCCGGCCTTCGCCTCGGAGTGCACCCAGCAGCCGACGAGCTCGAGCTCGGGGTGCAGCAGGATCTGGCCGAGGGCAGCCTGCCCGACGCCTCCCGTGGCCCACTGGATCACCTTGAGCGGCCGGTTCAGCGTCATGTCGTGCTCTCCTCGTGCTGGCAGGTAGAACACGTTCTAGCACAGCGGGAGTCGCGCGGTCACGGCCTCGCGGCGACGAGCTCGGTGACGGCCTCCAGGCAGCGCGGGTCGGCAGAGGCCGGCACCAGGATGAACTCGTCGCACCCGGCCTCCTCGGCGGCGTCCAGCACCTCGTTCAGGACCTCGACGCTCGACGCCCGCGCGGTCGCGGCGACGGCCTCGGCGAGGTCCTCGCCGAGGAAACCGAGGTAGCGCGCCGTGAAGGCGTGCAGGTCCACCGCCGGCTCGTCGGTGCCGAGCGCGAAGAAGCAACCGCTGACCTGGTGCGGCACGGTGGTCCGCCCGGCCTCGGCCCAGCAGTCCCGCGCCAGCTGGTTCGCCTTGGCGATCTCCGCCGCGTCCCCGGCGATGCTGAAGCCGCTGATCCCGTCGGCCCAGACCGCGGCCCGGCGCATCGCCTTCGGGCCCATCGCCCCCGCCAGGATCCGCGGACCGCCCGGCTGCACGCACGCCGGTCCGACCGGGTCCGCGCCCTCGAACGGCGGCTCGCCGGCGAGCAGCCGCTTCAGCTCGGCCACGTTCTCGTCCAGGCGGGCGTGCCGGCCGGTGAACGGAGCGGCCAGCGCGCGGTAGTCGTGCTCGCGGCCCCCGACCCCGACCGCGACCTCGAGGCGTCCGCCCGCCAGCTGGTCCAGCGTGCCGATCTGCTGGGCGACCATCGGCATCGGGTGCTGCGGCAGCACCCACAGGTTCGCGAAGATCCGGACCCGCTCGGTGACCGCGGCGCACGCCCCGAGGGTCGCCACCATCTCCGGGTTGTGGAAGGTCACCCGCTCCCCGACCGAGACGCTCGAGAACGGCCCCTGGTCGATCGCGCGGGCCCACGAGACCGTCGTGGTGGGGGCGTAGTCAGGTGCCATCTGCGGCAGTGCGAGTCCGATCTCCATGCCGCGGAGGATGTCAGATCCAGCGGGTCAGCTCAGCCGATACGCCTGGAACCGGTGGTGGCTGACCTGCTTCTCCGCGGGCGGGAGGGTGCCGTAGTCGCCGTACAGGGTCCGGAGCACGACGTCGTACGCCGCCGGCGCGGCCAGCGTCAGCGTCTCGAACGGCAGCGCCACCGGCTCCCCGTACGCCGCCGCCGGAACCACCTCCCGGTACCCCCAGACCTGCACCCCGGTCAGCTCCGGGTCGGCCGGGCCGCGCCGGGCCAGCGCGGTGATCCAGCCCGCGTGCCGGGCCCGCGGCAGCGGTGCGAGCAGCAGCCGGACCAGGCGGGTGATCGCCTGCCGCAGCGGCGACCGGTCCGTGCTCGGGGCCAGCATCCGGACCAGGAGCAGCTGCTGGAGCACGCCCTGGAGGCCACGGACGAGCCGCCGCGACAGGCTGCCCCCGGGCCAGCCGTCGAGCGGGAAGACGTCGATGTTCACGCCGTACTCGGGGGCCGGGTCGTACTCCTCGATCAGCAGCGTCGACGGGTCGTGCACCTTGGCGAACGGGAACGGGTAGCCGGGGTCCCCGGCGGCGGCGAGCGCGAGCCCGGAGACCGGGCCCGGGACCGACGCCTCCGGCCAGGACGCGACCAGCCGGTCGAAGTCGGCGCGCGGCATCATCACGTCGATGTCGTCGTCCCAGGGGATGAAGCCCTGGTGCCGGACCGCGCCGAGCAGGGTGCCCGCGCAGAGGTAGTAGCGCAGGTCGTGCGCCGCGCAGTGCGCCGCGAACCGCTCCAGCAGGTCGAGCTGGAGCGCCCGCACCTCGGGCAGCGTCAGCGGTACGCGCGTCGAGGTGTTCGCAGGGTCCGGCACGCGGAGCAGCATAGGTCTCAAGTCTGGCCCGCAGGTGCCGATCTCCCTCTCACGGACCCTGCCCCCGACGAGACGGAGCGCCATGGCCGCGGAGCCCGCCGCCCGCACCACCGGCTACCGGCCGCGCCCCTACCGCCGCACGCCGGTCCCCGATGCCCGGACGCTGCACGTGATGAACCGGTTCGCGAACGGCTGGAGCCCGGGCCTGGCCGCGCAGATCCGTCGCTCCGGCGGGGTGGACAGGTGGTTCGCCGCGCAGCTGGACCCGAGCCGGCTGCCGGACTCGGTCTACTCCTCCACGCTGGGCTGGTGGTCCTCGAACACCGCCACGGCCGCCACCCTCTACGCCCGCCAGCAGGCCGGAACCGAGAGCATCTGGGACGCGAACGCGAACTACCAGCGCTGGTCGATGGTGCGCCGGGTCTTCAGCGAGCGGCAGGTCCTGGAGACGATGGCCGCGTTCTGGGAGCACCACTTCCACGTGCCGGCGAACGGCGACGCCCAGGGCGCGTTCCGGGCGCACTACGGCCGGACGATCCGCGGCCTCGCGCTGGGCAGGTTCGACACCCTGCTGAACGCGGTCACGACGCACCCGGCGATGGGCACGTTCCTCGGCAACGCCCAGTCGACGAAGGCGGCGCCCAACGAGAACCTCGGCCGCGAGCTCCTCGAGCTGCACACCGTCGGCCGCGCGGCCGGCTACACCGAGGACGACGTGAAGTCCTCGGCCCGCATCCTCACCGGCTGGCGGGTCGACCTCTGGAAGACCTGGGGCTACGCCTACGACCCGGCCTCGCACTGGACCGGCCCGGTCCAGGTGCTCGGGTTCAGCCACCCGAACGCCGACCCCGACGGCCGCGCGGTGACCAAGGCCTACCTCGACTACCTGGCCCACCACCCGTCCACCGCCCGCACCATCGCCCGCAAGCTCGCGGTGCACTTCGTCTCGGACACCCCCTCGACGGCACTGGTGGAGTACCTGGCCCGGGTCTACCTGGCGAACGGCACCGCGATCACGCCGGTGCTGCGTGCCCTGGTCGCGACGGCGGAGTTCCGCACCAGGGCCGGCTGGAAGGCGCGTACGCCGGAGGAGGACCTGATCGCCACCTACCGGGCGCTCGGCTGCCAGGTCAGCCGCCCGGTGAACCGGCTGTCGGCCGCGAACGCGATGCTCTGGCAGTCCGCGAACATCGGCCTCTCCCCGTTCTCCTGGCCACGTCCCGACGGCCGGCCGAGCAATGCCGACGCGTGGTCGTCGGTGTCCCGGATGCTCGGCTCGTTCGCGGTGCACTACAACATGGCCGGCGGCTGGTCCCCGCGCGCGGGCGTGACCTTCCGGACCCCGGCGGCCTGGCTGCCGCAGAAGTCGATCCGCTTCGACCAGCTGGTCGACCACCTGGCGCGCAGCATCCAGGGCCGGCGCTCGACCTCCCAGATGCTCCAGGCCTGCTGCCAGGCGACCGGCCTGCGCCCCGCGACCGTGATCACCCGCAAGCACGCGCTGGTGAAGTGGGGCATGCCCCGGCTGCTGACCGTCTTCCTCGACAACCCCCAGCACTTCACGAGGTGAGCCCGATGACCGACTGCTGCGACGAGTACGACGGCCTCTCCCGGCGCGGGTTGCTTCGCGGGGCGCTCGGCGTCCTCGGCGCCGGCGCCGGGACCGCCATGTTCGGCACCACGTTCCTGCAGACCTCGTACGCCGCCACCCGGCGCGCCGACAAGGTCGTCGTGCTGATCTCCCTGCGCGGCGCCGCGGACGGCATGTCGCTGGTCGTCCCGCACGGCGACCCGGCGTACTACAGCGCGCGGCCGCGGATCGCGGTCCCGGCCGCGTCGCTGCTCGCCCGGGACTCGTTCTTCGGCCTGCACCCGGCGCTCGCGCCGCTGCTGCCGCTCTGGAACGCCGGCAAGGTGGCGGCCGTGCACGCGACCGGGATGCCGGTCGCGAACCGGTCGCACTTCGCGGCGATGGAGGCGCTGGAGGACGCCGACCCCGGGTCGACGCAGCGGGTCGGCTGGATCAACCGGCTGATCGGGCGCGACGGGTACACCAACCCGCTGCAGGCGGTGGGCTACGGGATGACCTCCCCGATCACGGCGCTCTACGGACCGCAGGGGACGGTGACCGCCGGCACCGTCGACCAGGTCGTGCTCGCCGGCGTCGACCAGTGGGACCACGGCCGCCGCCGGGCCTCCCTCGGGACGCTCTGGGGCGGTGCGGGCGGGCCGCTCGGCCGCGGCGCGCGGGCCGCGTTCTCCACCGTCACCGACATCGCCCCGGCCCGGCGGGTGTCCGCGACCCCGGCCGGCGGGGCGGCGTACCCCGACGACGACCTGGGGGCGGCGCTGCGCTCGGCCGCCCGGACGATCAAGGGTGAGGTGGGCGCCGAGGTGATCGCGGTCGACCACGACGGCGGCTGGGACATGCACACCGGCCTCGGCACGATCACCTCGGGCGCGATGCTCCGAGCCGCGGGCTCGCTGGCCTCGGCCGTGGCGGCGTTCTTCACCGACCTCGGCCCGTGGGCGGACCGGGTCACCGTGGTGACGCTGTCGGAGTTCGGCCGCCGGGTGCGGGAGAACGCGAGCGCCGGCCTCGACCACGGGCACGGCAACGTGATGTTCCTGATCGGCGGCGGCGTGAAGGGCGGCTACTACGGCACCTGGCCGGGCCTGACGAACAGCCTCGACGCCGACCTGGCGGTGACGACCGACTACCGCAGCGTGCTCGCGGAGCTGGTCTCGAAGCGGCTCGGCGCCTCGACGGCCACGGTGTTCCCGGGCTTCACGCCGGAGGCGGTCGGGGCGTTCGCGTGATCTCGTGCACGTTCACGGGGCAGAAACGAGAACTCGTTCTAGGCTGCACCGCATGAGCCGAGCACCGTTCGAGTACCGCACCGTCGACATGTCCGACGAGGAGTTCGCGGCCGAGCAGGCGGTGTACGGCGGCCTCACCTCGGCGCTGCGACGGCTCAACGAGGCCAGCCTGCGCACCACGGTCGACCACGACCTGATCGTGGAGACGACCCGGCAGGTCGAGGAGATCACCGCCCGCCTCGAGGCGGCGATGATCCCGGCCAACTTCGGCGTCGTCGTCACCACCAGCGGACACGTCCGCGGCTACGGCAACGCGGTCGTCGGCCTGCGCAACCCGATCGCGCCGCCGCTGAAGATCGTCCAGGACCGGGAGCGGGGCAGCGCGAGCAGCGAGTTCTTCCTCAACGCGCTCTACGAGGGCCCGCCGGGCAAGGTGCACGGCGGCGTCGCCGCGCTCGTGCTCGACCAGGTCTTCGGCGAGGCCGCGGCCGCGGGCGGGACGCCCGGCATGACGGGCACCCTGACCCTGCGCTACCGCAAGCCGACCGCGCTCGGCGCCTGCTCCGCACACGCCTGGGTCGACTCCACCGCAGGCATCAAGACCACGGTCAAGGGCTGGCTGAAGGACGCCGAGGGCGACGTCACCGTCGAGGCCGAGGGCCTTTTCATCCTGCCCCGATGGGCGCGCGAGCAGCTCGCCGAGAGCGGCGAGACCCCGCCGCAGTACGAGTAGGGGCGCGCCTCAGCCTCAGGCCGACGCCTTCCCGCGCACGCCTGCGTCCGTCAGCCGGGACTCCTCCAGCGCCTGCGCCTCCAGCTCCTCGCGGCTGCGCACCACGGACGGCGCGCTCACCAGCTGACTGGTGCCACCGTCGAGCCGCTTCAGGGCCTCGCGGGCGAAGATCTGCTGCTCGGTCACGGTCCGCTCCGAGCGGTCGTTGCCGATGAAGGTGACGGCCCAGCGGATCAGCGCGGTCACCTGGTTCTTGAACCCGGTGATGTAGAAGAGGTGCACCGCCAGCCACATCAGCCAGGCGATGAAGCCGGTCAGGCGCAGCTTGCCGACGGTCGCGACCGCGGAGAACCGCGAGATCGTGGCCATGCTGCCCTTGTCGAAGTAGCGGAACGCCGGCTGCGGGGCCTTGCCGCGGATCCGGCCGTCGATCTCGCGGGCGGCGTACCGGGCGCCCTGGATGGCGACCTGCGCGACGCCGGGGAGGTTGTCGAGCGAGATCATGTCGCCGACGACGAAGACCTCCGGGTGGCCCGGCAGCGTGAGGTCGGGGTTGACCGAGATCCGGCCGGCGCGGTCGAGCGCGGCGCCGGTCTGCTCCGACAGCGTCCGGCCGAGCGGGCTGGCCTGGACGCCGGCCGCCCAGACCTTGGTCACGGCCTCGATCCGGCGCCGGCTGCCGTCCTTGTCCTGGACCTCGAGGCCGCGCTCGTCGACCGCGACGACCATCGCGCCGAGCTGCACCTCGACGCCGATCTTCTCGAGCTTCTCCTCGGTCCAGCGGCCGAGCTTGGCGCCGAACGGCGGCAGCACCTGCGGAGCGGCGTCCAGGAGGATCACCCGCGCCTGGCGGGTGTTGATCGCGCGGAAGTCGCGCTTGAGGGTCTTGTGGGCCAGCTCGGCGATCTGGCCGGCCATCTCGACACCGGTCGGGCCGGCGCCGACGACCACGAACGTGAGCAGGTGGTCGACGTCCTGCCCGCGCGCGGCCATCACCTCGGCCAGCTCGAAGGCACCGAAGATCCGGCCGCGCAGCTCGAGCGCGTCGTCGATGCTCTTCATGCCCGGCGCGAACTCCGAGAAGTGGTCGTTGCCGAAATACGACTGGCCCGCGCCGGCGGCGACGATCAGCGAGTCGTACGGCGTCACCAGCTGGCGTCCCAGCACGTGCGAGGTCACGGTGCGGGCGGTCAGGTCGATGCCGGTGACCTCGCCCAGCAGCACGGTCGCGTTGTCCTGCCGCGCGAGCACCTCACGGGTCGGCGGGGCGATCTCGCCCTCGGAGAGGATGCCGGTCGCGACCTGGTAGAGCAGCGGCTGGAAGAGGTGGTGCGTCGTCTTCGCGATCATCGTGACGTCGACGTCGGTACGGCGCAGCTCCTTGGTGCCGAACAGGCCGCCGAAGCCGGACCCCACCACGACGACGCGGTGACGCGGACGGGCCGCCTGGTCCTTGCTGTTCGAAGCCATGGCTCCATTGTTCCCGAATTGGGCGGACCCCCAACAATTGAGCGGGCGTCTGGTAGGTCACACCCTCGCGGACACAGAGCCCCGGGTGTGGTTTCATCATCAACAGCACCCCGATTTCGTCACACCTTCACCAGGAGTCGGCCCGAGTGTCCTGGAGCAAGCAGAGCCTCGCGCTCCCCGCGACCCCTCCCTCGGTGCGCCAAGCACGCGAGTGGGTGGCCCGCGTGCTCGTCGAGATCGGCCGCCCCGAGCTGGCCGACAGCGCCCGGCTGGCCGTCTCCGAGCTGGTCACCAACGCGATCCTGCACGCCGACCCGCCGATGACCATCAATGTCCGCGGCACCCGGGAGCACCCCCGGATCGAGGTCACCGACCAGTCGCTGGTCCCGCCGCAGCCGCGGACGAACCGGCCCGAGGTTGACCGGGACGACGAGCTCACCTGGACCACCGGCGGGCGCGGCCTGGACCTGGTCGCCAGCCACGCCGTCGCGTGGGGCGCCGACATCGACCCGCAGGGCGAGGGCAAGGTCGTCTGGTTCGAGCCTGCCGCCGAGCCCCGGGAGGCCGTCGCCGCGGCGCTCTTCGACCTCGACCAGGCGCTGGCCGAGCGCGACCTCCCCGAGGCCGAGCCGGACGACATGGTCCGCATCGAGCTCATCGGCTTCCCGGTCGAGCTCTTCCTCCAGCTGCGGCTGCACTTCGGGGAGCTCGGCCGCGAGCTGCGGCTGCTGGCGTTGAGCGACCCCGACCGCTACCCGATGGCCACCGAGTTCACCGAGGTGTTCCTCCAGGTCGAGCACGAGCGCCGCCAGGTCCTCGGCCTGGACGCGCTCGCCCGCGCCGCCGCCGCCGGCGTGGAGGCCATCGACCTGCACTACGTCGCCCCGCGGACGGCCCCGGCGACGATGGCCCGGATCGGCGAGCTCCTGGAGGAGCTCTACACGACCTTCCCGGACGACACCCTGCTCGCGGTCCGCCCGAACGCCGACCTGGTCGCCCTGCAGCGCTGGTACCTCGGCGAGTTCGCCCGCCAGGGCGCCGGCGAGGAGCCGACCCCGTGGACCGGCCCGACCCGGTGGTCGCGCCGTCAGGAGGTCTCGTGACCGCAGCCCCCCTGCGGGTCGCGCTCCTGGCCGCGTGCGTCGGCGGCATCCTCGGCTCGCTGGTGCGCTTCGGCATCACCGACGCGGTCGGCGTCACCCTCGGGTTCCCGTGGGCCGTGTTCGCGATCAACGTGGTCGGGTCCGCGCTGCTGGCGGCACTACCGGCGGTCCCGGCGGTGCGGCGTACGCCGTGGCTCGGGGTCTTCCTCGGCACCGGGGTGCTCGGCGGCTTCACCACGATGTCGACCGCCTCGGCGCAGACCGTGGTGCTGCTCGACCACGACCGCACCACGACCGCGCTCGCCTATGCCGGCGGCACGCTGCTGGCCGCGCTCGCGGCAGCCGCACTCGTCTCCCGGTACGTCGACCCGCAGGCCCGTTCCGCTGCCGAGGCCGACGAGGTGGACGAGTGAGCGCGCTCCTGGTCGCCCTCGGCGCAGCCTTCGGCGCACCGTTGCGCCTTCTGGCCGGGCACTTCCTGGACCGGCGTACGCACTGGGGGACGCTGCTGGTGAACCTGACCGGTTCCGCGCTGCTGGGCTGGCTGGTCGGTCACGGCGTGGACGGCCACCCGCTGGCCCTGTTCGGCACCGGCTTCTGCGGCGCCTTCACCACCTACTCGGCGCTGGCGGTGCAGTCGGCCAACCGCGGCGGGCGCGCCGGCCTCCTGTACGCCGTCGGCACCGTGCTCGGCTGCCTGCTGGCGGCCTGGGCGGGGTACGCGCTCGCCGGTGGTTGAGGGCCTATCCCCAGCCCCACGCGTGCAGCTGCTCGTCGTCGATCCCGAAGTGGTGGGCGATCTCGTGGACGACGGTGATCTCGACCTCGTCGGCGAGCTCCTCAGCGTCCTCGCACATCCGCAGCAGCGGACCCCGGTAGACGAACACCTGGTCCGGCGGCAGGAACGTGTACGCGCTGTCCCGCTCGGTCAGCGGCGTCCCGACGTACAGGCCGAGCAGGTCGTCGGGCTCGTCGGTCGGCGGTTCCTCCTCGATGAGCACCACGACGTTGTCCATCAGGGCCGCCAGCGGCTCCGGGATCCTGTCCAGGGCGTCGGCGACGAGCTCCTCGAAGGCCGCCTCGGAGAGTTCCACGACGCCAGCCTAGGAGGCGCCCGGACGCCGCGATCAGATTTGGCCGCCCCTCCGCACGGCCCTATGCTGGGTCGGTCGTGGCGCGGGAGACCGAGCCCCGATGCCCCCATCGTCTAGTGGCCTAGGACGTCGCCCTTTCACGGCGGTAGCACGGGTTCGAATCCCGTTGGGGGTGCCAGGGACCAAGGGCCTCCGACCTGCCGGCTAGGCAGATCAGAGGCCCTTGGTCATTTCTCCTCGGCGGCGGTACGCGGACTGACGTGCCACACCCCGAGCAGGAACTGCGGGACCCACAGTGCTGCGGCCATCTTCATGAAGGACGACGCCGAGTCTTCGGAGCCGAAGAGCGGAACAGCCAGGTAGCCCCCGACGAACATCAGCAGGGCACCGACGATGCGCACGCTCAGTCGCTCGTGAGTCCTTCCTCCGAGTCTGTAGGCGATTCCGGCACCAAGAACGGCCAGGCCGGCGCCCAACACCGGCGTCACCAGATCACCTTTTGAAGCCCGGCCTCGTCGGTGTCTCCCTGGCTGGAGCAGGCAATCACTTCACCAAGCGCTCCCATCGACTCGGGCCCACTGGATCCGCTCTTCGTCCCAACGGCTGCGCCTGCGATCAGGAGTCCGACGAGGAGAACCGCGCCTCCGAGGACGAACAGGACGGTCTTCAAGGTTCGCGACATTCGATATTCCTAGTAGTAGTAGTGATCGTTTCCAGACGGGTAGACGTTCGCGTGCATGCTGTGCGCAAACCTGACCGGGACGAGCGCCCAGCCCAGATCGCACGTGACCAGCTTCGCCACCGCTAACGGTCCGGCTGTTCAGGGCGTCCGCCCGCTCCAGAGTCAGATCCCCAGCGTGCTCGCTGACAACCCAAGTGCGAGCCCGGTGAACGCGGAGAGGCCCAGGGGAAGGACCCACGGGACCTGCCGTTGACACCGGACCGTGGCCCACTCGACAACGGCTCCGAAGCCCGCCGAGGCGACAAGGAGAACGATGATCAGTCCGAGCATGTCGACCGGCTCCCCCCACTCGCCCGTGCCGAGTCCCCGCACCACAGAGAAGCATCCGAGCGAAACCGCGAGCCCGACACCGGCGTAGCCCCACGGCACCAGGTCAGGCCTCGGATCGCTGTGGCGGATCCACAGCAATCCGAGGCCGACCAGGTGCCCGATGGCGAGAAGGACGCCGATCAGCGAGCCGGCGACGGCGCACGTCGTCCACAAGATGTGCATCAGCTGCAGTTGTCGACGATGGTGTCGAAATCGAATCGACGACGGGTCAGGGTTTGAGGCACCGTCTCTCCGCAGTCCGTGCCGGCGGGCAGGCGCTCGTCCTCCTTCAAGGCTGGCCCCGCCCACCAGGCTCCGAGCAGCAACTGCGGGAGCCACAATGCGGCCGCCATCTTCAGGAACGACGAGTTGGCGTCCTCGGGGCCGAACAGCGGGATGGCGAAGGTGCCGCCCAGGAACATCAAGATCGCACACACGATCCGCACGCTCACACGCTCGTCACGTCGTCCTCCGAGTCTGTAGGCGATGCCGGCACCAAACACGGCAACGCCGACACCAAGCACAGCGATCACAAGACCTCCTCGGTCAGCGCCCAGCAACTTCCTAGCTCGACGACGTCGCCCACGACGGCCAAAGTCCTGGCCGCGTGAAGGGCCAGCAGCGCTCCGCCACGCACCAAGGCTTCGAGGGCGGCTATCGGCCACCGGCTGGCCAAGCCCGCGCCCCGTCCCGCTCGCTCGCCCAATGCCGCTACCGGGAGATGGATTTGCATGGGCCCATGAGCTCGCGCACCTCCGATCGGGTGCCACACATCACCAGCGTTTCCCTCAGTTCGAGCGTGTACCGCTTCCCGTCCACGGTGTAGTCCAGGAACTGACGGTCGGTGACGGCTCCTCCGGGGCCTGATGTCATGGAGATCACCAGTTCGGTGAAGCCATGCTTCATGTTCAGCTTCCTGCCGCAGCGCTGAATCACTTCGGCACCAGCTACCTTCGGAAGGAAGTCGCCGCCCCTAGGAGGGGAATCTGCGTAGGGCTCTGCGAAGTCCGGTGCCGAACCGAACGCTGATCCGACAGGCGTGAGCTGACCGTCGTTGCTCGGAACGTTGCGGATGGAGTACGAGATCGACGCGGGCGAAACTGAGCCCGAAGAACGGATCGCGTCGATGGAGACCTTCTTGCCGTCCTGACTGCACAGCAGGATCGCCCCAAAGGTGCCGCTCCACGTCTTATGTCCACGCGGTGGCTGCATGCCGACGAAGACCTCGCCACTGTGCGTCCTGAGGTCCCCCTGCCCATCCGCGTGGGTGGTGCGTGATGTGTCGGCGCCGCACCCGCCGACGATCATTGCCAGCAGAGTGGCGGCGATGATCGTCGGGGTCGTGTGCTTAGGGCTGGCCAGCAAGGCGTTCCCTGACCTTCCCCGCCGCTCCGGGAACGTCGTCATTCCCGCACAGTTCGTGCTGCTTCCCGGATACGGCGATGTCGTAGATCATGTTCATCGACTGGGTGTACTTCCGTTCCACCGATGCGGTGATCGTGGCTCCCGCCAACTGGGGGATTCGCACGCCAACGGCGAACTTGTAGGAGCCGCCTACTCTGTCGCCCGGCTCGCCCTTCTCGAGGCGCCGGCTAAATCGCGACCCGTGCGAATAGGGGACGCAGTTGCTCCACTTGGGCGTATTTCCGGTCAGGATCCTGTGGTCCGATCCGGCGGCTTTCTGCGGCATCAGGGCCCGATACCCCCGGGCGCCAACGCAGGTCCAATACTCACGGTAGGTGATATAGGTCCGGTATGAGCGCGGATGTGTCCCGCCGGGAACATTCCTGAACGAGACGTTGTCCGTGTGACGGACGGGTCGCCGACCTTCCTCGAACCACCCCCGCCGGTCACCCCAGTTCGCTTTGAACCCGGCTTTGGTCTGGTCGCTGGTCGACCAGGTGATCCAGGCTTTGGTCCCACCTACCGGGTAGGTCGTTCCGATCGTCGCACTCCCCCGCGGAGTGCTGAGCGTCTCATTGCATCGCACGGGGGCAGCGGCCGCGAAGGTATTCAGGCTTTCCCCGCCTGGTCGAACTTCCTGAACATCATGTAGTTCAACATCGGCGACGTCCGGGACAACTTCGGTTTCGATCCCCATTCCTTCGACCGACGGATGGGAGATCCTCGGGGAGGACCCGATAGCAGCCCTGGTCGTGACCGGTGCAGCCGTGGAAGGTTCGTCCGCTTCAAGTGCGTCTGCATCATCTGCGTCCGGGTCGGCTGGAGCCTCGGCTTCGGCGGCCGACGTGTCATCTCCAACCGACGCGTGATCGGGTTCGAACTCCTCTGCGAACACGTTGGCCCAAACAGTTGATGATCCCGGGACCACGTCGGTGACTCGGCGAACACCAACCGCCTGGTGGCCGAAAGACGTGCCCAGTTCGACATCGACACTGAAGGTGACGATCCCGTTCGGGTCGACGTACGCGGGAGGGATCGATTCGGGGAGGACCCCCACAAAGTAGGTGTTGCCCTCGCGCCGAACAGCGGTGTCAGGCAGTTCGAAGGTCGGCAGCACCTCGCCAACCGCGACGGTGTCCGCGGTCGCCGCGTTCGGCAGGATCTTGACGTTGATCTTGGCACCGGCAAGCGATGTCGCGTTCGCGACCCGGCCTCCGAATGCAATCGGGCCCTCGACCGTGACCACGGTCGACGCGTACCCGCCGATCTTTCCGTCCGTTCCACTCAGGCTGGTCCCGTCATACGCGTGGGCCGTGACCGTGTACGTCCTCCCCTCTTCCAGGACGCCCTCGGGCACCTGAACGCTCGAGGTGCCGCCCGCCAGGGGCGTGCTGACGGACGATCCTTCGCCCGACCAGATCAGCTGGCCCCCGGTGTAGATCCTGAACTTCGCCCTGACGTTGGCGGTGCCAGCGTCGACGTCCTTGACGAACGCTGAGATCGTGGGGACTGTCGAACGTGCCACGCCCGAAGAACTCGGTGTGATCGCAAGGTTCGTCGGCGTCTCGGGGTACGTGTTGTAGGTGACGACCAGCTTCGAGTGGTACGTCGTGTCAGCCGGCGTGGCGTTGACCGAGCGGAGTTCGCGGTAGGAGCCGTTGGCGGTCTCGGTTGCGGCGCGGAGCCGGAAGCCGCGCTGGGGTTCGCCCTGCTGCCACTTGGTGACCGCGGGCAGGACGTTCCAGGTGGCCCAGCCGTGGGCGGCGCACGAGGTTCCGGTGGGGCCGCCGTGCGGGAGCCAGTACTGGGGAAGGCTGCTGCTGTCCACGGCCGGCTGGCTGGTCCAGGTCAGGGACGGGAAGTCCCAGGACCCGGTGATGCGTTCCGCGACGGCGGTGCCGTTGGTGCACGACAACGACCGCACGACCCGGGCCTGGAGTTGCGCGGAGGTCAGCTTGATCCCGGTCAGGTCCAGCTGGGAGAACCGCACGAAGCTGCGGGCGTAGTGCGCCCCTGCGTCCTGGGTGCCGACCCGCAAGGTGTCCCAGCCCTGCACGGTCGAACCGGAGGTGTAGGACCCGGCGTTCTGCACGAAGGTGTCCCCGGACGGGGACGGCTCGGTGAAGGTCGGGTCGATGGTGACCGGGTACACGGTCTTCGGGTCGGAGAGGAAGTCCTGGTCCGGGGTCAGGGTCACGGTGGCATCGGCGTCCCCGGGACCGGTCTGCGTCACGCTGGTGGCGACCGGCTCGACCCGCTCGGGCAGCACCTCCTCGGCGTTCTCACCGTCGCCCGCGGCGCTGGAGGAGTCCCACATCACCGGTGCCGGCGCCCGCAGCGGCTCATCGCTGCCGCTGGCCAGTTTGAGGGTCCCGTCAGCGGCCTCGGTCACCTTGGTGCCGTGCAGGTCGACCGGGATCGGGATCTGCACCCGCTCCCCGGCTTCGGGGCGCTCGTTGAGGACGACCGAGTGGGTGAACCCGCCCGCCAGTGCGGTCACGACCAGGTCGCCACCCGGCACAGCGCCCTTGTAGGTCAGGGTCGCGCCGTCCACGGTCGGTTCGGGCAGCTTCGTGGGCCAGCCCAGCGCGACCGCGTCCCCGCCGTCACGCTTGAGATCGACGAACGCCTCTCCCGCGGCGTCGGTGCCGTCGGGGAAGGAGATGTCCAGCGGAGCCGCCTTCGGCACCCAGGCACCGCCACGCTTGACCAAGGTGGTGTCGATGTCGACCCACTCACCGTCGTCCTGGAACCGGACCGGGCCCGAGTCCAGCTCCGTGGTCAGCGACCCGTCGGGATTCTGGAAGGTGATCGAGGACTCCGTGGTCCTCTCCTCCAGCACCTCGGCTGCGGCTTCCCCGCCGGGCTGGGCCGACACGGACCGATCCTCGGACGAAGCCGGCGCCGCTGGCGCCAGCACGGCAGTCGCCAGCACCACCGACCCCATCAGCACCCCGACGCCCGCGCGCGACAGACGGCCATTGCTGGCACGTCCTCTCAAACACGATCTCAACGCAAACACTCCCTCTCATCAGCGAGCCGCCGCCGATCCCTGACGGATCCAGCCGCCGGCCCTCAGGAGTTACACGCCGCGAGCGGGCGCGAGATTACGGAGAAAGCAAGACAGTTTTCCGCGCCGTGCCTCATTTCGCCGGGCGGTACGGTCCCGAGCGGCCTCGCCCTGGGGTGCGACCGAACAGTGCCACGGGTCCCGATTTCGGATCTGAGCCGTCCATGGGTTAGCATTCCGTGGCTTCGCAAGTGGAGACACAGTCGAGGCAAAACCAGGCCCCGTAGCGCAGTTGGTTAGCGCGCCGCCCTGTCACGGCGGAGGCCGCGGGTTCGAGTCCCGTCGGGGTCGCAGAGAAGAAGCCCGGACCACCAGGTCCGGGCTTCTTGCGTTCCCGGGTGCGACCTGGGGGTCTAGGTCAGGGACATTCCCGATGGCGGGTGGCCCCGGCGGGGGGCATGGTGGATCCCATGACCTCCACCCCTGCCGCCACCCTGCCCGGTACGGCCGCCGCGAGCGCGGTCGGCCTCACCAAGACCTACGGGTCCGGCGAGTCCGAGGTGCGCGCGCTCGACAGTGTCACCGTCGACCTGCACGCCGGCGAGTTCACCGCGATCATGGGGCCGTCCGGCTCCGGCAAGTCGACCCTGATGCACTGCCTGGCCGCCCTGGACACCCCGACGTCGGGCCAGGTCGTCGTCGACGGCACCGACCTCGGCAGCCTCGGTGACAAGGAGCTCACCACGATCCGGCGTACGCGGGTGGGGTTCGTCTTCCAGGCCTTCAACCTGATCCCGACGCTGACGGCGAAGGAGAACATCCTGCTGCCGCTCTCGCTGGCCGGCCGATCCCCGGACCACGCGTGGTTCGACACCGTGGTCGACGCCGTCGGGCTTCGCGACCGGCTGGACCACCGGCCCAGCGAGATGTCTGGCGGGCAGCAGCAGCGGGTGGCCTGCGCGCGGGCCCTGGTCAGCAAGCCGTCGATCGTCTTCGCCGACGAGCCGACCGGCAACCTCGACTCGGTCTCCGGCGCCGAGGTGCTCGCGTTCCTGCGCCGCTCGGTCGACGAGTTCGGCCAGACCATCGTGATGGTCACGCACGACGCGCTCGCTGCCTCGCACTGCGACCGGGTGGTCTTCCTCGCCGACGGCAAGGTCGTCGACGAGCTCCTCCGCCCGTCCCGCGAGCAGATCCTCGAGCACATCACCGCGCTGCAGGCGGCGGCCGCGGCCCGCGCCACGCGTGCTACCGGCGCCACCGGTACGGGGGCCTGAGCCGTGCTGAAGCTGGTCCTGCGCAACCTCGGCGCCCGCAAGATGCGCCTGGCGATGAGCGCGCTCGCCATCGTCCTCGGGGTCGCGTTCCTCTCCGGGGTCCTGGTCTTCTCCAACGGCCTGAGCAAGACCTTCGACGGGATCATCCAGGGCACGACCCCCGACGGGCTCGTCCGCGTCGAGGGAGCCGACTCGTTCAGCGCCGGGGAGAGCGGAGTGTCGTCGGCGACGCTCGCCCCCGAGGTCGTCCAGAAGCTGGATGCACTTCCCGAGGTCGCGACCGCCGAGGGCAACGTCGACGGCTACGGCATGTACGTCGTCGACTCCGACGGCGAGCTCCTCGGCGGGACCGGCGCACCGACGCTCGCGTTCAACCGGACCGAGGCCCCGAACATGGACGGCGGCAGGATCCTCAAGCTGCTCGACGGCCGCTGGGGAACGGGCGCCGACGAGATCGTGCTGGACGAGCGCTCGGCGAAGAAGGCCGGCTACGAGATCGGCGACACGGTCACGCTGATCACCCCGGCCGGCCAGCTGAGCCGCACCGCGACCCTGGTCGGGACCGCGGAGTTCAACAACGGCGGTACGGCCGGCGCGACCCTCATCATCTTCGACACGCCCGGCGCCCAGGAGGTCTTCCTCGGCGGGCGCGACGTGTTCACCACGATCGGACTCACCGCCGCCGACGGGGTCTCCCAGAGCGAGCTCGTCAAGGCCGCCCAGAACGTGCTTCCCGCCGGCTTCGAGGCCGTCAAGGGTGACGTCGTCGTGAAGGAGTCGCAGGATTCGATCGCGCAGTTCCTCGACGTGATCAAGACGTTCCTGCTCGTCTTCGCCCTGATCGCGGTCATCGTGGGCGCGTTCATCATCGTGAACACCTTCTCGATCCTGGTCGCGCAGCGCTCCCGGGAGTCGGCCCTGCTGCGCGCCCTCGGCGCCAGCCGACGTCAGGTGACCGGCTCGGTCCTCGCCGAGGCGTTCGTGATGGCGGTCCTCGCCTCCACCGTCGGCATCGCACTCGGCTGGGCGCTGGCCCGCGGTCTCGCCGCGATGTTCAGCACGATCGGCCTCGACATCTCCAGTGCCTTCCTGACGTTGACCACGCCCACCGTCGTGACCAGCTACGCCGTCGGCGTACTGGTGACGCTGGTGGCCGCGGTGATGCCCGCCCGCCGGGCCGGCAAGGTCTCCCCGGTCGCCGCGATGCGCGCCGACGACGTCCCGACCCGGGGCTCGTTGCGGCGCCGCTTCGTGATCGGCCTCGTGGTGGTCGGCCTCTCCGCCGTCGCCGCCATCGCCGGGCTCGCCGACGTCGGCGGCCTTCCCGCCGCGGCCTGGATCGGCGTCGGCGCGGTGCTTTCGCTGCTGACCGTCGCCGCGCTGAGCTCGGTCTTCGGCCGGCCCGTGCTGACGCTGTGCCGGTCGGTCTTCGGCCGGCTGTTCGGAGCGCCCGGGCGGCTCGCCGGGGAGAACGCGCTGCGCGACCCGCGTCGTACCGGGGCGACGGCGTCCGCGCTCATGATCGGCCTCGCGCTGGTGTCGACGATCGCGGTGATGGCGGCCTCGCTGAACAAGTCCGTCCAGGACCTGGTGGACGAGCAGTTCTCGCCGGACTTCCTCGCCCAGTCGGTCGTCTTCGCCCCGTTCTCCACCTCGGTCGGCGACCAGATGGCGAAGGTCGACGGCGTCGCGACGGTCAGCCGCCAGCAGATGCTCGACGCCCGCATCGACGACAAGGTCGAGACGATCGCGGCCGCCGACGCCGACTTCCCCGAGATCGCCAAGATGGAGGTCGCCGACGGCTCGCTCGACCTCGGGACCAAGGCGGTCGTGCAGCAGGAGATCGCCTCCGACCACGTCTGGAAGGTCGGCGACAAGCTCGCCCTGTCGTTCCCGGCCGGCAAGAAGGTGACTGTCGAGATCGGCGGGATCAGCAAGAAGAACCAGATGGCGTTCCCGATCAACGTGCCGCTCGACGTGGTCGCGAAGGCCGGGCTGCAGCGCCAGGACAACGCCCTTCTCATCAACGTCGCCGGCGGCGCGAACAAGGCGGCCGTGCAGAAGGACCTGGACAAGATCACCAAGACGGTGCCGCTGGTCGAGGTCAACGACAAGGACGGGTTCGCGGAGTCCATCCACAGCCAGGTCAACCAGCTGCTCTACATGATCTACGGGCTGCTGGCGCTGGCGATCGTGATCGCGGTCATCGGCATCGTGAACACGCTCGGGCTCTCGGTGCTCGAGCGGACCCGCGAGATCGGCCTGCTCCGCTCGATCGGGATGACCCGCGCCCAGCTGCGCCGGACCATCACGCTGGAGTCGGTGACGATCGCGGTCCTCGGCGCCGCGCTCGGCCTGGTGCTCGGCCTGGTCTACGGCATCCTGCTGCAGCGCGTGCTCTCCGACGACCTGACCTCGCTCGGCCTACCGGTGGTCCAGCTCGCCCTCTTCGCGGTGATCGCCGTCGTCGTGGGCGTCATCGCGGCCGTGATCCCGGCGATCCGGGCGTCGCGGTTGAACGTGCTGGCGGCGATCTCGACGGAGTGAGGCGCGCGGAATCCCAAGGGAAGAGGTGAATCCGGCAGAACAGCCCGAAACATTGGGCTGTTCTGCAGGTTTCGCACCTTCCCTTGGGATTCCGCCAGCCCTCAGACCACCGTCAGGGGGATCGACTTCCGCGGCTGGAAGGTGAAGGTCGAGCCGCCGCTGAAGCGGGTGACGGCTACCTCGCCGGCTTCGGGGGCCGGTACGTCGCGGCGTACGACGCGGGCGGTCCAGTCCTCGGTACTGCCGGTGACCTCGACGTCCAGGTACGGGTCCACCGCGCGGACGACCGCCTGCAGCGGGGCGAGCCGGTCGGGGCCGCAGAGGGCGATCCAGGCGCCGTCCTCGTGGGCCGGGCCGTGGCTGACGGCGAGCTCGCCGTCCACGGTCGCGGCCACGTACGCCGCCGGGTTGAGCAGCGGGTGCAGCTCGAGGACGCGCAGCGCACCGGCCTCGTCGGCGGGCAGCTCGAGGGCGTTGCGGATCCTCTCGGCGGCGATGCCGGCGATGCCGACGAGCTGCTTGGTGGCGATCTCCAGGTACTGGTCGGCCTCCGTACGACGGTCGACCGCACGCAGGAACGCCAGGTTGAGCAGGTGCATCTGCAGGCACACCTCGTCGGCGATCCGGACCAGGGCCGAGTGCGAGAACGCGGCGAAGTCGAAGTCGCTGAGCAAGGGCCCGGAGTAGTCGGCCTGACCGTCGTCGGCACCGTCGATCGGGGCCAGCTCGGTCAGGGCCGCCTTCGAGGAGCGCAGCGCGGTGCAGTCCGCGGACTCGAAGACCTCCGGGTAGGACTCGTCGATGATCACGGTCCAGGCGCAGTGCGGGTTGCGGTCGGCCGGGACGCGCGGTGGCCGGTGCAGCGGCCGGATCTGGGCCCGCGGGTTGGTCGCGACCGCGGTGGCGTCGAAGGTCGGGTCCTCGATGTCGTGGCACATGCTGCGCACGTACTCCTCGCCCATCGGCTCCACGTCCATCAGCGCGCCGCAGTGGTCGAGGTGGAACTCGCCGTGCCAGCGGTCGTGCACGGTGTAGCGGAAGTCCATGAACTGCGGCGGGGCGCCGATGTCGAGCTGCAGGCCCTTGAAGATGGTGACGACGTCGTCGCCCTCGTAGCGCAGCGCCTGCTGCATCCGCCTGGTGTAGATCGGGCTGGATCCCATCCACTCCTCGATGGCGACCTGCGCCATGCCCTCGCGGCCGAAGGCGCCGATGCACCAGGCCATCCCGGAGCGGTCGATCAGCTGGCCGATCAGCAGCAGCTCGGGGACGAGCGTCGCGAGCTGGTCGCGGGTCAGCGATGCGTAGCGGCTCATCGGCGGGTGACCTTCACCGGGAGCGACGCGTAGCCGCGCACGTTGGCCGAGTACATCCGGACCGGCTCGCCGGCGACCTCGATCGAGGAGACCCGCTCGACCAGCTGCTGCAGCGCGATCTGCGCCTCCAGCCGGGCGAGGTTGGCGCCGAGGCAGAAGTGCCGGCCGCCCCCGAACGCGATGTGCTTGGCGAGCTCGGCCTTGTCCCGGTGGATGTCGAACTCCTCCGCGTTGCTGAAGACCGTCTCGTCGTGGTTCGCCGAGCCGACGTTGAGGAGCAGCTGGGCGCCCGCCGGGCAGGTCACGCCGTCGATGGTGACGTCCTGGAGCGTCTGCCGGGCGAGGAGCTGGCTGGATGCCTCGTAGCGCAGCGTCTCCTCGATCCACGGCGCCACCAGGGTGTCGGGGTCGGCGAAGACGGCGGCACGCTGCTCGGGGTGGTTGCTGATGTTGCGGACGGCGTTGCCGAGCAGCTTCGTGGTCGTCTCGTTGCCGGCCACCACCATGAGGAAGAGGAACGCGGTCAGCTCGCCGTCGGTCATCCGCTGGCCCTCCTCCTCGGCGTTCAGGAGGGTGCTGACCAGGTCGTCGGCCGGGGTGGCCTTGCGCTCGGCGAGAAGGTTGCCGAAGTAGGAGAAGAGCTCCATCGACGCGACCATGCCGGCCTTCGGCACGTCCCGGAGGCCGTCCTCGCGGACGACGAGCAGGTCCGCCAGCCGGCGTACCTCGTCGCGGTCGGCCTGCGGGACGCCGAGCAGCTCGGAGATGACGTCCATCGGGAACTTGCCGGCGAAGTCGACGATCCAGTCGAACCCGCCCTCGGCGTCGCCCTTCGCGAGCGCGCTCTCCAGGTGCTGGAGGCTGATCTCGGCGATCCGCGGCTCCATCTCCGCGACCCGCTTCGGCGTGAAGCCGCGCGAGACCAGCTTGCGCAGCCGGGTCTGGTCCGGCGGGTCCATCCCGAGGAACGACATCACGATGTGCGCGTTCTCGTTCCAGGCGCTCTTGTCGAGCGTGACGCCCATCCGGTTGGAGTAGACGTCGTCGGTGCGCCAGGCCTTGTGCAGGTCGGCGTGCCGCGACATCACCCAGAAGTCGTGCTCCTCGTTGTGGTAGAGCGGCGCCTCGGCCCGCAGCCGCGCGTACGTCGGGTACGGGTCGTCCTGCAGCGCGTGGTCGTAGTGGTCGAAGTTCAGCGGGCAGCCGCCGCCGGTCTCGGTCTTCTCAGCGGTCACGTCAGTGGCCTTCCATGATCACGGCCACGACGTCGTCGAGACGCTGGCTCAGTTCGTCGTACGTCATCAGGCCCATGCCGGCCTGGAGGAGGGCGCCGGCGAACGCGAGGGTGATCGCGTCCAGCACCCGCGGGTCGGGCGACCCGCCGATCGCCTCCCGGAACCGGGAGACGAACTCGGCGCCGATCACCAGCCGCAGCCGCTCGACCTCGGGGTCGGTGCCGAGCAGGGCGATGTTGGCCGCGGTCGCCAGGTTCGGCGAGCGGCCGAGCATCTGGGACAGGTGCCGGGTGACCACCCGGAGCCGGTCGACGGCGGTGTCCCCGGTCGGCGCGGGGCCGCGGTCGGTGACGATCCGGCGCCAGAACAGCTCGGCGAAGAGGTGGTTCTTCGACGCGAGGTAGGTGTACGCCGTCGCCGGCGAGACCCCCGCCCGCTGCGCGACCGTGCGGATGGTCAGCGCCTCCGGGCCGACCTCCTCGAGCTCCACCTCGCCGGCGGCGAGGAGCTTCTCGACGGTCTCGGCCTGCCGGGGGTTGAGGCCCTGGCGCAGGTTGGGCGTGAAGGAGCCTGCTGCCTGGGCGGTGGCGGTCTCGACGGCGTCGGACATCTCAGCGTCCCTTTGCGATGGTTTCCTCGACCAGGCTGTTCAGCCGGGCCCCGACCGGCCAGCCACCGTAGTGGCAGACCATGATCACGATCTCGCGCAGCGCGGCCTCGTCGAGCTCGCCGCCCTTGTACGCCGCCGGGATCTGGATGGAGAGGACGTCCTGGGCGCCGTGCTGGCTGAGCATGCCGATCAGCAGCAGCCGCCGGTCACGGTCGCTCAGGCCCGGGCGGTTCCAGATGTCGGCGAACAGGTGGTCGGCGGTGTAGCGGAAGAAGTCGCCGTCCATGTCGTTCATCTCGAAGCCGTAGACCTGCTCCATCTTCTCCAGGCCCTTGCGGCGGACCTCCGGGAGGTCGTCGAACTTGCCGGTCATGCGCGGTCTCCGTTCTCGTCGGCGAAACCCAGGGCCGCGCCGAGGTGGTCCAGGGCGAAGTGCGCCATCGGTACGTCGACGCCGAGACGGTCGGCGAGCTCGATCGCGTGCGACAGGTCCTTCTCGCCGATGGCGCGGACGTGGCCGAAGATCGAGGTCCAGCCGTCCTCGGGCGCCAGCGGACGGGTGGTGTCGCGGTGCATGATCGCGCCCGGACCGCCGGTGATCGAGTCGGTGTGCCGGACGATCCGACCCAGGGCCTGCAGGTCGATGCCGGCCGCCTCCGCGAGACGGAGCGCCTCGCCGGTCGCGGTGAACGCCACGAAGTGCAGCAGGTTGCGGGCGAGCTTGGCCGCGGTGCCGTTCCCGATCGGGCCGCAGTGCACGACCTCGCTGCCCATCAGGCCGAGCGGTCCGGAGGCCGCGGCGAACGCCTCGTCGGTGCCGCCGACCATGATCGCCAGCGTCCCCTCGGCGGCCCCCATCGCGCCGCCGCTGACGGGCGCGTCCACGACCAGCAGGTCGTGCCGGCCGCCGAGGTCCTCCAGGCGCGGCGGCAGGTCCGGGGAGATCGTGGAGTGCACCACGACGACGGTGCCGGGCCTGGCGGCGCCGAGGATCTCGCCCATCACGTCGCGGACCTGGTCGTCGGTGTTGACCATGACCGAGATGTAGCCGCACTCGGCGGCGAGGTCGCCGACCGAGGACGCGACGCGGGCGCCCGCCTTCTCGGCCGCGGCGAGCGGCTCCGGGGCGAGGTCGAAGACGGTCAGCCCGCCCTCCCACTTCGCGAGCCGGAGCGCCATCGGCTTGCCGATGTTGCCCAGCCCGACGAAGCCGACGCGGACACTCATGCGCGGAACACCTGACCGCCGTCGACGTCGAGGATCTGGGCGGTGATCCAGGAGGCCTCGTCGCTGAGCAGGAAGAGGCAGGCTCCGACCATGTCCTCGACCTCACCCATCCGCTTGATCGCCAGGCTGTTCTTCACGATGTCCTTGGCGGCGTCGCCGGCCTGGGTGCGGGTGGCCGCGGTGTCGGTCGGACCCGGCGCGATCGCGTTGACCCGGATGTTCTGGCCGCCGAGCTCGTGCGCGAGCTGCTGGGTCAGGCTGTTGATGCCCGCCTTGGCCAGGCCGTAGAAGCCGGAGTAGAGCCAGGCCGCGGTCGAGGACTGGTTGACGATCGCGCCACCGCCACGCTTCGCCATGTGGCCGTAGACGGCGCGGGTCACGACCAGGGCGCCGTCGAGGTTCACCGACATGAACTTCTTGTAGTAGTCCCAGTCGACGGTGATCAGCAGGTCGAACGCCATGTCGCCGTAGATGGCGGCGTTGTTGACCAGCAGGTCGATGCCCCCGAAGGCCTCGACGGCAGCGTCGGCCATCGCCGTCGCGGAGTCGGCGTCGGAGACGTCGGTGCGGACGAAGATCGCCTTGCCGCCCGCCTGGTCGATCTCCTTGGCGACCCGCTCGCCGGAGTCGACGTTGAGGTCGGCGACGACCACGGCCGCGCCGTCGGCGGCGAGCGCCTTGGCGTAGGCCTCGCCGATGCCCTGGGCGGCGCCGGTGACGATGGCGACCTTGCCGTCGAAACGGGGGTTCTCGGAACGCATGCTCTGTCCTTCGTTAGTCGTGGAGGTCACGCCGGTTCGGCGATGGTCTTGGTCTCGAGGTACTCCTCGAAGCCGGCGACGCCCATCTCGCGGCCGATGCCGGACTGCTTGTAGCCGCCGAAGGGAGCGTCCGGACTGAACCAGACGCCGCCGTTGACGGCCAGGGTGCCGGTGCGGATCCGGGCCGCGACCGCCTTCGCGCGGTCGAGGTCAGCGGAGTCCACCGAGCCCGACAGCCCGTACGCCGAGTCGTTGGCGATCCGGACCGCGTCGTCGTCGCCGTCGTGCGGGATCACCACGAGGACCGGGCCGAAGATCTCCTCCTGCGCGAGGCGCGAGGAGTTGTCCAGGCCGGCGATGACGGTCGGCTGGATCCAGTAGCCGGCCTGGTCGATGACGGTGCCGCCGGTGGCGAACGTGCCGCCTTCCTCGGTCGCGATCCGCAGGTACTCCGCGACCCGGTCGCGCTGGACCTGCGAGATCACCGGGCCGCAGATGGCGCCCGGGTCGGAGGGGTCCTTGGCGCCGATCGACTCCATCGTCGCGGCGGCCACCTGGACGGCCTCGTCGTACTTCTCGCGCGGGACCACCAGGCGGGTGGTGATCGCGCAGCCCTGGCCGGCGTGGATGCAGGCCGCGAACGCGGTGGCGCCGGCGACCGAGGCCACGTCGGCGTCGTCGAGCGCGATCGCGGCGGACTTGCCGCCGAGCTCGAGGAAGACCTTCTTCAGGGTCGGCGCGGCCGCGGCCATGATCGCCCGGCCGGTCTGCGTCGAGCCGGTGAAGGAGACCATGTCGACCCGCGGGTCGGTGGAGAGCACCGCCGCGACGGTGTTGTCGCGCGGGGTGACGACGTTGACCACGCCGGCCGGGAAGTCGGTGTGCTCGGCGACCAGGCGACCGAGCTCGGCGGCCACCCACGGCGTGTCCGGGGCCGGCTTGAGGACCACGGTGCAGCCGGCTGCGAGGGCCGGGCCGATCTTCGCCAGGTTGATCTGCGTCGGCACGTTCCACGGCGTGATCGCGGCGACCACGCCGACGGGCTCGCGTCGTACGGTGCGCCTGGACGGGATCCCCATCGGGGACGCCACCCCCAGGTCGGACTCGAACTCGTAGGACTCCAGCAGGTCGGTGACCCACTTCAGGCCGTCGACCGGGACGTCGAACCCGGCGGCACCCATCATGAAGTCCGGCATGCCGACCTCGGCGCGGGTCAGCGCCCGGAAGTCGTCGGCGTGGTCGAGCAGCGCCTGGTGCAGCTGGCGCAGGCAGCGCACCCGCAGCGCGGTGTTGGTCGACCAGTCGGTCTCGTCGAAGGCGCGGCGGGCCGCGGCGATCGCGGCGTCCACGTCGGCGGCGGTGCCGTCCGGGGCGACGCCGATCTGCTCACCGTCGGCCGGGTTCAGGATCGGGTACGACGCGCCGTCGCTCGCGCCGACGAGCTTGCCGTCGATCAGCTGCTGGGCGGCGGGCGTGCTGAGGGTGCTCATGCGGTCGCCTCCGGCGCGCTCGTCTGGGTCAGGTACTCGCCGGCCTCGACCGGCGGCGGCCACAGCGTCGAGGGCATGTCGGCGTACGTGTAGTGGCCGGGCACGCCCAGGCCGGACACCGACATCCGCTTGAGCAGCGTCTCCGGTGCCTTGCCGGCCTTGATGATGTTGAGGAAGGTCTCGGCGGTCGACGGCATGTCGAACCAGTCGCGCTGCCAGGCGAACTTGAGCTTCCCCGTGTCAGGGTGGCCCTCGCCTCGATCTTGCCGCTCGACGCCGAACCACGAGCCGCCGATGCCGAGGATCTCGAACTCCCGGCCGGTGGCGTCGTCGATGATCCCGGACTTCTGCTTCCAGAAGCCGACGACCATCTTGTTCTTGTCGTCGATCAGCGTGGCCTGGTAGTCGTAGTGCCAGCCGTCGAGGCCGTCCATCTCGATGCCGATCGCGTAGTCGCGGATCTGGTCGCGGCCGACGGCCATGAACTGCTCGTCGGGGCTGTACATCCAGCCGTACGTCGCGTCCACGGCGTAGTGCTCGGCCATGATCCGCCAGTCGCCGATCCGCTCGGCCTCACGGTTGACCGCCAGCCAGGAGTCCCAGAACTCCTCGATCTCGGCGCGGGTCAGGTCAGTCATCAGTCCTCCATCGAAAGGGCCATAGCGGGGCAGTACTTGACCGCGCGGACGACCTGCTCGCGCAGCTCCTCCGGCGGGGTGGCGTCGAGCAGGACGACCTTGTCCTCGGCCTCGTCGAGGCCGAAGACGTCGGGCGCCTCGAACTGGCACATCTGGTGTCCCTGGCACAGGTCCAGGTCGGCTGCCACCTTCATGAGGCCGCCTTCACTTCTGGCGCCTGCGGTAGCGGACGGTCGCCGGGCGGGCCAGCTGGATGACCATCTTGGAGGTGTCGTCGCGGTAGGTCTCCGACGGCTGCGTCATCTCGAAGGTGTAGTCGCGCAGCAGCACCGAGAAGATCGCCTTGAGCTGCATCATCGCGAACGCGTTGCCGACGCAGCGGTGCTTCCCGGCTCCGAACGGGATCCAGGTCCAGCGGTTCTGCAGGTCGGCCTGGTTCGGGTCGAGGTAGCGCTTCGGGTCGAAGCGGTCCGGGTCCGGGAAGTCCTCCGCGATCCGGTTCGAGACCCGGGGGCTGGCGCCGACCATGGTGCCCGCCGGCAGCACGTGCCCGCCGATCTCGTAGTCCTCCTGGGCGACCCGGAGCAGCAGGATCAGCGGAGGGTGCAGGCGGAGCGTCTCCTTGAGCGCGGCCTCCAGCTGCGGGATCGACCGCAGCGCCTGGAAGGACACCTCCACCTTGCCTTCGGGGCCGTCGGCGTACAGGTCGTCGAGCTCGGTGACGATCTCGGCCATCACGTCGGGGTTGCGGAGCAGCTCGATCAGCGTCCACGCCGCGGTGCCCGAGGACGTGTGGTGCCCGGCGAACATCATCGAGATGAACATGCCGGTGATCTCGTCGGCGGTGAAGTGGTCGGAGCCGTCCTCCTTCTTCAGCGAGATCAGCACGTCCAGCAGGTCGCGGTCCTCGCGGGCGACCTTGCCGCGCGCGTGCCGCTTGTCGATGATCGCCTGGACCAGCTTGACGAGCTCGATCCGGGCGGCGTCGCGGATCTCGAAGGACTCGACGCCCTCCATGTACGGGTCGACGTACGCGAGCGCGTCGGTGCCGCGCTCGAGGTCGTGGTAGTGGTGCGCGAACCGGTCGTCGAGCTCGTTGCGGAACGGCATCCCGATCAGGCAGGCCGAGGTCGTGTAGATGGTCAGCTCGGCGAAGAAGTCGAGCAGGTCGATCTCGCCCTCCTCGCCCCACTTGGCGACCATCTGGTTGATCTCGTTCTCGATGGTGCTGGCGTGGCCGCGCATCATCTCGCCCTTGAGCGCCTGGTTCTTCAGGGCTTCCTGGCGCTGCTCGGGGGTGGTGTCGAAGACGACGCCCTTGCCGAAGATCGGCGTCATGAACGGGTACGCCGCCGCCTGGTCCAGGATCTCGTCGGGGGCGCGGAAGAACGCCTCGTTGGCCTCGGCCCCGGTGACCAGGACGACGTCGCGGTCGGCGAGCTTGAAGCGGCCGATGTCGCCGCACTCGGCGCGGACGCGGTGCAGCAGGTCGATCGGGTCGTCGCGCAGGTCCTCGAGGTGGCCGTGCGCGTCCTCGGGGAAGCGGCGGGAGACCTCGCGGATCCCCTCGACGCCGGTGCTGGTCACAGTCATCGCTTCTCCACTGGTGCTTCGGGGTTCACTTCGATCAGGTTCAGGTGGACGCCGCGGGGCGCGCTGACGACGGTGGTGATCGCGTCGGCCAGGGCCTTGGGCTTGAGGAAGTGCGAGTGCCGGGCCAGGCCGAACTTGATCCAGCCGGTGAGCACGTCGGCGGCGGCCGCGTCCTCCCAGTCGGTGCCCATCTCGCTCCAGGTCGGGCCGGGGCGGACGATCGAGACGCGGACGCCGGAGCCCTCGAGCTCCATCTGCATCGCGTGCGCCATCCCCTCCAGGCCCCACTTGCCGGCGGCGTAGGAGGACATGAACGGGCGGGCCCGGACGGCGACGTCGGAGGACACGAACAGCACGTCGCCGCGCTGCCGCTCGAGCATTCCCGGGACGAACGCCCTCACCAGGCGGTGGGCGCCGAGCAGGTTGAGGTCGATCTCCTCGCCGAACCGCTCGGTGCTGACCTCGTGGATGATCCCGGGCGAGACGTGGCCGGCGTTCGAGACGAGCACCTCGACGTCACCGAGGTCGGCGGTGACGGCCTCCCGGAACTTCTCGACCGACGAGGTGTCGGTGACGTCCAGCGGGTGCGCGACGGCCTCGCCGCCGGACTCGCGGATCTGGGCGACGACCTCTTCGCACTTCTCGACGCGGCGGGCGCCGAGGGCGACGGGGAAGCCGGCCGCGGCGAGGGTGAGCGCGGTCGCGGCGCCGATCCCCGAGGAGGCACCGGTGACGACTGCCGGGCGGCGGTCGGGCTGGGCGTACTTGCTCATCGGCCACTCCACCGAGGCTGTCTGGACACTTGATTGGACACGTGTCCAGTTATAGACGGTCCGGTTGCCCTCCCGCAAGGGTTCCGGCCCGATTCGTTCGCCCCGGCACCGGCCTGTATGCTTCTCGCTCGTTGGGCAGGTAGCTCAGTTGGTACGAGCGTCCGCCTGAAAAGTGGAAGGTCGGCGGTTCGACCCCGCCCCTGCCCACCACTCGTGAAGCCCCCGTCGGATCCCGGCGGGGGTTTTCGCGTGACGTGCGAGCCGAGGTCAGTCGAAACCGAGAGCCTTGCGGCCGAGCACGAACGCGCCCGCGCCGAAGAACCCGAGCAGGGCGAAACCCAGCGCCTGGCCACCGTCGGTGAACACCAGCACGCCACCACCGAGTGCCACGAGCCCGCACAGTGCCGCCACCACCAGCATCGGCACCTTGATCTCCCGGTCGCTCACGGCCCGAGGATGCCACAGCTGCGTCAGCAGGGGCATCCGGCCGTGAAGCCGCCGTGAAACCGCCGTGAAAGCGCCGCTTCCTACCGTCGGTACGTCGTCCGGCCCGCGGGCGCTGCCCGAGAGGAGGCCACCATGACCACCACCGCCGTCAGTCCCGCCACCGGTCCCGCACGAACCTACCCGTCGCTCCGCGCCGCGTGGATACCGCTCGCCGCGCTCTGCCTCGCGTTCTTCGTCGAAATGGTCGACAACACCCTGCTGTCGATCGCTCTCCCGACCATCGGCCGCGACCTCGGCAGCGGCACGACCTCGCTGCAGTGGGTCACCGGTGCCTACTCGCTGACCTTCGGCGGCCTGCTGCTGACGGCAGGGTCGGTCGCCGACCGGTTCGGGCGCCGGCGCGTCCTGCTGCTCGGGCTCGCCGCCTTCGGCCTGCTGAGCCTGACCGTCGTCTTCGTGAGCTCCGCGGGCCAGCTCATCGCCCTGCGCGCGGCCCTGGGACTCGCCGCCGCGGCGATGGCCCCGATCACCAACTCGCTCGTCTTCCGGCTGTTCGAGGACAGGGACCTCCGGATGCGCGCGATGACCGTGATGATCGTCGTCGGCATGTCCGGCTTCGTCCTCGGACCGCTGCTCGGCGGCACCGCGCTGGCGCACGTCCGCTGGGAGTGGCTGCTGCTCGTGAACGCGCCGATCGCGCTGATCGCCTGCCTCGGCGTCCGGTTCGGGGTCCCGGCCGACGACGCCGCCGGCCTCACCCACGATGCGCTCGACCTGCCCGGCGCCGGCCTCAGCATCGCCACCATCGGGCTCGCCTGCTGGTCGCTGACCAGCGGCGTGCTGCACGGCTGGGCCTCCCCCGTCACGGTCGCCTCGATCCTGGGCGCGGTCGCCGCCGGTGCCGCGTTCGTCTGGCACGAGCGTCGTACGGCGGCGCCGATGCTCGACCTGCGGCTGTTCTCGAACGGCACCGTCCGTGGCGCCGCGATCGCGCAGATCGGGACCTCGATCGCGATGGCCAGCGTCATGTTCGGGCTGATCCTGCACTTCCAGTACGCCTACGGCTGGAGCCCGGTGAAGGCCGGCCTCGCGAACCTCCCGATCATCGTGACCATGCTCGCCGCGACCCCGCTGTCGGAGTGGCTCGCGAAGCGGTACGGCCACCGGATCGCCTGCCTCGTCGGGGCAGCCTGCCTCGGCGGCTCGCTGCTCGGGTTGTCGTGGGCCGTCGACCACGGGTACGCCGCCATCGCCGTGTGCCTGGTCGTGATGACCATCGGCCTGCGCACCGTCATGACGATCTGCGCCGTCGCGCTCGTCGACGCGATGCCGAGCAACCGCACCTCGATCGGCGCCGCTCTCAACGACACCGCCCAGGAGGTCGGCACCAGCGTCGGCACCGCGGTCGTCGGCACCCTCATCGCCGTGCTCGTCACCACGCAGCTGCCGGAGGGCGTCTGGAGCAGCGAGCTCGTCACGTCGTTCTTCCACGGCGAGCGGATCATCTACGGCCTGCTGGCCGTGGTGGTCGGGCTGGTGACCGCGGCCGGAGCGCTGACCCTCACGGACTCGAGGGCGACCGAGGAGCACTGACGGAGGCGTCACCGTCTCGTCACCGCTCCGGCCTTCCGGCGGGGTGCGCCGCGTCCTACCGTCGACGGAGAGGCGCGACCCACGGTCGGGAGGTAGCCATGCGGGAGGCCTGGGAATTGCTGGTCACCGGACCGCCGGACGCGGAGCGGTCGGTGCTGCTCCTGCCGGGCGGAGCCAACGCGGCACGATCCTTCGACCTGGTGATGGCGGAACCGGCGCTGGCCGGCGTCCGCCTCGTGGCCACGACGCTGCCCGGGATGGCGGGCGCCCCGGTGTCCGGGGACGTGTCCGTCCCGGCCCTGTCGCGCCGGGCCGGGGAGCTGGCCGCGGAACAGCGGTGCGACGTGGTCGTCGGCTTCTCGCACGGCGCGACGGTGGCCCTGGACATGGTGCTGGCGGGCCACTTCCGGGGGCCGGTCGTCCTCCTCGGGATCAGCCTGACGCCCGAGGACGAGGCCGGCTTCTTCCGGGCCGTCGTACGGACGTCGGAACGGCTGGGCAGCTGGCCGTTCGCGGCGCTCTTCCGGCTGATGCCGATGATGGTGAAGTCCGCCGACATCCCGGAGCCGCACAAGAGCGAGCTCATCGAGGACCTCAAGCAGAACCGGCCCGGCGACGCCGTCCGGGTGTGCAGCGTCTACCTCGACTACATCGGCTCCGACCGCGACTTCGCCGCCGAGCTCGCGGCGTCCGGAAGTCCGGCCTGGGTGGTCCACGCGGAGAAGAAGGGCGACGGCGGCCTCACCGACGCCGAGCGGGCGACGCTCGCCGCGGCGCCCGACGTGACCCTGGTGACCCTCCCCGGCGCGGTCTTCCTCATCCCGGACGAGGCTCCGCAGCAGACCGCCGCCGTCATCGCGGACGCCCTGGCGAAGGCGGGCTGACCCCGTACCTTGGGGCGTCGCTCGCACGGCCGACACGGGCCGTTCGTCTCCGGTCCACCTGCACCTGACACGTTCCTCCGGTTTTCGTCCGAAGGAGCCTCCGTGCGTCGCTGTCTGCTGCTGCTCGTCGTCCTGGCCGGGTTCGTCGGCCTCACCGGTGCGCCCGCCTCCGCGCACGGGTTCAGCTCCGTCGTGTACGCCGACGTGACGTCCGACCAGCCGAACCACGTCCGGATCCGGCTCGGCCTCGAGTACGACCTGCTGGTGGTGTCCGTCGCGTCGGCGGAGCACGACGACGGCTTCTACCAGGACGGCCAGCCGGCTTGGGACGACGGCGACTACCCGGCCATGGTCGAGGCCGTGCGGAAGCACGCGGCCGCCATCACGGGCTACGTGGGACAGCGGTTCACGGTGCGGACCGGCGGCGGCAAGGCCTGTACGCCGACGATGGAGCCGGACGTCTCGGCCGAGCTGAACCAGACCCAGGACGTGCCGTACGCGACGGTTCGGTTCGACTACGTCTGCCCGGAGGCGGACGAGACGGACCACGGGCACGTGATCCGGTCGACGCTGTTCGCCGACTCCGAAGGCTTCGTGAAGCAGACCAAGACGGTCCTGACCTACGAGGTGGACGGGCGGTCCGGCTCGGCGGCGCTGGACGACGCGCACGCGTCGTTCTCCACCGAGCAGGCCTGGTACCAGCGCTTCTGGGAGTTCTTCCGGCTCGGCGCGAACCACCTGCTCACCGGCCTCGACCACATCCTGTTCCTGGTAGCGCTGATCGCGGGGTCGCGGCGCCTGCGCGAGGTCGTCCTGGCGGCCACGAGCTTCACCGTCGCCCACTCGGTGACGTTCATCCTCGCGGCCCTCGGCGTGGTCAGCCCGCCGGCGCGGATCGTGGAGCCGACGATCGCGTTCTCGATCACGGCGGTCGCGGCCTTCACCCTGTGGCGGCTGGGTCGGAGTCGTGGCCGCGCGAGCGACCTCGACCCGGGCGGCGAGGGCTTCCTCGGCCTGGACCGCGTCGGCTGGATCCGGCTCGCGATCGTGTTCTGCTTCGGGCTCGTGCACGGCCTCGGCTTCGCCGGTGCCCTCGGGATCACCAGCTCGTTCTCGTGGCAGCTGCTGTGGTCGCTGGTGGTATTCAACCTGGGCATCGAGGCGGTCCAGATCGGCATCATCGCGGCCGCGTTCCCGCTGCTCGCCCTCCTGCGGCGGAAGAGCCGGACGCTCTACCTCTGGGGCACCGCGGCCCTGGCGACCGGAGTCTCGCTGATGGGCGGCTTCTGGTTCGTCGAGCGCATCGTCTGAGCGGGTGCCGGGTCTGACCGGTCAGTATCGGTCGGCCGGGATCCGCACGATGACGCTGCGGTAGCCGCTGAGCACGGCCGCGACCCCGGCCCGCAGTGCGGCGTACGCCCGCGGTGCCGTCACGGCGGCCGGGTCGTAGTAGAGGGACTCGTCGAGGCCCTCGCCGAGGTAGGCGGAGCCGGTCCAGTCGGTCGCCGCGATGTTGGCCGTCGGCTCGGCGACCTCCGCACCGAGCACCAGGAACTGCTGCGGGTCCTCGCCCGCGTAGTTGGCCGACACCGCTGCGACCGGCTCCACCAGGCGGTTGCCGGCGGTCACGATCAGGTCCGCGTGGTCGCGCTTCGCGGCGCCGTCGAGGTCGTGGATGAACGTGTGCGGGTCGCTGAGGTACCGGAGCTTGAGCTTGACGCGGTCCTCGGTCTTCGCCCACTTCCGGACCGCGTCGACGAGGACCGCGACCTGCGGATCCTGCGGCGTGTGCGCGTCCTTCCCCGCGACCAGGACCAGGACCCGGTAGTCGCCGGAGGGACGCACGTCGTTCCAGGTCTCCGGGTCCGGCTCCACCACCTGGCTGCTGTAGAAGCCGTCGACGTCGGGGGCGTGGAAGCCGGCGTCCAGGCGGCCCTGGGCGTGCGGGGCCTGGTGCGGCTCGCTCCAGTCCAAGCCGTCGGTGCGGGCGCCGAGGAGGAGCACGACCCCGGCGACGAGAGCGGTCGCGGCGACGACCGTGAGGGCGGTGCGACGGACGGAACCACGGACCGACGTGCGCAAGAGCGGACTCCTTCGACTGAGCCCGGAGCGGGCGCGGGCAGGGGAAATGCCATCTGGCGGGCCTATTCAAACCCTGGAAGTGCGCCTTCGGTTCCGCTGCAGCCAGGAGTACGCGTGAGACGACCCGAACTGACTGACCACGTTCACCCGCACGTCACCGGGGGCCGAGAGGTTTACGCCGCAACCCTCCCCCGACATCGCAAAGGAACGACCCATGAACGTCAGTTCGTCGCGGACCCCGAAGTCCGTACGCCGTCGCGCGATGGCCGGCGCCGGAGCCCTGGCTCTCGGCGCGGGCGTCCTCGCCACCGGCGTCCTCGCCCCGGCCGCGCAGGCCGCCGGCTCGGTCACCATGAAGGACCTCGTCCTCGGCGTCGGCGCCAACGAGACGCAGCGTTACGTCACCTGGTACGCCAGCGCCGGGACCGACGCCACCGTCCAGCTGGAGAAGACCGCGGAGCTGAACGCGGGCGCCTTCGACGAGGACGTGATGAGCTACCCCGCCACCGTCACCGCGACCACCGGCACCTCGGGCGGCGACATCGCCCGGTCGCCGTACCGCGGCAGCGCGCTGCTCGACACCCTCGAGGCGAACACGGCGTACACGTACCAGGTCCTCGCCTCCGACGGCAGCACCTCGCAGACCTACACCTTCAAGACCGGCGCGTTCGGCCTGGGGAGCGGCTTCGAGTTCGCGGCGTTCGGCGACCCCCAGCTCGGCGCCGACTCCAACAACAACGCGCAGTCGACCTCGGCCGACCTGAAGGAGGACGCCGCCGGCTGGGCCGACACCCTGAACGTCCTGCAGGCCGACGCGACCGACGACGCCCTGCCGCTCGAGCTGCTCACCTCCACCGGTGACCAGATCGAGACGGCGAACGTCGAGTCGCAGTGGGACGCCTGGTTCACACCGGACCAGCTGCGGACGCTGCCGTTCGCCGCCGCGATCGGCAACCACGACTCCTCGGACCTCGGCTACAAGTACCACTTCTCGCTGCCGAACAACGACGTCACCACCTCCGACCTGCAGACGACCGCCGGCGGCGACTACTGGTACGTCTACAAGGGCGTGCTGTTCGTGGTCGTCAACTCCAACGCCCAGTCCTCGGTGAAGGACCCGGCGCACATGGCGTTCGTGACCCAGGCGGTCAAGGCCAACCCCGGCGCCAAGTGGCGCGTCGTGTCCTACCACCACGCGCTGTACTCGCCGGGGTCGCACGCCAACGACACCGACGCCGTCGCGCGTCGCCAGCCCTACACCCAGTCGTTCTCCGAGCTCGGCATCAACCTGGTGCTGCAGGGCCACGACCACTCGTACTCGCGCTCCTACGTGCTGCAGAACAAGGGCGCCGGCGCCGACCGCCAGAACGCCGCTGAGGCGCAGGGCGCGAACAACGTCGTCGCGGGTCCGGGCGGCGTCATCTACGTGACCACCAACTCGGCGTCCGGCTCGAAGTACTACAACCTGACCGAGCCGGTCCCGGGCACGAGCGACGCCACCCACGCCGGCAAGTACCCGGCCGGCACCATGCCGAACGCTCCGTCCGCGGGTGGCCAGCACACCCTGCACTGGGCCAACTCGGTCGAGAACCAGGACTACGTCCGCACCTACCTGAAGGTCGGCGTCACCGCCGACAAGCTGACGGTGACCAACGTCGTCGCCGGCGTGTGCGACTACCCGAACAAGTACACGACCCAGCACGTCGGCAGCTGGTGCGGTGCGTCGCAGACCACGACGACCCTCGCGGACACCAACGCCAACGGCGTCTTCAACCGGAACCAGCCCGCGAGCGGCGCCCCGGCGCAGCCGACCAACGCGACCGCCGACAAGTACACGACGACCACGGGCGTGGCTCCGGTCGGTACCGCGCAGGACACGGTCAACATCGCCAAGTGGGACGGCACGCAGGGCGACGGCCAGCTCATCGCCCTGGACGTCCCGCCGGCCAACCCGGGCACGCTCGGCTGGTTCATCAACGGCGGCAACCACCTGGTCAACCTCGGGACGGCAGCGCGCCACGGCAACTACTTCACCGCCACCGGCGCCATCGACCCGCTCTCGATCACGGACTCGCGGACCTTCGGGGACACGTCGTGGTCGCTGAACGCCCAGGTGTCCGACTTCAAGGACGGCAGCGCGACGCTGCTCGGCAAGTACGTCGGCTGGGCACCGCGGATCGTCGCCGCCGGCGGCGGCGCCAACGCGGGGGCTTCGGTGGCCAACGGGTACGGCAGCGGGAACGGCCTGGCCAGCTCCAGCACGCTCGCCTCGGCCGCCAACGGTCACGCCCCCGGCACGGCCCAGGTCGGCGCCGACCTGAACCTGAAGTTCCCGGTCTCGGTCAGCGCTGACGCGGCCCACAACTTCTGGGGCGAGATCACCTACACGCTGCTCTGACCTCGCCGCACCACTCGACCCGGTACGGGTGGGGGCAGCCGCACCGCTGCCCCCACCCGTCCGTCCGTACCTCGTGAATCGAAAGTCCTGATGCTCAAGAGATCCCTCGCGGCGCTGACCGCCCTCGTCCTCGCCGGCCTCACCCTCGGCTCCCTCGCCGCCCCCGCGCACGCGGACGGATCCGCGGACTCCGTCTCGTGGACCGTGCGCACGGCGCTGAGCAAGTACGGCTCCGGCCGGCCGAAGTTCACCTACACGATCAAGCCGGGCGAGCAGGTGACGGACGGCATCGACATCGCCAACGAGGGCCGCAGGAAGATCACGCTGAAGGTCTACGCCGCCGACGGCTTCACCACCGGCTCGGGCGGCTACGACGTCCTCACCCCCGACAAGGCCTCGAAGGGCGTCGGCGCCTGGGTGAAGCCCGCGGTCACGCACGTCACCATCGCCCCGGGCAAGCAGGTCCAGATCCCCTTCACCATGACCGTGCCGTCGAACGCGACCCCCGGTGACCACCTGGGCGGCATCGTGACCGTGCTCGACCAGCGCGACGCCTCGGGCACCGGCACCGTCGTCCACCGGCGCGTCGGCCTGCGCATCGAGTCCCACGTCAGCGGCGAGGTGCGGTCCCGGCTCGAGGTCGACGACCTGAAGGTCGACTACGACGGCCACAACCCGTTCGGGACCGGCGACGCCACCGTCCGCTACACGGTGCGCAACACCGGCAACACCGCGCTCGGCGGCCTGCAGAAGGTCAAGGTCGCCGGTGGGCTCGGGCTCTCGGCGCAGACCGTCACCCTCGCCCGGCTCCCGAACCTGCTGCCCGGCGAGTCGTGGCAGGCGAAGGCCTCCGTGGACGACGTCCGCGCGATGCTGTGGGTGTCCGCGACCGTCACGGTCACCCCGCTCGTCACCGACGCGGCCGGGTCCACCTCCACCCTGGAGCCGGTCGAAACGTCGTCCCGCGCGGTCGTCTCGGCGTGGTCGGTCGTCCTGCTGGTCGGCTTCCTGGTCGCGCTGGCGCTGCTCGCCTGGCTCCTCGTCGTCGTGGTGAAGCGCACCCGCCGGCGCAGCAGGGCGAAGGTCGACGCGAAGGTCGCCGCGGCGGTCGAGGAAGCGCTGCTCCAGGAGACGGCACAGCGGTAGCGCCCGCCGGGGAGCCGCCCCCGGTGGCATCATCGGAACGTGCCCGAACCCGACGCGTACCGCTCGCTCGCCGAGGCGTCGTGGCAGTGGGTGCTCACCCAGGTACGCCGCGACGGGGACGACCTGTGGCTCCCCGAGAACCCGGCGCAGAGCGAGCCCGGCGACTACCCGTTCGGCATGCACTCCGGGATCGGCGGGCTCGCCCACGTGATCGCCGAGATCCGGCTCTCGCGTGACCTGACGCCCGACGAGCAGGCCCTGGCCGAGGGGATCGCCGCGACCTCGGTACGCCGGATCCCGGAGCTCACCGAGTACGACTACTTCGACGGCCTGGTCAGCACCATCGGGGTCCTGACCGCGCTCGGTGCTCCGGGTGCCGAGCTCGCCGTCGCCCGGCTGCACGAGCTGGCGACCCCCGACGGATGGCAGCCGTCCTGGTTGGATCCCGACCGCACCCTGCCGGAAGCACGCTGCAACGACGCGACGCTCGGAACCGCAGGCGTGCTGCTCGGCGCACTGTGGGCGGCCCGTGACGCCGTCCCGGGAGCGGTGGAGCTGGCCGACCTGGCGAGCATGATGCTCCTCGCCGAACGGGTCGAGACCGCTGCGGGCCTCGACTGGGACTTCATCCCGCGGCGGTTCCAGCGCGAACCCGGTGCCCAGATGCCGAACTGGTCGCACGGACTGGCCGGCATCGCCGGATCGCTGGCGGCGGCGGGAGTCGCGCTGCACCGACCCGGCCTGGCCGAGGCCGCCCGGCTGGGCGCCGAGCACCTCGTCACGCTCGGCGACACCGAGGACGGCGGGCTCCGGCTGCCGCACGTGATCCCGGGCCAGGACGGGCTCGACACGTTCACCTACGGCTGGTGCCACGGCCCGGCCGGCACGTCGCTGCTCTTCGCCGCGCTCGACCACGCCGGGGCCGACGAGGTGGCCGGCCGGTCGGCGTACGAGTGGGAGCGCGCCTGCCTGCACTCCCTGCGGGTGTCGGGCATCCCGGAGCGCCGCTACCCGGGCTTCTGGGACAACGACGGCCGCTGCTGCGGCACCGCGGGCGTCGGCGACGTGGTCCTCGACGTCTGGCAGCGCCACGGTCACGACGACGACCTCGCCCTCGCGATCACCCTCGCCGACGCGATCGTCGACCGCGCGGTGCACGACGACGGCCTCGCCTACTGGCGTTTCGTCGAGCACCGGAACGACGACCCGCTGCTGCCGCCCGGAGTGGGCTGGATGCAAGGAGCAGCCGGCATCGCGGCGTACCTGTTCCGCGTCGCCCGCGTGCTGGAGCAGGGCCGCGACGCCGACGCGGTCGCGCGGATGGACACGTGGTGGGCGACCGCGTGAGGGCGCGAGATCGTCCTGGTACCTGCGGAGGGATTGTCGTAGCGCGGCGGCTCCGTTCGTCGTAGCAGTGAAGGGCGGCCCGCGCGGGAGCCGCCACGACCACAGGAGAGCGCACATGAATCATCGAGAGCCCGTCGCCCGCCGGATGTTCGAGCTGACCGAACCGATCTCGCTGGTGAACTTCTTCTCGCCGGAGCCGAACGACGCGATGGCGGCCCTCGGGTTCGCGAACTACTGGGACGGGTACTTCGCGGGGCGCTCCGCGCCGCTCGGCCGGGTCCCGGCCGAGGTCGTGCACGCGGCCTTCTACAACTTCGCGGACGGCGAGGTGGCCCGGCACGTCCCGAAGGTCTGGGACACGACCACGCCCGAGGCGGCCCACGCCGCGCGCGAGCGGGGCTGCGTGGAGGCGCTGCGGCGGATCCTCGCCGGCGCCGTCGAGACCCCCGAGCTGGCGCGCGCCGCCGACCTCCTCGCCACGGCCTCGACCGGAGCCCCGACCGAGGGACGGGTCATGTACGCCGCCCTGCGCGCGCTGCCGGTGCCCGAGGAGCCCGTGGCGCGGCTGTGGCACGCGGCCAACATGCTCCGCGAGCACCGTGGCGACGGCCACATCGCCGCCCTGGTCACCGAGCGGATCGGCGGCATCGAGGCGCACGTGCTGAGCGCCCTCGACCTGGGCATCCACCCGGCGGAGTCGTTCGGCCGGATCCACCACCTGCCGGCGGCGTACCTGGCCGAGGTGATGGCCGGCCTGCGCGACCGCGATCTGCTGGACGCGGCCGGCCGCTTCACCGACGCCGGACGTGCGACCAAGGGCCGGATCGAGGAAAGGACCGACGCCCTGGCCGAGGCGCCGTACGAGGCGCTGGAGACGGCCGAGCTGGCCGAGCTGATCTCCTTGCTCGAGCCGGTCGCCGCGAGGCTCGGGGCCGTGGGATCGAACTCGGAGGAGGTGGGCTGAGTGCGACCCGACGTGCGTCTCCGTGCTGTCGAGGACCAGGACCTCGAGGTGTTCTTCGACCACCAGGCCGATCCTCTGGCGGTCGAGATGGCAGCCTTCCCGGCCCGCGGCCGGGATCAGTTCGCGGCGCACTGGGCGAAGGTCCGCGCCGACGAGACCTTGGTGACGCGCACCGTCGTCGCCGACGGCAGGGTGGCGGGCTACATCGGCAGCTGGCCGCAGGACGGGCAGCAGCTGCTCGGCTACTGGATCGGGCGCGAGTTCTGGGGCCGCGGCGTCGCGACCCGAGCGCTCGCCCTGCTCGTGGACGAGGTGCGGGTCCGCCCGCTGCACGCCCAGGTCGCGGCGCACAACGCGGGCTCGATCCGCGTCCTGGAGAAGTGCGGGTTCCGGCGCGATCCGGTGCAGGAGGCAGGGGCGGCTGCGCCCGCCGACGGCATCGAGGAGCTCGTCTTCGTGCTGCCCGCCGCAGCCGTGTTCACGATGTCCCAGATCGACGACATCCACGCCCGGCTGGGACGCGCCGACTCCGTGGCCGCCTACCTGCGCGCCCTGGCGGAGATCGGGGTCGTCCGCTTCGACTCGTTCGTCACCGACGGCCACTCGGAGTACGTCGACGCGGCCGGTGGCCGGGTCGTCTCGGCGGCGCACCACCCGGTGCTGCGGATCGCCGGGACGAGCGACCGGGACGCCTTTCTCGAGCATCTCCGGCTCCACGCCGACGGACGGACGTCGTACGTCGAGATGTCCGAGGGCCTGGCCGCCAGCGGGATCGAGAAGTGGGTCGCGGACACGGCGCTCCTGACGATGACCTACGTCGATCGCGCCGGCCGGGCGCTCCTCGTCCAGCACCTCGAGTAGTCACCGGCTCGGCCGCGTCACCACCAGGTAGAGGGCGGCCAGGCACCAGGTTCCGAGCAGGATCGGACCGCCCGCCCTCACGTAGAGGATCACCCCGATCGCGCTCGCCAGCGGCGCCAGTGCCAGGAACCGTCGCGGCCCGCGGACATCGACACCCAGGGCGACGGCGAGGCCGACCAGAGCCGCCAGCTGGACCCCCGTGAGCAGAGCGAAGACGACGAACGCCTCCTCGACCCCGAAGCCGTCCTCGACGACGTTGGTCGCTGCGGCGAGGACCGCGCCGATCAGCAAAGCACCCGTGAGCAGGCGGACGGGGACCGCACTGCTGAGGGCGCGTCCGAGGGCCACGGCACCGCCCATGAGGACGACGAGCAGGGCGCTGAACGCCAGGACGTGACCCCAGTCCGACTGGGCTTCGGTCTGTCGAAGCCCGGGTCGGTGATCGACCAGTGCAACCAGGAGACGATCCCGACCACGGCCAGGAACGTGGCCAGCGCCAGGTCGCGCCCCTCGGATCGTCCGGTCATGCGTGCCACCTCACTCGAACGGGTGCGCGCCCAGCAACCGCACCTCTTCGGCGTCCAGACGCGCCTGCACCCGGCGCAGGGCGATGTCGTCGATGCGCTGCGCGTCACGCAGCTCCAGGAGCGCCTGGCGCCGCCTGCCGATGAGAGCGACCAGGAGGCTGGTGTACTGGTCGTCGTGCTGGACCGCCGGGTCCCCCTCGGCGCCGGCAGCCGCCACCAACCTGCGCTGCTTGTCGAGCTCGCGACGCACCCGCTCGACCACCGGCTCGTCGACGCCGAGCTCGCCGGCCGTGGTCTGGAGCGCCTCGATCGCCGCGTCGAGGGTGTACTCGTCGGCGTACTGGACCTCGTCGTCGACCGAGGTGTCGGCCGGCAGCCGGGCGAACCGCACCACCGCCGGCAGCAGGAGTGCCTGGAGCAGGGTCAGCAGGATCACGCCGCACGCGATCAGCACGATCAGGTCCCGCCCGGGGAACGGGGCCCCGGAGTCCACCGTGTGCGGGACGGCGAGCACGGCCGCGAGCGACACGGCTCCCCGGAACCCGGCCACCGCGCTGACCGCGCGCTGCCGGGCCGGGATCCGGCGCAACCGCTGGGCCGGGCGGCGATCGAGGAGCCGGATCAGGTACGGCGTGGTGTAGAGCCACGCCCACCGCACCCCGATCACCACGGCCGTGACCGCGACGACGTCGACGAGCGCTCGCAGCACGGAGGTGCTGCTCAGCTCGCGGAACGCGGATTGGGCCGAGATCCCGACCAGCACGAACAGCGCACTGCTGAGCACCGTCGTGGACAGCGCCCAGAACGGGATCACGATCTGTCGCGTGACCGCCCCGGTGATGCGGGGCGCCACCTGGCTCATGAACAGCCCGCACACCACGACGGCCAGCACCCCGGACCCGTGCACGACCTCCGCGAGCAGGAAGGCGGCGAACGGGGTCACCAGCATCGTGATGGCCTCCAGCATCGGGTCGTCCATCCGGCCGCGGACCTGCCAGCTGACCAGCCCGATCAGGGCGCCGGCCAGCGCGCCGCCGCCGTACGCCAGCACCAGGAGCCAGGTCACGTGCCAGCCGGTGAGGTGCTCCTCCCCGACCGTCACCCCCACGGCGAGACCGTAGATGACGAGGGCGGTGGCGTCGTTGATCAGGCTCTCGGCACGGAGCACGGTCACCGTACGGCGCGGCAGGTCGCGGGCGAGGACGCCGACCGCGGTGGCGTCGGTGGGCGCCAGGGCGGCGCCGAGGACCCACGCCGGCCCCCACGCGAGTCCGAGCCAGTGCGCGGTGGCGGCGACCGCGGCGGCGGTGGCGAAGACCAGCAGGGTGCTGGTCAGGACAACGACCCGGAGGTTGTTGCGGATCTCCCGCAACGAGGTGGTCAGGCTCTCCCAGTACAGCAGCGGTGGCAGGAAGAGGAGCAGCACGACCTCCGGCGGCAGCTGGACGTGCCGGAGGTGGGGCGCGAACCCCACCAGCACCCCGACCAGCACGAGCAGGACGGCCGGCGCGATCGGGTAGCGGCGCGCGAGCGCGCCGCAGGCGACCAGGGCGACCCCGAGCAGGACGACCATCTCGAGTCCGAACACGGACTCATCTTGTCCCAGACCGGCTTCAGAGCGGGCTCAGGCCGGCTTCAGGCCGGCCAGCATCAGGTCGAGGTGGCGGCGCCACTCGTGGCTCTCGCTCATGAAGTGCATGGTCGCGGTGACGCCGCACATCATCATCCCGTAGTCCTCGACCCGCAGGTCGTCACGGACCTCGCCGGCCGCCTGGGCGCGTTCGATGATCCGGGAGAGGACGGCGTTGAGGGCGGCCTTGTCCTCCTCGATGCCCTCCCAGGCGAAGTCGTTGAGCTTCATCATCGCGAGCTGGAAGGCGATGTCGTCCTCGACCGTCTCCGCGTGCCGGCGCATCGTCGTGGCCAGCGCGTCGTACGGGCTCTCGAGGTGCTCGCACGCGACGGCGATGGCCCCGAACTCCTGGAACCGCTGGCGGACGAGCTCGGTCACCAGCGCCTCCTTGGAGGGGAAGCGGCGGTACAGCGTGCCGATGCCGACGCCGGCGTGAGCGGCGATCTCCTCCATCTGCACGCCTGGTCCGCGCTCGGCGAACAGGGCCCGCGCCGAGGCGGTGATGCGCTCGAGGTTGCGCTGGGCGTCGGCCCTCAGCGGGCGAATGTCGGTGGTCACGGCAATCCTTCTGGGTGAGTACTCGCCGACGGCGATATCCGGAATGGTACCTCCGTTATTCCGTTGACAAGCGGAATCGGCGCTCCGTATCTTGACGAAGTGGAACAGGAACTACGGTTCCACTTACCCTCTCTCAGGAGTTTCCATGTCCCAGCCCGACCTCAGCACTCCCCGGGCGCGGAACCTCGCGCTCGCACTGCTGGCCATGACCCAGTTCGTGGTCGTGATCGACGCCTCGATCGTCAACGTCGCGCTTCCGTCCATCGGCGAGGCGCTCGACTTCTCCCAGAACGACCTGTCCTGGGTGGTCAACGCCTACACCCTCGCCTTCGGCGGGTTCCTGCTGCTCGGCGGTCGTCTCGCCGACTACTACGGCCGCCGCCGGGTGTTCATGTTCGGTATGGCGCTCTTCGCGCTGGCCTCCCTCGCCGGCGGGCTCGCGCAGAGCGAGACGTGGCTGATCACCGCCCGGGCCGCGCAGGGTCTCGGCGCCGCGATCGCGTCGCCCGCCGCGCTGTCGATCATCACCACCACCTTCTCCGAGGGCCAGGAACGCAACCGGGCGCTCGGGATCTGGGGTGCGGTCGCGGGTGCCGGTGGCGCGGCCGGCGTGCTGCTCGGCGGGATCCTCACCGAGTGGGCCGGCTGGGAGTGGGTGCTGTTCGTCAACGTCCCGATCGGCGCGTTCATCGTGTGGCAAGCGCCGAAGCGGCTGGCCGAGTCGACCGCCGACGAGGAGAAGGACCGCACCCTGGACCTGCCCGGTGCGATCACCGTGTCCGCGGGTCTCGCCCTGCTCGTCTACGCGATGGTCGACGCCATCAACGTCGGGTGGAGCTCGGCCGAGACCGTCTGGCGACTGGCGGCAGCCGCGGCCCTGCTGGTGGCGTTCGTCGTCATCGAGCTGCGCACCAAGAAGCCGCTGGTCCCGTTCTCGATCTTCCGCAAGCGCACGTTGCGAGGCGCGAACGCGGTCGGCGTCCTGATCGGGATGTCGCTGTTCTCGATGTTCTTCCTGATCACGCTGTACCTGCAGCAGGTCCTCGGGTTCTCCGCGCTCGAGGCCGGCGTGTCCTACCTGCCGCTGGCGATCGCGATCATCCTGTCCGCCGGCGGAGCCAGCGCGCTGGTGACCCGGATCGGTTTCAAGAACGTGCTGATCATGGGCATGGTCCTGGTGGCGGTCGCGTTGGCCTGGTTCAGCCAGATCAACCCGGACGGCACGTTCCTCGTCGACGTCCTCGGCCCCTCCGTCCTGGCCGGCGTCGGTCTCGGCTTCGCCTTCGTCCCCGTGACGATCGCCGCGGTCACCGGGATCGAGCCGCACGAGGCCGGCCTGGCGTCGGGCCTGATCAACACCACCCAGCAGGTCGGCGGGGCACTGGGTCTGGCGATCCTCGCCTCGATCGCGAACGCCTCGTGCCGAGGAGCTCTCGGCACCGCGCTGCTGCTTCGGTACTGTCGAGTGGTGACGGACGAGCCGTGGGGCATGTTCGAGGCGATCTACGCGGGCGCGGAGTCCGGGGCCGCCACACCGCCCTGGGACTACGGCGCCGCTCGTCCCCAGCTCGTGGAGTGGGCCGACGCGCGGAACCTGGCCGGACACGGTCGCGAAGCGCTCGTGGTCGGGTGCGGCTACGGGGCCGACGCCGAGTTCCTCGCCGAGCGCGGATACCGGACCACCGCGTTCGACTTCTCCCCCACCGCTGTCGCCGCGGCGCGCCGGAAGCACCCGGACACCCCCGTGACGTACGCCGTCGCCGACGTCCTCGACCTTCCTGAGGAGTGGCAGGGCGCCTTCGACCTGGTGGTCGAGAGCCTGACGGTGCAGTCGATGCCGCCGGCGCAGCACCGGGTCGCGGCGCAGAACATCGCGGCGCTCGTCGCGCCGGGAGGCACCCTGCTGGTCCTGGCGATCGCGCGCGAGGACGGATCCGAGGTGTCGGGACCGCCGTGGCCGCTGACCCGTGCCGAGGTCGAGGTGTTCGCGGGCGGCGAGCTGGTCCTGCGTCGGCTCGAGCGGATCGAGAACGGCGTGTGGTGGCGAGCCGAGGTGGAGCGGAGCTCGAACCGGCCCGCACCGGAGTGACGCCCCGGCAGCTACTTACGCCAATTGTCGTACAGACAACTCGTGCCCCACGTGCAACGGTGGCTACAAGGAATCGGACGACATTTTCGGAAGCTGGCGATCGTCATGGCTACACCGACCGTGGTTCACCTGACCAGTACACCGAGCCTCGAGGAGGTGATGGTGGCGCTGGCCAAGCACAGTGTCTTCGACCTACCGACCCTGGCGAAAGAAGTGGTCAAGGGCGCCCAGGCGCAGGCGGAGGCGGAAGACGATCCACCCGAGCTCAACATCGTCATCTGGTCAGGGTTCATCTGCGCCGGCGGCCACCAGGCCACCGTCGACGAGTGAGGAAGGGGAGACATCATGGCTGGACCGACCTCCGACCAGTTCACCGGAGTCCCCAAGGTCGAGGACGTGATGGCGTCCCTGGCGGCGCACAGCGTGTTCGACCTCGAGGCGCTCGCGCGCAAGCTGGTCCTCGAGGCGCAGAAGAAGGCCGAGTCCGAGGACGACCCGGGTGACGTCGCGTTCCTGATCACCTCGTTCTACGCGCTGTGGCACAGCGAGGTCCCCCTCTAGCCGTGGGACCTGACGGGACCTCGCTCGAGCACGACCGGGCGGCGCTCCGCTGGCTCGCCGAGCACCTGGACGAGTTCGCCCCGCCCGGCGTGCTCGACGACGACGCGCTGGGCAAACCGCTGCTCGAGCTGCTCGCCCTGATGATCCACCGCCTGCGGGACGGGCTGCCCCTGGACGCGTGCAGCACCGAGATCGTCGAGCGGCTGGTGGCCGTGGCCGAGTCGTCCGCGCTGCGGGAAGGACCGATCAACAATCGCAACCAGCTCGTGCTGAAAGCCGGGATGTGCGCCCTCCTGCGGTTGGCCGGCCGTCCTGACCAGGCGCACGAAGCCGCCGTCCAGCGCGCGATCGACACCGGACTGATCGACCAGGCCGAACGGCTGCCGCACCACTACATGATCGAGCGGACCGTGCTCGACTGGGGCGGCTTCCGGCACGCCCTGCCCGACCTCGGCGAGCTCACCGCGCAGTCGTTGCTGTTCCGCCGGCCCGACGCGCTCTTCATGACCAGGACGACGGCGTACGAGCTGACCCACGACATCATGTTCGGCTACACCCTCGGTGAACGCGACGCGAACGAGCTCGCCGCCGAGTACGACGGCCTCCGGCAGGTGCTCTCCGACGCGCTGGTCCGCTTCGGGCGGGAACGGCACTGGGACCTCGTCGGGGAGCTCCTGATGTGCTGGGACATCCTCGTCCTTCCTCGTGACGGCATCTACGAGGCCGGCTGGCGCGCGTTCACCGGAGCCCAGCACGCCGACGGATCCGTGATCGCGGTCGAGGTGCCCGCGGGCTCGGCGGCCGACGCGCTGGAGGAAGGCCGGAAGCGCTTCGACGCCCGCTACCACACCACGCTCGTGCTGGCCTTCGCCTCGACCGCCCGGCAACGACGCGACGACGACGTGTTCCCGCCGCCGGCCGCCCCGGTCGGCGACCAGGACGAGATCGCGACCGACACCGCCTGGCTGGGCAGGCTCGTGGGAGCGGTCGGTCCGGGGCGCGAACCGCGAGTCCTGCTCAGCGCGCTCATCGGACACACCCTCCTCGGGGCCCGCGGACCGGACCTCCCGGCACCGCTGGACCACCTGGTCGACCGGATCAGCGCATCGGTCCGGACCCCCGACCAGCTGGCCGAGGTGCCGGCGACCCAGACGTTGACGGCCTTCGGGATTCTGCGCGACCGCGGCGTCGCCGTGCCCGCGATCTCCGGCTTCGTCGAGGCGATCCGGCAGGTCGTCACCGCGACCCCGTCGGGCGACGCGGCCGACCTGTCCTGGCTCGAGAAGCACGTCGTCCTCGCCCGACTGGGACTGGCCGATCCGCCGCCGCTCCCGACGCTGGACCAGGTGTGGGCGTCGGTCGCCGCCGGCGACGACCTCACCGTCACCGCGGAGCTGGCCGGCGGGTGCACGGCGTACGGGACGGCGGCTCCGGCGGACCTGACCGAGGCCGACGCGCTCGGCGCACGACGGCTCGAGGCGCTCGGCGTCGACACGCTCCGCCGCCGTGACCTGATCACCGGCTGCGCCCTGGTCCGCGCGGCGCACGCGATCCGGCCGCTGGACGACGCCCGGGTGCGTGCGGTGACCACCTTCCTGCGGGCGCAGCAGGCGGTCGACGGCGGCTACGGGTTCGTCACGCCGGACGGCGCGGACGGGATCGACGTCGACGCCGACGTCCGGCTGCCGCTCGCACTGACGGTGTGGTGGACCCTGGCGGAGCTGGAGACCGGTTACCGCATGTTCGGCTGGGCGCCGGTCGGTGCCGAAGCCCGACCGGAGGTGCCGGCATGACCGGGCCGGCGGGCAACAAGGTGTCCCTGGGCGGCCACGTGGTCGACCCGCTCGTCGAGCAGGACAAGCAGCTGGGCAAGAACGACCCGATCGACCCCGAACGCCGACCGGCCTGGATCGTCCAGTTCGTGGCCCGGCTGGACCAGGCCGCGATCACCGAGCTGCGCACCGAGTACGGCGTCCGGCTCACCGACTACGTGCCGCCGCGCAGCTACATCGAGTCCTTGTCTCCGGCCGTCGCCTCCCGGTTGCGCCGTGACGACCGGGTGCGCGCGGTCAGCCTGATGGGCGGCGACCTGAAGCTCTCGGCCGAGCTGAACGCCGCCCACGAGTCCAACGACCCGGAGGACCCCGCACCGGTCGACGTCGTCATCTTCGCCGCGCTCGCCGACGACGTGGTCGCGCAGATCCGCTCGTTCGTGCCTGCGGACCGGGTCATCGGCACCCTCGACGACCGCGGCCTCGGCGGCGCCTTCGTCCTCCGGCTGCTGATCAGGTCGGGGGTGGCGGCCCGGATCGCCGAGATCGACGGTGTCCGCTGGGTCGAAGCGGTACCGCCGACCATCGACGACGGCGGTGCGGCCGGCGGCGACCAGGACGCCCCGTCCGACCCGCCGAGCACCAGCCGGATCGAGGTGGCCGACCGGCTCGGCCTCGACGGTGCGGGCCAGATCATCGGCGTCATCGACAACGGTCCCCTGGACATCGCGCACTGCTTCTTCGCCGACCCCGCGTACGCCGTACCGGGGCCGGGGCACCGCAAGGTCGTGCAGCTGCGCAACGTGGCGAACAGCCCGGCCGGCAAGCACGCGACCTTCACCAGCGGGATCCTGGCGGGCGACCAGGGCGACCACCCGGGCAAGAACGAGTTCCGTGGCGTCGCCTACGGAGCCCGGCTGGCGTGCGGCAACAAGAACGACATCGACGCGACCAGCTCGCTGCTCGCCGAGCTCTCCGCCGCGGCGGACGCCGGCGCCTTCGTGCACAGCAACAGCTGGCACTCGGCCCCGCAGGGAGCCGGGAACCCGGCCGCCTACGACCAGCGCTCGGCCGACCTGGACCGCTTCGCCTGGACCCACGAGGACCACGTCGTCCTCGGGTCGAGCGGCAACGACGGCGAGGAGCAGGGTCCGCCCGGCACCGCGAAGAACGCGATCTGCGTCAGTGCCGTGGAGCTGGGCGGCGGGACCGAGGACGCCGTGAAGGACGGGAACCCGGGCCCGACGGCCGACGGCCGGCGCAAGCCCGACGTCCTCGGCATCGGCTGCGGGGTCGTCTCCGCGACGGTCGGCACCGCGTGCGGCACCGGGAACGGCAACGTCCGCTGCTCCAGCAGCCGAGCCACCCCCTGGGTCGCCGGCGTGCTCACCCTGGTGCGCCAGCAGCTCACCGAGGGCCGCCAGCGCGACGGGGAACCGCACCCGGCGGATGCCTTCGCGGTGACCGGAGCGATGCTGCGCGCGATCGCGGTCGACTCCGCGATCGCCGGCGCCGACACCCGGACCCCCAGCCTCGCGCGGGGGTGGGGCCTGGTCGATCCGTCGGCCGCACTGGGCCAGCGGACGCCGCGCCTGCTGCTCGACGTCCGCCACGAGAACGGCCTGGCGACCACCGACACCTGCCGGGTCACGTTCGGGTTGGAAGAACCGGGCCGGTTGGCGGTGTCCCTGACCTGGTCCGAACCACCGGGCGCGGTCGGCTCGGACAACAGCGTCGTCAACGACCTCGACCTGCGGCTCACCTCACCCTCGGGGAAGGCGTTCCTCGGCAACACCGTCGCCGCGGGCCGCACCCCGCCCGGCGGATCGGCCGACCGGCTCAACTCCACCGAAGTGATCCTGGTGGCCCCGGCGGAGACCGGGGAGTGGGTCGTCGAGGTGGTCGGCACCGAGGTCAACGTCGGCAATCCGAAGCAGGGCTTCGCCGTCGTGGTCTCCGGGGCCCTCGCGCCCGGCGGGACGGTCACCCCTTCCGCGGGCCGGACGCTCCGGCGTACCGACCCCGTCCCGGTCAGCGGGGACCCCGGTTGAATCCGGCCTGACGGCCCGTTGAATCCGGTCTGATGGTCGATCCAGCGACGAACGACGAAGGCCCCCGCCCTGCGTTCCCGCAGGTCAGGGGCCTTCACACCGAGCCGCCTGAAGTACTTCGGTTGAGGGGTGACAGATCTACTTCGGTTGATCCGTGACACTCGTTTGCACTCTAGGACGTCGCTGGGGCGCCTGGGATCGCTTGACCCTCACCTCCCCAGGGTTGGTTCGCTTCTCGGTGCGCAGCAGCGTGTCGC
>NZ_JBFRDX010000022.1:0-61879 GCF_052114005.1 Marmoricola sp. RAF53 | reverse complement strand
GCCTGGGCCAGGCGTTCATCGAGTACGTCGAGACCCGCCGCGACGCCCCGAAAGCAGGCGGCATCGCCGCCACCGTCGTGGTCACGATGACGATGGACGCCCTCCTCGGTGCCGACACGGTTGCGACCCTGGACACCGGGGACCGGATCACCGCCGGCGAGGCCCGGAGGCTGGCCTGCGAGGCCGGGATCATCCCGGCCGTCCTCGGGTCGAAGTCCCAGGTCCTCGACCTGGGCCGCAAGACCCGCTTCCACACCGAGGCCCAGCGCATCGTCCTGGCCAGACGGGACGGCGGCTGCACCGCCGAAGGATGTGACTGGCCGCCAGGGATGTGCCACGCCCACCACGGCATCCCGTGGAGTCGCGGCGGACCCACCGACATCGAGCACGGCAGGCTGCTCTGCCCGCGCCACCACACCCTGGCCCACGACGCCCGCTTCCAGATGAAGAGCGGCCCGAACGGCAAGGTCAGCTTCAGCCGACGGACGTGAGCAGTGCGGCACACGACGCCGGGCGGATCGCCGCTCTCGCTGGCTACGCTCGTGACGTGCTCCGACCTCGTGACGTGGTGAAAGACCTGCCGCTGGCGGTAGGCGTCGGGGCGTGCCTCGGTGGGCTGCTCCTCGGTGCGGTCGGCGCTGTCACCGGGTTGGTCCTGGGCCTCCATGCGTACCCGCCGACGGCGTGGTTCGCGGTCTTCGAAGTCGGTGTCCCGGCAGCGTTCGTGGGCTGCGCGCTCGGATCGCTGGCCGGACTCGTCGCGCATTTCGGCTGGCGAACGCTGCGTGGTTGAAGCGGAGGATGACTGAGTGCTGGAGCTGCGCCGCGCCACCGCCGTCGACGCGCCGCTGATGAGGCCGATCGCCGAGGAGGAGCGCCGGGGCTTCCCAACGCGCGTCCGGCGGAGGAACCTGGACAGCAGCGGGTGATCGGAGCCTCACGTCAGGAGGTGAGCCGTGACTTCGACGATCAGCCGGTTCGACGCGACCCTCGCACCGTGCGGGCACCAGCACGACGGCGAACGCTGCGTCGCCGAGGACGACCAGGGCCTGGTCACCGAGCAGGTGACCTTCTCCTGCGGCTGCCGCACCGCGCGGGAGGAGTTCCACGACGGGAGCGTCCACCACCTGGTGGTGAACCACAAGCACAAGGTGTTGGTCGACGAGGAGTTCCGCGGTGAGTGACGGCGACGCCGCCGGCGCGCACGATGTCGTGCTCATCGGCGGTGGCGCTGCCGGACTGCGCGCGGCGATCGCGATCGCCGAGACCGACCCCACCCTCGACGTGGCGGTGGTCTCCAAGGTGTACCCGATGCGCAGCCACACGGTCTCCGCCGAGGGCGGAGCGGCCGGGTTCATCGCTGCGGACGACACCTGGGAGGAGCACGTCTACGACACGGTCTCGGGCAGCGACTGGCTCGGCGACCAGGACGCCATCGAGGCGTTCGTCGCCGAGGCGCCCCGAGAGCTCCTCCAGCTGGAGCACTGGGGCTGCCCGTGGAGCCGCACCGATGACGGCCACATCGCGGTCCGCGCCTTCGGCGGGATGAAGAAGATGCGGACCTGGTTCGCCGCGGACAAGACCGGCTTCCACATGCTGCACGCACTGTTCCAGACCTCGCTCAAGTACCAGCGCGTCACCCGGTACGACGAGTGGTTCGTCACCCGCCTGCTCGTCGACGACGGCCGGGTCCACGGCTGCGTCGCGATCGAGCTCGCCACCGGCGCGATCCGCACGATCCGCGCGAAGGCGGTCGTGCTCGCCACCGGCGGCTGCGGGAAGGTGTTCCCGTTCACCACGAACGCCAACATCAACACCGGCGACGGGATGGCCCTGGCGTACCGGGCCGGGGCGCCGCTGAAGGACATGGAGTTCGTCCAGTACCACCCGACCGGGCTGCCGTTCACCGGCATCCTCATCACCGAGGCGACCCGCGCGGAGGGCGGCTGGCTGCTCAACAAGGACGGCTACCGCTACCTGCAGGACTACGACCTCGGCACGCCGTCGCCGACTCCGGTGATGCGGAGCATGGAGCTCGGTCCGCGCGACCGGCTCTCCCAGGCGTTCGTGCACGAGGTCGAGAAGGGGCGCACCGCCGACTCGCCGTGGGGGCCGGTCGTGTACCTGGACCTGCGCCACCTCGGCGAGGAGCTGATCGAGAGCAGGCTCCCGTTCGTCCGCGAGCTGTGCCTGAAGTACGAGCGCATCGACCCGGTGACCGAGCTGGTGCCGGTGCGCCCGGTGGTGCACTACATGATGGGCGGCGTCCACACCGACATCGACGGCGCGACCCCGTTGGCGGGCCTCTTCGCCGCCGGCGAGACCGCCTGCGTGAGCATCAACGGCGCCAACCGGCTGGGCTCCAACTCGCTGCCCGAGTGCCTGGTCTTCGGCGCCCGCGCCGGCCGGGCGGCCGCGTCGTACGCCGCCTCGGCCGGACCGGTCGGCGACTCGCCGGCGGTCGTCGCCCAGGTGGCCGACGAGGTGGCCCGGGTCCGCCGGCTGATGGCGGCGATGCCCGACGGCCTGCCGGAGGACTCGGTCCCGGTGATCCGCGAGCGGATGCAGACCACGATGGAGGACGCGGCCGGCATCTACCGGACCGGCGAGGCGATGCGGAAGGGCGCCGATGCCCTGCGCGAGCTTCAGGAACGGGTCGGGGCGGTCGGGATCCAGGACACCAGCCGGTCCTTCAACACCGAGCTGGTGGCGGCGCTCGAGGTCGCCAACATGCTCGACGTCGCCGAGTGCATGCTCGCCTCGGGGATCAACCGCGAGGAGTCGCGCGGCGCGCACCAGCGCACCGACTTCCCGGACCGCGACGACGAGCGGTTCCTGGTCCACCAGCTGACCGTGCGGGAGGGCGACGGCCCGCCGCGCGTCGAGCAGCTGCCGGTCTCGATCACGCGGTGGCCGCCGGGCGAACGCGTCTACGGGAGGTGAGAGCACGATGTCGGAGACGATCCGCCTGCAGGTGATGCGCTACCGGCCGGACCGGAGCACCCCGCCGATCCTGCAGGAGTACGAGGTCCCGCTCCGCAAGGAGTGGACCGTCCTCGACGCGCTCAACCACGTGAAGAACGAGGTCGACCCGACGCTCGCCTTCCGCTGGTCGTGCCGGATGGGCATCTGCGGCAGCTGCGGGATGAACGTCCAGGGCTCGCCGCGGTTGACCTGCGGCACCTTCCTCACCGACTTCGCCCCCGGCCCGGTCCGGGTCGAGCCGCTGACCAACTTCCCGGTGATCCGCGACCTGGTGATCGACATGTCCGACTTCATGGAGAAGCTGCCCCGGGTGAAACCGTGGATCATCCGCGACGACGACGCTGTGCTGGACGGGGACGGCGAGATCGACGGCGAGTACCTGCAGACGCCCGAGGAGCTGGAGGCGTACAAGCAGTTCAGCATGTGCATCAACTGCATGCTCTGCTACGCCGCCTGCCCGGTCTACGGGCTGGACCCGGACTTCGTCGGGCCGGCCGCGATCGCGCTGGCCGAGCGCTACGACCTGGACTCGCGGGACCAGGGCGCCCGGGAGCGGCTCGACGTGCTGATCGAGCGCGAGGGCGTCTGGGGCTGCACCTTCGTCGGGGAGTGCACCCGGGTCTGCCCCAAGCACGTCGACCCTGCGGGCGCGATCCAGCGCTACAAGCTCAAGGCCGCCCAGGAGTCGGTGCGGGCGTGGGTGCTGCCGCGGGGTGCGCGATGACCGCCCTGCCGACGTACACCCGGCGGGTTCCGGTGTTCTGGTGGCTGCGCAGGCGCACCTACTTCGTCTTCGTGATGCGCGAGCTGAGCAGCATCTTCGTGGCCTGGTTCGTGGTGTTCCTGCTCCTGCTGGTGAAGGCGGTCGGGCGCGACGAGGCGGCGTACCGGGACTTCCTCGACTGGGCGGCCTCGCCCGCGATCGTGACGCTCAACGTCGTCGCCGCCGCGTTCCTGGTGCTGCACACGATCACCTGGTTCAACCTCACGCCGCAGGCGATGGACCTGCGGCTCGGCGGGCGCCCGGTGCCGGCCGCGGCGGTGATCGCGGCCCAGTACGCCGGCCTGGTGGTCGTCTCGGCCGTGATCTGGTGGCTGGTGGTCTCATGACCAAGAAGCGCGTCCTGCCTCTGGTCTGGCTCACCTTCAGCGCCGGCGGCGTGACCGCGGCGACCGTGCTCCCGGTGCTCGTGCTGCTGTTCGCGTTCGCGATCCCGCTCGGCTGGATCGACGCCCCGTCCTACGACCACCTGCACGCGGTGCTGCGCAACCCGCTGACGGTGCTGGTGCTGCTCGGGATGTTCGCGCTGATGCTCGTGCACGCCGCGCACCGCTTCCGCTACACCCTGTACGACGGCCTCCAGATCAAGCACCGGGTGCTCGTCGCCGTGGTCTGCTACGGCGCCGCCGCGGCCGGCATCGCGACCGCGCTGGTGCTGCTGACCTCCGAGCAGTGAGCCCCGGGGGCCAGCAGGGACTCACCTTCCCGCGGACGCCGGGTCGGTGCTCAGCACCCGGATCGCCAGGTCCGTGGTGGCACCGACGCCGAGGAAGCTGACTACCCGGCCGACGCGCTCGTGCTCCAGGGGGAGGAGGCCGAGACTGCCGGGCACGTCCGGGGTCAGCCCGAGGTCGAGGTCGTCGCGGCCGGACATGATCCGCACGTTGAAGTCGTAGCGCTCGCGGGCGCCCGGGGCGGTCAGCCTGCGGAGGACGGTCGGTCCGATCCGGCGGCCGCCGGTCTCCGCGGCCCAGGCATCGAGCGTGGCGACGACGCCGAGGCCGTCGTTCTGGTCGATGTCGGCCCAGACGGCGTGCATGGACCCGACCTGCTCCAGCAGGACGGCGGCGGTCTTCTCGCCGATGCCGGAGACGCCGGGCAGGTTGTCGCTGGCGTCGCCGCGGAGTGCGGCGTACTCGAGGTAGTTCTCGGCGGCGACGCCGTACATCGCGTGCAGCCGCCGCGGGGTGAGCAGCGGGGAGGCGCTGATGCCGCCGTCGATCAGCCGGAGGACCTGGGTGTGGTCGCTGATGTGCGCGAAGGCGTCGCGGTCGGAGGTGATGATGACGCAGCTCCAGCCGTGCTCGTCGGCCCAGGTGGCGGCCGAGGCGTTGACGTCGTCGGCCTCCAGGCCCGGGGGCGTGAGCGTGGCGAGGCCGAGGGCGTCGAGCAGGGCGCCGGCGCGGTCGAGCTGGTCGACGAGCGCGGGGTCCTTCTCCGCGCGGCCAGCCTTGTAGTCGGGGTAGAAGTCGCGGCGTTCCGAGGCGGTGCGGTCGTCGAGCCCGAAGAGGACGGCGTCCGGGGCGAAGGCGTCGATGGCCTCGATGATCTGGCGGAGCATCCCGTGCAGCGCCCAGGCCGGCCGGCCCGAGCGGTCGACGATCCCGGTGTGCGCCCGCGCGTGGTGGTTGCGGTGCAGCAGCGACGGGGCGTCGACGGTGAGGAGCAGCTTGCGCGGCCGGTCTTCGGAGGTGTTCATGATGGTCGGGTCATCGTAGGACGTGCCAAGGTGGGACGAGCACGCGACGGACGAAGGGAGAGTCGGCGATGACCGACGAGATCGACGAGCAGGTCGCGCCGAGCGGCACCGGGTGCCAGGAGTGCCTGGCCGCCGACGGCTGGTGGGTGCACCTGCGCCGGTGCGCCGCGTGCGGCCACGTGGGCTGCTGCGACACCTCGCCGGCCCAGCACGCGACCGCGCACTTCCGGGCGACCGGGCACCCGGTGATCCAGACCTTCGAGCCCGGCGAGGACTGGGCCTACGACTACCGGGACGGCTCCTTCGTGCGCGGCCTCGTGCTCGCCGGGCCGACCAGCCACCCCGTCGACCAGCCGGTCCCGGCTCCGGCCGACCGGGTGCCGGCGAACTGGCAGGAACTGATCCACTGAACCCTCCGCCGGCATCCCGGGGCGAAGTTCTCGGCCCCGGACCGGGGAGTCCTCCCGGCTGTGTCGGCCGGCTCTGTAATGCTTGCCCGCCGGACGGGAAGGTCGGCCGGTAGGGGGAGACGAGGATGAGCGAGATCGCCGGTGAGCTGGCGCGCGTCAAGGGCGCCTTCTCCCAGCCGACCCTGACGCTGCTGCACCAGCGCCAGGCGCCGGTGGTGATCACGATCTTCCGGGCCGCCTTCGGCCGCAACAACCGGCCGATCCCGACCGCGCGGCTGCACACCCAGGTCGAGGAGCACCTCGCCGCGGTGCGGGCCGCGGGGGAGAGCGACGTACCCAGCGGGACCGGGCGGGACATCTGCCAGCGGTGGATGCGCGGGCAGTGGCTGGTGCGCTCGCTGGACGAGAGCGGGCAGGAGGTCTACACGCTGACCTCGCACGCCCAGCAGGCGCTCGAGCTGGTCAAGAACCTCGCCCGCGACCGGGCCGCGCTGAGCGAGCACCGGATCGCCACCATCCTGGGCACGGTGCGCCGGTTCAACTCCGAGGCCAACCCGGACCGGAGCGCCCGGGTCACGATCCTCAACGAGGAGATCGCCCGGCTGCAGGCCGAGCGCGACCGGCTCGTCGACGGAGCGGACCTGGTGAGCGCGACCGAGGACTACATGCGCGAGGGCTTCGCCGAGCTGCTCTCGCTGATCTCGGCGCTGCCCAGCGACTTCGCCCGGGTCGAGGAGCGGTTCGTCACCATCCGCGGCGAGATCCTGGCCGCCTTCCGGGCCGAGGACCGCCCGGCGGGCGAGGTGATCGACGACTACCTGAACCGGGCGGACACGCTGATGACCGCGACCCACGAGGGCCGGGCGTTCGAGGGCGCGTTCACGCTGCTGCGCGACGACGGCCTGGTCACCCAGCTCCGCGAGGACCTCGCCGCGCTGCTGGACCACCCGCTCGCCGACGGCATCGTCAACGAGGCCGACCGGGCCGAGCTGCGCGGCACCGTGCGCCTGGTCCGCGACGGCCTGGACCGCGTCCTGGCCCAGCGCTCCCGGGTGACCGCGACGCTGCGGGAGTACATCGTCTCCCACGACGCCGCCCGCGACCGCGAGCTCGAGCAGACCCTGCGCCAGGTCGAGGCCGAGCTGATGACCTGGATGGCGAACACGGGCCCGCGGGCCTCGCACGACCTGCCGCTGCTCCCGGCCCGGACCAGCGTCGACCACCTCCGCGAGCGCTTCTACGACCCGGCCGACGATGCGCTCCCGGAGCCGATCAGCCGGTCCGACGAGGTCGAGCCCGCCGTCTCGCTCGCCGCGCTGATGGCCCAGGGCGGCCCCCAGCTCGGGGCGCTGCGGGACCGGCTCGACCAGACGCTGGCCTCGTTGCTGCCGGCCGGGTCGCTCGGCGAGCTCTTCGACGCGCTGGAGCCGTCGCTGCGCCGTCCGGTCGAGATCTTCGGGCTCCTCCACCTCGCCGCCGGGCACGCCTGGGAGGCCGAGGAGACGGTCGAACCGTTCGCCGCCGTACGCCCCGACGGGAGCCGGCGCACCTTCGCCGTGGCCCGGACCCTGCTGCCCGACCCCGACCTGCGAGAGAGCGAGACCGGTTCATGAGCGTCGACATCCACCCTGAGGAAGACCTCGACGTGGAGATCGTGGACGACGGCTCGGTCTCGCTGTTCGAGGGCGACGAGGGCGGCCTGGAGTACGCCCAGCGGCACGCCCTGGTCACGCTCCTCAAGCAGCGTTTCATCAGTGCCCGCACGCACCCGCGCGACTGGCAGGTCCTGGTCGACCACGAGCGGCTGCTGCGCTCCCGCCTCAACGACCTCTTCCTCGACCTGGCCGTGGACCGTGACCGGGAGGTCGCCTGGAAGCGGCAGGCCACCTCGGAGACCGGGAGCCGGTTCCCGACGCTGCTGCACGACACCGCCTGGTCCCGCGAGGAGACGCTGGTGCTGGTGCACCTGCGCGACCGGCTCCGGGCCGGGCTCGCCGGCGGGGAGGCGCGGGTGTTCGTCGACCGCGAGGACGTCGTCGAGTACGTCGCCAGCTTCCGCCCGGCGCACGCCACCGACGAGGCCGGCGACGAGAAGCGCGCCCGCAACGCGGTGGTGAGCATCGTGAAGTCCGGGCTGCTCATCGGCGCGGTGGGCGACGACCGCTACGAGATCAGCGAGGCCGTCGAGCCGCTGATCCCGCTGGAGCTGCTCCGCGAGCTGCTCGAGGCGCTGCAGCGGGCCAACGAGTCCGGCGCCCCGGCCGAACCCGACGAGACCGATCTCTTCGACGACGCCGGCACCGACGCCGGGAAGGAATGACCATGTCCATCGACGAGATCGAGCAGATCAGCGGCGAGACCGGCGACGGCCTCTTCGAGCAGCAGGTGGTCGCGACCCCCGCCGACGACACCGTGCAGTGGCGCGCGGCGCTGCTGCAGCTGGTCAACTGGGGCGGGTTCGGCGGCCTGACCACGGTCGGCCTGCGCGGCGACTCGACGCTGATCTCCGGTGCGTCCGGTGTCGGCAAGAGCACCGTCCTGGACGCCTACACCGCGCTGATGATGCCCTCGGACACGAAGTTCAACGGGGCCTCGAACGACGCCGTCGCCGGCCGGGCCCGCGGGGTCGGCCAGCGCAACCTGCTCTCCTACCTGCGCGGTGCCGTCGACGTGGTCGACGACCCGCGCACCGGCCGGCCGGTGGAGAAGCTGCTGCGCGGCAAGGGCGCGGACACCTGGGGCGCCGTCGCGATGACCTTCGTCAACGACCGCGGCGACCGGTTCACCGCGCTGCGCACCTACTACGTCCCGCGGCGCGCGACCCGGTCCGGCGAGGTGCAGATGCAGCTCGTCACGCACGAGGGCGCGCTCCCGCTCGACACCCTCGAGGTCGCGGTCCCCGAGCGCTTCCACGCCAACACCCTCAAGAAGCTCTTCCCCGGCGTCCGGGTGCACCGCACGTACGCCGAGTTCTCGGCCGTGCTGCACGCCCGCCTCGGGATCGGCGCCAACGGCGACGGCGCCAAGGCGCTGCGGCTGCTGTCCCGGATCCAGGCCGGCAACCAGGTGCGCAGCGTCGACGAGCTCTACAAGGACATGGTGCTCGAGCGGCCGGCGACGTACGCCGCCGCGGACCGGGCGATCGAGCACTTCGACGACCTCGACACCGCGCACTCGGCGATGCGGACCGAGGAGCAGAAGCTCGAGCTCCTCGAGCCGATCACCGGCACCCACGAGCGGCGCGTCGCCGCGACCCGGCGGCTCGCCGAGCTCGACTCGTACGGCGTGACGCTGGGCGGGGAGACGCCGCTCCAGCTGTGGCTGCTGCGGACGCACCTCCGGCTGCTCTCCGAGGCGGTCGCCGGCAACCGGGACGCCCGGCAGGCGAACGCCGACGCGCTGGCCGTCTCGACGTCGGCCGAGGCGTCGCTGCTGGCCGACCTGGAGGCCGCGAAGGAGGCGCACCGCGCCGCCGGCGGCTCCACCCTGCAGTCGCTGGCGCTCTCCCTGGAGCAGGAGGCCGTCGTCCGCGAGGACCGGCTCGGCCGACGCACGCAGCTGCAGGAGCGGCTGCTCCCGCTGATCGACGCGACCACGTCCGGCACGGTCGACGTCGAGGGGGCGCTCGGCTCCGACACCGGCTTCGCGGTGCTGCAGCAGGAGGCGCGGCACTGGATGGACCGCTGGCCGGCCGAGCTCGCCCGGCTCACCGCCGAGCGCGACGCGGTCCGCGACTCCCGCTACCCGATCAACCAGCGGCAGAGCGAGCTGCGCCGCGAGCGGGCCTCGCTGGAGAGCCGGGCCGGCCGGATGCCGGCCCGGATGCACGAGCTGCGCGCCGAGGTGGCGCACGCCAGCGGGCTCGGCGTCGAGGAGCTGCCGTTCGTGGCCGAGCTGATCGACGTCGCCCCGGAGGAGGCGCGCTGGCGCACCGCGGTCGAGACCGTGCTCGGTGGATCGGCCCGGGTGATGCTGGTCCCAGCCGACCGGCTGGACCAGTTCTCGGCCGCCATCGACGGCCTGCAGCTGCGCGGCCGGCTGACCTTCGAGGGCGTCGAGCTGCACCTGCCCGACCGCGGTCCGGCGGACCCGGAGCGGATCGCCGGCAAGCTGCTCTTCCAGGAGTCGCCGTTCTCCGGCTGGGTGCAGGCCCACGTCGAGGAGCCCGCCCGCAACGCGCTCTGCGTCGAGACCACCGACGGCCTGGCGGGAGGTGGCTTCCGCGTCACCGTGGCCGGCCAGACCCGCAACGGTCGCCGCGGCACGCACGGGCGCAACGACACCCGGAACATCATCGGCTTCTCCAACGCCGACGCGCTCGCCGAGATCGACGGCGAGCTGGCCGCCCTCGACGCCGAGCTCGACGGGTTCGACGCCCGGATCGCCGAGCTCGACCGCGAGGTCCGGGTGCTCGAGCAGCTCCGGGTCGCCTACGACGCCGTCGCCGCGGCCCGCTTCGACGACCTGGACGTCGCCGCGAGCGACCGCAGGATCGGTGAGCTGGAGCAGCGCCGGGCCGACATCCTGGCGGCGGACAACGAGCTCCAGGTGCTGCAGACCCAGATCGACACGCTCGCCGAGCAGCTCGAGCAGGCGCGCCGGAAGCGGTTCGGCCTGGACCAGCAGCAGAAGGAGCTCAGCAGCCGGCACCTGGAGCTGATCGACTCCGAGGACCTGGTCAACGACCGGGTGGAGGCGATGCTCGCCTCCGGCAAGGTCGTCCTGAGCGAGGAGCAGGCGGCCGCGCTCACGGCCGAGCTCGCCGCGGCGGTCGCGCCCGCGGACCCGGACGACCTCGACCGGTTCCCCGAGCACTCCCAGCGCCTGGCCGAGCGGCTGCACGCCGCGGTGGCCGAGGCCGACGCGGAGATCAAGCGGGCCGACGACGAGCTCGCCGGCATCTTCCGGATGTACAAGGTCCACTGGGACTCGCCGAACCTGGGCGCGACCGCGGACTCCTACCCGGACTACGCACGCATCCTGGAGGACATCCGCGGCAAGGGCCTGGCCGAGCGCCGGGCGGAGTGGCGCCGCCGGCTCACCGAGTGGAGCGGCCAGGACCTGGTGCCGCTGGTCGGCGCGATGGCGGCCTCGGTCGAGGAGATCGAGGACCGGCTGGAGCCGATCAACGCGATCCTGCGGCGCCTGGAGTTCGGCGGCGCGGGCGACCGCCTCCGGATCCGGCTGCGACGGCTCGCGCCCGCCCACGTGCAGGTCTTCATGAAGGACCTCCGCAGGCTGGCCGCCGGGTCGACCACCGAGCTGGCGGAGGCCGACCTCGACAAGCGGTTCACCGAGCTCAGCAGGTTCATGCAGCAGCTCCGCAAGCCGTCCCAGGTGGGGGACCCCTCGGTCACCACGGACCGGGACCGGCTGCTCGACGTACGCCGTCACGTCGAGATCAGCGCCGAGCGCTACGACTCGCTGACCCACGAGCTCCGGGCGACGTACCGGACGCTGGGGGAGAAGAGCGGTGGCGAGAGCCAGGAGCTGGTCGCGTTCATCGTCGGCTCCGCGCTGCGCTTCCGCCTCGGCGACGAGATGCGGTCGCGGCCGAGGTTCGCGCCGGTCTTCCTCGACGAGGGCTTCGTCAAGGCGGACTCGGAGTTCGCCGGCCGGGCCGTGGAGGCCTGGAAGGGCCTCGGGTTCCAGCTGATCGTCGGTGTCCCGCTGGACAAGGTGACCGGTCTCGAGCCGCACATGGACGAGCTGCTGGCGATCACCAAGAACCCGGTGACCCACCAGTCCTGGATCGTCCCGATCACCGACGCGGTGCCGGTGCCGGAGCCGGAGCCGGCCTCGGCCTAGCGGCTCAGTACGTGCCCTTGATGACGAAGAACGAGCCGCGGATCGTCCCGGCCAGCTTCGACTTCTGACGCGCGAACTTGAACCGGTCGGCGAGCTCCTCGGGGACCTCCATGCCGTCGGAGAGCTTGAACCCGACGGCGCGCTTGCCGCCGTCGGCGACCGTGTACAGCACGTTGATCGCCAGGCCCGACTCGTAGAAGACGTAGGCCCACCGGATGCCGTCGACCTCGAACGCGGTCGCCTCCAGCGGGCGCGACGCGATCACCAGGTCGCGCTCCTCGGCGAGGATGCGGTGCACGTGGTCGACGACCTCGGCCGCCTCGTCCGCGGGCTCGACGGTGAAGACGAGACCGTACTTGTTCTTGAAGTAACGGGCTTCGTTGGCGCGCAGCCCGGCGAGCGTGTCCGGCACGGGCGACGTCTCCAGACCGACGGTGGAGACCTCTGCGAAGTCGACGACGTAGGACATGGGGCCACCGTAGCGGCACCGCTACCCCGGTCGCGGCAGGGTCAGCCGGACGTGGGTCCCGCTCGCGGCCGGGACCAGGACGATGTCGCCGCCCGCGCGACGGGCGAGCCCGCGGGCGATCGGCAGCCCGAGACCGGTGCCGGTTCCGGTGCCTGTCCCGCGCCGGCGGGCGGGGTCGGCCCGGTAGAAGCGCTCGAAGACCAGGCCGGCCTCCTCGTCGGGGATCCCGGGGCCGTCGTCGATGACGTCGACCCAGGACCACGCCTGGTCCTGGTCCACCCGCAGGACGACCCGGCCGCGCGCGTGCCGGACCGCGTTGTCGAGCAGGTTGCGCACGATCCGGCGTACGTCGCCCGGGTTGGCGAAGGCCGCGGCGGGGGACAGGTTCGCGGTGTCGAGGACCACACTGGTCGCGGCCCGGGACCGGGCCGCCTCCTCGTGGACGACGTGGTCGAGGTCGAGGGGTTCGGCGGCGGCCTCGACCCCCGCGTCGACCGCGGCCAGCTCCAGCAGGTCGGCGACCATGCTCTCCATCTCGGAGGTCGCCCCGAGGACCTCGTGGCGGAGGACGTCCGTGTCGACCCGGTCGGCGTGCTCGAGCGCGACCTCGACCGCCACCCGCTGGGCGGCCAGCGGGCTCTGCAGGTCGTGGGACACGTCGGCGACGAACGCGCGCTGGCGCTGGGCCGCGTCGTCGAGCCGCGCCAGCATCGCGTTCATCGTCGCCGCGAGCCGGCCGACCTCGTCGGCCACGCCGTCGTCGCGGACGCGGACGTGCAGGTTGGTGTCGGAGATCAGGTCGACCTCGGCCCGGATCCGGTCCAGCCTCCCGAGCGCGCGGCCGAGGAGGATCCAGATCAGCAGGCCCATCGCCGCTACGGCCAGCGGCACGGCCACCCAGAGCGCCCGCCTCAGCGTGGCGGACGCCTCGTGCGCGGACTCCAGCGAGTTGCCGACGTACGCCGTCACGGGACCGCGCGGGGTGCTCGCGGTGCGGTACCAGACCCGGTAGCGCTCCCGCTCCCGGTCGTCCGGCCCGGTCAGCGTCCGCATCGCCGGCGACGCGGAGGTACGCCGCGAGACCGCGGGTCGGCCGGTCACATTCGCGGAGGCGCCGAGGACCGCGCCGCGCGCGTCGACCACCTGGGCCATCCCGTTGTCGTCGATGTTGACCAGCACCGCCGGCACGTCGCCGCCGCCGGCCAGGTCGAGCAGGTCCTGCACCCGGCTGCGCGAGAGCTGGTCGGTGGAGGAGACCAGGTGGTTCTCCAGGGTCGTCACCAGCAGGAAGGCGCCGGCGACGAGCACCGCGGCGGAGACGGCGGTGCCGATCAGCGTCGCCTTCTGCCGCAGCGTGAGCGCGGCCCTCATCGGCTCGTGCCGTCCCGGTCGTCGACGATCCGGTACCCGACCAACCGGACCGTCTGGAGCGAGCAGCGGCCGAAGGGCTCGTCGATCTGCTGGCGCAGCTGCCGCACGTAGACCTCGACGATGTTGGGGCTGCCCTCGTAGGCGAAGTCCCAGACGTGCGCGAGGATCTTCGCCTTGGGGACCACCTCGTCGACGTGGCGCATCAGGAACTCCAGGATCGCGAACTGCCGCGGTGTCAGCGCGACCGGCTTCTCGCCGCGCCAGACCTGGTGCCGGGCCGGGTCGAGGCGCAGGTCGCCGACCTCGACCACGGTCGGACGCTCCCCGGGGGCCCGGCGCAGGAGCGCGCGGATCCGGGCGGTCAGGACCACGAAGGAGAACGGCTTGGCGAGGAAGTCGTCGGCGCCGGCGTCGAGGGCACGGGACTCCTGCTCCGGCCCGCTGCGCGCGGTCAGCATCAGGATCGGGGTCCAGTCGCCGGCCTCCCGGCGGTCGGCGCAGAGCTCGTCGCCGGCCAGGCCGGGGAGCATGACGTCGAGGAGGAGCAGGTCGTAGGCGTTCTCCTCGGCGAACCAGGCGCCGTCGGGCCCGGTCAGGGCGACGTCGACCGCGTACCCCTCGCCCTCGAGCCCGCGTCGCAGGGCCGATGCGAGGTGCTTGTCGTCCTCGACCACCAGGATCCGCACCCTCCGAGCGTCCCACCGCACGGCTGAAGCCGCACTGAACGCCGGCTGCACGACGTCGCGCGGAGCCGTGGTCCTTCAGGGTGTCCTTCAGGGAGTCCTTCAGGGCGTCCTTCAGGGTGGCTTCAGGCGTGGACGGGAAGGCTGGGGGCGAGCGGGAGGAGGTGATCAATGATGAAGAAGCGAGCCATGATCGCGATCGCAGGAGCGGTCGCCGTCGTCGGGATCGCCGCGGGCGGTGCCGCGGTCGCCACCAGCGGGAACGACGACGGCCCGGCCAGCCACGACTACACGCCGGCCCAGCAGCGGGCCGCCGAGGCGGCCGCGCTGAAGGCCACCGGTGGTGGTTCGGTCAACAGCATGGAGACCGACCACGAGAACGGCGCGACCTACGAGGTCGAGGTGAAGAAGCCGGACGGGTCCACCGTCGACGTCCGTCTCGACGCCAGCTACGGCGTGGTCGTCATCGAGTCCGACAGCGGCGGCTGACCTCCGCCCTCCTCGCGGTCGGCACCCCGCCCGTGGTCACCGGTGTTTCACCGAGACCAGCGTGAACGACTCGGTGCCGCCCGCGAGGTCGCGTTCGGTGACGATGCCGAGCCCGGGCGCGTAGACCTTCTCGGAGACGACGTCCGGCTCGAGCCGGCTCCACTCCAGCGTGCGCAGCGCCTGCCGCGCGGTGCGGCCGATGACGTGGACGCGGAAGCCGCGCTGGACGATCCAGGCCTGGTCCTCGGCGCTGCCGCGCTGGAACTCCTGCCGGTAGGCCTTCGTGGGGACGGGACTGCTCGGCATGATCAGGCCCGCGGTCGCGCCGTGGACGCCTGCCTGCCAGGAGCCCTCGCGGCTCTCCACGTGGCCGTCCTCGTCGTACGTCGCGGTGCGCTCGCCGAAGTACCAGACGTTCCCGCGGTCGTCGGCGGCGTACCAGTCCGAGGTGCTCTCGGCGAGGCTGCCGTCGGCACGGCGGAGCACGTCCCGCACGACCGTCGTCCGGACGCCCTGGACGACCTTCGTCCGGGACGTCACGACGACCTGCTCGTGGAAGTGGTCGCCGTCGTCGGTGCCGCGGTACCGGGAGACGGTGCCGGGCCGGAGCGGGAAGTAGGCGTTCTGCCGCGGGTGCAGGAAGTCTCCCGGCGGCGGTGCCGCCTGGCGGGACCTGGCTCCGGGCGCGCTGTCGTGGGTGTCGGCCGCGACGGAGCCGACGGCGCCCCCGGCGGCGAGGACGGCTGCGACAGCGACGGCGATCGTGTTCCTCATCGGGATCCCCTCCTCGGGTGACAGCGGTGCGCTGTCCTCCCGAGACTGGACCCCGTTCGCTGAAGTCACGCTGAAGGGACGGCGAATCAGGCCGCGCGCGCAGCCTCCGGTACCGGGGCGGGCCGCCCGTTCGCCTCGGCGGGCAGGTGCCGCTCGAGCACCTTCGCCACCACCGCGATCAGTCCGCAGCCGAGGACCATCATCACGATCAGCACGAGACCGGCGCCCTGCTCGAGCAGGACCCCGGAGACCACCGGGCCGGCCACGGTGGCGGCCTGGACGGCCCCGGCGTTGAGGGCGTTGTAGCGGCCGCGCAGGTAGTCCGCGGCCAGGTCGTTGTTGATCGCCGGCAGTGTCGGCTGCAGCAGGGTCTCGCCGAGCCCGAAGACGAGGCCGAACGCCATCATCCCGGCGATCGCGACGGTGCTGCTCGGCGCCAGCGCGCCGGCGCCGAGTGCCAGCCACGCGACCGCCCAGACGCCGGCCATCACCATCAGCACCCGGGTACGCCGCCGGCCCCGGATCCGGCCCATCACCGAGAACTGGAGGGCCACGATCACGAACGTGTTGAGGGCGAAGGCGACGCCGATCACCTCGGTGCTCAGCCCGGCGGACTGGCGTGCGAAGCCGGGCAGCCCGGCCTCGTACTGGCCGTAGCCGATGAAGGTCGCGACGAAGGTCAGCAGCGTGAGCCACCGGACCGGCCGACTGCGCACGATGGTGCGGTACCCGGGTGCCAGGCCGGCGTCGAGGTCGCGCGGCGGGTGCAGGACCCGGCCGTGGAGGTGGCGCAGCGGACCGAGGAGGAGGGCGAGCGGGATGAGCCCGCAGGCGGCGTCGACGAGGTAGATCCCGGTGAACGTCCCGGGCCGGTCGACGTCGGCGAACAAGCCGCCGACCACACCTCCGACGCCGAGGCCGAGGTTGGTCAGCGCGAAGTTCACACCGAAGTACTGCTGCCGGACCTCACCCTCGGTCACGGTCGCGATCAGCGAGCTGAACGCCGGCCAGGACGCGCCGAAGTTGATGCCGAGGAGGAGCAGCGCGACCGCGGCCGCGGCCGGCGTGGTCGCGAAGGCCAGCAGAACGGTGCCGAGCAGCATCGCGCACTGCCCGCCGAGCATCACGACGCGTGCGCCGTACCGGTCGGTGAGGGCGCCGCTCGGCCCGGTGACGACGAAGGCGGACGCGGCGATCAGCGCCATCAGGCCGCCGGAGAGGGCGAGCCCGAACCCGCGCACCTCGTGCAGGTAGATCAGGGTGAACGGCAGCACCAGCCCGCGGCCCAGGGTGGAGACGGCGACGGTGGACAGCAGCCACCGGCCCTCGGAGGGGAGTGCGGCCCAGAAGGACTTCAACGAGCTCATGGACGGACCGCGGGTTTCACGGTCGGAAACCCTACGGACGGGTCCCGGGCGCGGGGAAATCCTTTTGGGCGATATGCGATGAAATGTGGCCAACGCCACCCCGGGGCGGTCCGAGGTGCCTCCAGGGCCCCTACTTGCCGCCGTGGACCAGGGCGACGATCTTCGCCAGCCGGTCCTCGACCTGGGGCGTGCGGCCGAAGGACATCAGCGGGAGCGGCGGCCGGAACCGCTGCCGGACCACGGTGTGGGCGTAGCAGAACTCGCGGAGCCCGTCCTCGCCGTGGATCCGCCCGAAGCCGGAGTCGCCGACGCCGCCGAACGGGACCGACGGCACGACCGCGAAGCTGAACACCGAGTTCACCGCCACCATCCCGGACCGGATCCGGTCGGCGATCGCGGTGCCGTTGCTCCGGCTGAAGACCGAGGCGCCGAGGTGGTAGCGGGAGGCGTTGGTCAGGGCCACGGCCTCGTCCATGTCCTGCACCGCTCGCAGCACCAGCGTCGGCCCGAAGGTCTCCTCGGTCACCGCGCTGCAGTCGTCCGGTACGCCGACCAGCACGGCCGGCTGGACGGTCTGCCCGGTGATCTCGCCGGTCCCGGCCAGCAGCTGGGCGCCGCCGGCGATCGCGTCGTCGAGGTGGCGGCGGATGATCTCGACCTGGCCGGGCATCGTGATCGGGCCGACCGGGGCGCCGGCGTCCGACCCGGCGTCCGACCCGGCACGCAGGCCGCCGACGACCTCGCCGAGGATCCGGGCGAACTCGTCGTGGACCTTCGCGTGCACGTAGATCCGCTCGACGCCGATGCAGGACTGGCCGGCGTTCGCGATGCCACCCCAGGCCGCCGCCTCGGCGGCGGCGCGCAGGTCGGCGTCCTCGTCGACCAGGAGCGCGTCCTTGCCGCCGCACTCGGCGACGACGGGGGTCAGCGTTTCGGCACAGGTCGCCATCACCCGCTTGGCCGTGGCCGTGGAGCCGGTGAAGGCGATCTTGTCGACGCCCGCCCGGCAGAGCGCGGCGCCGGTGCTGCCGTCCCCGGTGACCAGTTGGAGCACCGGCTGCTCGGGGACGACCTGGGCGAACGCGTCGACCAGCCAGGCGCCGACCCCGGGCGTGAACTCGCTCGGCTTGAACACGATGGTGTTGCCGGCCGCGAGGGCGTAGACGATCGAGCCCATCGGCGTGAAGACGGGGTAGTTCCACGGGCCGATGACGCCGACGACGCCGAGCGCCTGGTACTCGACGGTGGCGCCGAGGTGGGCGTTCAGCAGGCCCGCGGGTGCACGCCGCTTGCCGAGCACCTTCTCGGCGTTCCGGCCGGCCCAGGCGAGGTGGTCGAGCACCAGGGCGACCTCGAGGTAGGCGTCGCCGTGCGGCTTGCCCATCTCCTCGCTGATCACCCCGGCGAGCTGGTTGATGCGGCGGGCGAGGACGCCGCGGAACCGGTCCAGGCGGCGGCGTCGTTCGTCGTACCCGAGGCCCTGCCACCAGTCGGCGGCGAGCCGGGCACGCTCGACGGCGGCGGCGACGTCCTCGGCGGTGTGCACCGAGTAGGTGCCGACGACGTCGCCGGTTCCGGGGTTGCGCACCTCGAAGGTGCCGGCCGGGGCCAGGGTGTCCTGCAGGGTCATCGGACCGTCTCCTTCGTGCGGGTGGGGGCGGCGAGCCCGGCGCGGGCCGGGGGCAGTGCGCGGCCGCGGAGCAGGTCCGCGGCCTTCTCGCCGATCATGATCGAGGGGGCGTTGGTGTTGCCGCGGGTGATCTTCGGCATCACCGAGGCGTCCGCGACGCGCAGGCCGTCGACACCGCGGACCCGGAGCTCGGGATCGACCACGGCTTCCTCGTGCGTGCCCATCGCGCAGGTGCCGACCGGGTGGTAGAGCGTCTGCGTCCACCGGGAGATGACGTCGTCGAGCGCGGCGTCGTCGTCGCCCGCCCGGAGGAACGGCTCGCCCAGGACCCGCGCCAGCGGCGCCTTCGCGGCGATGTCCATCGCCTGCCGGCACCCGGCCCGGACGGCGTCCAGGTCGGCCTGCTCGGCGAAGTAGGCGGGGTCGAGCTCGGGCTTCCAGCGCGGGTCGGCGCCGCGCAGCCGGAGCCGGCCGCGGCTGGCCACGTCGACCAGGACCACGCCGGTGGTGAACATCGCGCCGTCGGGCTCGCGCAGCCCGTTGTCGTAGAAGCCGGTCGGCGCGGCGATGTACTGGATGTCGGGACCCTCGAGGCCACCGCGGGTGGTGACGAAGCCGCCGGTCTCGCCGACGTTGGAGGAGAGCGGGCCGCGGCCGGTCGCCTGCCACTGCAGCAGCCGGGCCGGAGTCACGTGGTCGACGGCGACGTCCTTCTCGGTGGTCCGCCACATCATCGGCGTGACCGGGTGGTCGTGCAGGTTCGCGCCGACGCCGGGCAGGTCGACGGCGACCTCGATCCCGTGCTCGGCCAGGTGCTCGGCGGGGCCGATCCCGGACAGCATCAGCAGCTGCGGGGAGTTGATCGCGCCGCCGCTGAGCACCACCTCGGCCTCGGCCCAGGCGCACGAGGTCTGGCCGTCGGCCAGGTAGGCGACGCCGATCGCGCGGCCCGACTCGACCAGCACCCGGGTGGTCAGGGCGCCGGTCCGGACGGTCAGGTTCGGCCGCCGGGTCGCGTCGGCCCCGAGGAACGCGTCGGCGGTCGACCAGCGACGGCCGCGGTGGCAGGTGACCTGGTAGTGCCCCGCCCCGAGCTGGGTCGCGCCGTTGAAGTCGTCGTTCGCGGCCAGGCCGGCCTCGCGGGCCGCCTCGACCCAGGCCCGGGTGGTCGCGTKCGTGTAGCGGCGGTCCTCCACGTGCAGCGGCCCGCCGGCGCCGTGGAAGGCGCCGGTCCCGCGGGTGTTGTCCTCCGAGCGCAGGAAGTAGGGGAGCACGTCGTCGTAGGCCCAGCCCACGGCTCCGAAGTCGCGCTGCCAGCCGTCGAAGTCGGCGCGCGCGCCGCGCACGTACATCATCGCGTTCATCGAAGAGCAGCCGCCGAGCGCCTTCATCCGCGGCCAGAACGCCCGCTGGCCGCCGAGGCCCGGCTGCGGGGCCGTGGTGTAGTTCCAGTCCCGCCGGGTCCGGAAGAGGTTCGGGAAGGCCGCGGGCATCGAGATCTCGAGCGCGTCGCCGGCCGGGCCGGCCTCGAGGAGCAGCACCGAGACGGCGGGATCCTCGCTGAGCCGGCTGGCGACGACGGCGCCGGCGCTGCCGGCTCCGACGACGACGTAGTCGAAGGTGTCAGGACGGGTCACGGGGGACCTCCCAGGTGAGTCGGGTGGTGTGACCGCAGGCACATTCACCGCGGCGGTTCAGATCTCAGCACAAGAGGCCTTCCCCTCTCTTGGCTGGCTCTGTCAGACTCGCGCCCCAGAACTGGACTTTTGTCCAGTCCGGCGAAAGCAGGTGGAGCGTGGACCCGAGTGATCGGACGGCCCTCGTCGCGTGGGTGCAGGCGTACGTCGCCGAGGCCGGGCGGGACGAGAACGTGGACGCGTTCGTCGCCCAGGTGGACGCGGCGATCCTGGAGGTCCTGCCCGAGCTCGCCGGTGACCCGGTCCTCGTCGCGGACCTGCACGCCAGCACCCGGGCCCAGTTCCAGGTGTTCCTGAGCCTGCTCGAGCGCGAGAAGCAGGAGCTGCTGCTGCCTCCTCAGGCGGTGGACCTGGCGCTGTCGATCGCGCGCCGGCAGCTCGAGCTCGGGGTGCTGCTCAAGGTCTACCGGGTCGCCGGCGCAGCGGTGTGGGAGTACTTCACGGCGACGGTGGCCCAGGTGCCCGAGGACGGTCCCGACCGGACCGCGGTGCTGGTCTACCTGTGGGACCACGGCGGCACCTGGATCAACGAGGCGGTCGAGGCGCTGATCGGCGTGTTCTACGCCGAGCGCGAGGCGACCATGCACGGCGCGCTGGCGCGTCGGACCGAGACCGTGCACGCGCTGCTGCGCGGGGAGCCGCTGTCGGCCGACGAGGCGTCCGCCCTGCTGGACCACCCGGTGCGGATGTCGCAGACCTGTGTCGTGATCTGGTCCGAGCAGGAGACCGCCGCGGACGTGCAGGTGCGGCTCAACCAGACGGCCACGACGCTCGCGGCCGCACTGAACGCGCAGGTGCTGACGATCCCGGCCGGCCGCGGCGAGGTCTGGTGCTGGTGCGCCACCAGGACCAGCCCGGACCTGGCGTCCCTCGACGCGGCGCTCGACGCGGCGGCCACCGAGGGGCTCGGCACCGGCGACGTCCGGGTCGCCGTCGGCACGCCCGGGGCGGGCGTCGACGGGTTCCGCGCCGGCCACCGGGAGGCCGTCGACGCCCAGCGCTACCTCGTCGCGGTGCCGGCCCGCGGCCCGGTGGTGCGGTACGCCGACGTGGAGCTGGCGTGCCTGGTCTCCGCCAACGAGCCCGGCGCCCGGGCGCTGGTCGCCCGCGAGCTCGGCCGCCTGGCCGGTGCCGAGGACGGCCTGGCCCGGGTCCGCGAGACGGTGGCGACCTACCTCGACCTCGGCGCCAGCGTCGAGCAGACCGCGCAGGCGCTCTTCGTGCACAAGAACACGATCCGGTACCGGCTGGCCCAGGCCGAGGAGCTCATCGGGCACCCGCTGTCCGAGCGGCGTACCGAGATCGGGCTGGCGCTGCGCTGCGTGGAGCGGTTCGGCGTCGCCGGCTGATTTGGACGCCGGTCACAACCGCGCTGCCCAGGTTCGTGCAGATGTCCGTGGGCAGCCGGCTCCTGGCTTGGCAGTCTCCGGGTTCAGCACAGCGAGGTGACCCGGACCACACCTCGCCGAACCAGGAGGTGTGCCGTGGAGCTGCTCGACGTCGGGTTGCCGTTGCTCGCATTCATGCTCATCCCGGTGTGGATCCCGCTGATCGCGATCGCGGTCGGCGCGATCGGCGACCGGATCAGCCCGCCGCGGTCGTCGCCGGCGCAGGTCGCCGTCCGCGACGCCAAGGCGCAGAGCCTCGCGCTGCGCACCCGGGCGCACGCCCCGGCGCCGGCGTACGCCGAATCCCTGGCCGCCTGATCAGCGCCACCGGCCGGCGAGCGGGCAGTCGAAGGGATCGCGGGCGCGCAGCCCGACGTTGTTGAGGTAGCCGACCACCAGGGCGTAGGAGTGCACGAGCCCGACCTCGGTGTACGGGATCCCGGCTCGTTCGCAGTGCGCCCGCACCAGGGGCCGGGCCCGTTTCAGGTTCGGGCGCGGCATGTTCGGGAACAGGTGGTGCTCGATCTGGTAGTTCAGGCCGCCGAGGGCGAAGTCGACCAGCGGACTGCCGTGGACGTTGCGCGAGACCATCACCTGGCGGCGGAAGAAGTCCAGCTTCATCGTGGCGGGCACGATCGGCATCCCCTTGTGGGCCGGGGCGAAGGCCGCGCCGAGGCAGAACCCGAAGACGGCCATCTGGGTGGCGAGGAACGCCGCCGCGAGACCGAGCGGGAGGAACCACACCAGGACGGCGACGTACGCCGTCAGGCGGGTGACGACAAGGAACGCCTCCAGCCGCCGCCAGGGCTCGGTCGAGGACCGGTCGAGCGTCGCCCGCACGCTGGAGACGTGCAGGTTGGCGCCCTCGAGCGCCAGCAGCGGGAAGAAGAACCAGCCCTGCCGGTGGGCGAGCCACCCCGACAGCCCGGTCCGGGCCGCGATGACGTCCGGGGTGAAGCTGATGGCACCGGGCGCGATGTCGGGGTCGTACCCGGCCCGGTTCGGGCCCTGGTGGTGGCGGGAGTGCTTGGCCCGCCACCAGCTGAAGCTCAGGCCGGCGAAGACGCCCGCCAGGATCCGGGCGGTCCAGGCGTTCCAGGCTGCGGAGTCGAACATCTGGCGGTGAGCAGCGTCGTGTCCGAGGAAGCCGAACTGGGTCACGACGACCCCGAGCGCACCGGCCAGGAGCAGCTGGAACCAGGAGTCACCCAGGACGGCGAAGACCACCCAGATCCCGGCGAACGAGAGCACCGCGACGGTGATCTCGGTCCAGTAGTAGAGGTGTCGACGCCCGAGCAGTCCCGCCTCGCGGACGTCCTTCGCGAGGTCGGTGTACGCGCTGACGAACCCCTCGTGGGACGGTCTCTGACGGACTGGCACGGCAACGCTCCTGATCAGGAAGAGGCGTCACCCGGGAGTCCGGAGGTGATGGTGCGACGTGGTGGAGAACCACTTCTCCGAGTGAAGCACCGGACGCGCGCGCTGTCCATGCTCACCGCAGTGCGACCGCTGGGTGGGTGCTGGTCGGCAGCTCGACGAGCGCCTCGAGCTCGGTGACCACCTCGGCGGGGGTCTTGCCGCGAGGCCGGTGCAGGACGTCGAGCAGCGCGCTCGCCGACTCCGCGACGGTGAACCGGGTCGCCGCGACCCGGCGCTCGTGCTCGGTGACGCGGCCGCTGCCGATCGCCCGCTGCAGACCGGTCGCGAGCGCCTCCGCGTCGTCCGGTACGACGAGGGTGACAGCGCCGCAGTCGGTCTCCGGGAGGCCACCGTCGTCGGAGGCGACGACCCGGCACCCCGCGTGCTGCGCCTCGATCGAGACGATGCCGAAGGTCTCGTGCCAGTACTGGCTGTTGGACGGGATCAGCACGATGTCGTGGGCCGCCATCAGCGCCGCCATCGCGTCGGGGGTCTTGCGGGAGGAGACCACGTGGACGCCCGGGTGGGCGTCGAGGAGGAGCCGGATGATGGCGCCCTGGGGCTTGTCCTCCCCGGCCGTGGTGGCGGTGATGCTGATCCGCCGGTCCGCGGTGATCTGCTCGCTGTGCAGCATCGCGAGCAGGGTGTAGATCCCCTTCTCGGGGCTCAGCCGGCCGGCGTACAGGACCCGGACCTGCCCGGGATCGGCCGGCAGCCGCTGCTCGTCGCCGAAGCACGGTTCGGCGAACGGGTACACGACGTCGATCGTGGCGAGGTCGACGTCGAGGAAGTCCGACCAGAGCCGCGCCGCGAACCTGCTGGTCGCGATCAGCGCCCGGTTGCTCGTCTGGGCCCTGGCCTCGTGGTGCCGGCCGGCGTGCAGCGGCGGCGGCACGTGCAGGATCTGGTACGCCGGCTCGCGGGTCGCGACGTCGGGGAACTGGGTGACGAAGACGACCGTGCCGTCGAGCTCGCTCACCTCCGCGACGGACCCGAGCGCGTGGAACGGGACTCCCGCGAACTCGTCGCGCCCGTCGGCGGTGCCCAGGCCGATCGTGACCACCCGGGCCGGGACGCCGCGCCGGTTCAGCTCCCGGACGTGGCCGATCGTGTAGTTCTCCGAACCTCCGGTGCCCGCGGGCAGCGGAAGGCCGGCCTCCCACACGAACGAGATCACCCGGTGATATCAGGCTGCGACATCGACTCGCCTCCACCTTGGGTCGCTGCCCCGCCCGCGCTCGGCCGGCGGCGGCAGTCCTGACCCGACCGTAACGGGTGCGGGCAAGGCCGGTCAGGTGCCGACCAGGTACACCCGGGCCTCCCAGGGGGCCAGGCGGTCGGTCTCCCGCTCCCGGGCCGGCCGGTTCCCGAGCAGGACCTGGTCGAGCTCGAGGCCGTCGCGGCCGAAGGTGCCGTCGGCGGCGCTGAGGTTCGCGACGACCCGGATCTCCCGGCTGCCGAGCCGGCGCCGGAAGGCGTACACGTGCTCGTTGCCGACGTCGAGCAGGGCGAAGTCTCCGCGGGCGACCGCCGGCTCGGAGTGGCGGAGCCCGATCAGCTGCCGGTACAGGTGGTAGACCGAGCCGGGGTCGGACCGCTGGTCGGCCGCGTTGAGCCAGACGTGGTTGGGGTTCACCCGGATCCACGGTGTGCCCGCGGTGAAGCCTGCGCCCGGGCCGCTCGTCCACTGCATCGGGGTGCGCGCGTTGTCGCGGCTCTTCCGCCGCAGGACGGCGAGGGCCGCCGCCGGGTCGCCCTGGTTCCGGACGACGGTCTGCTCGTAGTAGTCGAGGGACTCGATGTCGCGGAAGTCGGTGACGTCGTCGAAGACGGCGTTGGTCATGCCGAGCTCCTCGCCCTGGTAGACGTACGGCGTCCCCCGGTGCAGGTGCAGCACGATGGCCAGCGCCGTCGCGGACCCGAACCAGCAGCCCTCGTCGTCGCCGAACCGCGACACCACCCGGGGCTGGTCGTGGTTGTTCCAGTAGAGGCTGTTCCAGCCCTCCTCGGCCAGCGCCTCCTGCCACCGGCCCAAGGTGTCGCGGAGGTCGTTGACGCTGACCGTCCGCTGGGTCCACTTGTCGCCGTCGTGGTCGAGGCTCACGTGCTCGAACTGGAACACCATGTCCAGCTGACCGCGCTTGGAGTCGGTGAACTCGCGGGCCTGCTGCGGGGTCACCCCGGGCATCTCGCCGACCGTCAGGTAGGTGCCCGGCCGCGGCTCGAACACCCGGCGCCGCATCTCGGCCAGGTAGGCGTGCACCCGCGGGCCGTAGGAGAAGTACGGCATCCCGTCGCCGTACCCGGTCGCGGTGACCTCGCCGTCCGGGAGCGCGGGGTCCTTGGAGATGAAGTTGATGACGTCCATCCGGAACCCGTCCACCCCGCGGTCGAGCCACCAGTTCATCATCGCGAACACGGCTTCGCGGACCTCGGCGTTCTCCCAGTTCAGGTCCGGCTGCTTCGCCGAGAACAGGTGCAGGTAGTACTGGTTCCGGTCCGGGCACCACTCCCAGGCGGAGCCGGCGAACGCGGCCCCCCAATTGTTCGGCTCCGCACCGGGCTCGCCGGGCACCGAGCCCGGACGGGCGTCGCGCCAGAAGTACCAGTCCGACTTCCCGCCGAGGTGACCGCGGCGCGACTCGACGAACCAGGGGTGCTCGTCGGAGGTGTGGTTCACCACCAGGTCCATGATCAGCCGCATCCCGCGCTCGTGGACGGCCTCGATCAGGGCGTCGAGATCCGCCAGGGTCCCGAAGAGCGGGTCGATGTCCTGGTAGTCGCTGATGTCGTAGCCGTTGTCGGCCTGCGGGGAGCGGCAGACCGGGGAGAGCCAGACGACGTCGATCCCCAGGCCGGCGATGTGGTCCAGGTGGGCGAGCACGCCGCGCAGGTCGCCGATCCCGTCGCCGTCGGAGTCGGCGAAGCTGCGCGGGTAGACCTGGTAGACCACTGCCGACTGCCACCAGAGCGCGTCCCGGCTCGCGGGTCGCGGCGAGGTGCCGTCGAGTACCACGCGGGCCTCCGTCCCGGGCCCGTACGACGAGCCCGCCCCCGCACGAGGCGGCTCCCGCGAGAGGGGTGCCCCGAACGCTACTCCTCGGGCCCGAGGACTCCCGGCGTACAGTGGGGGCAACTGACCGCATCGGTTCCTCCATCTTGGCGAACACCACCGGTCGAGAGGCGGACGTCATGTCTGCATCCACGGAAATCCCTCCTTTGCCCGAACCGCGCGGTGACCTGCGGCTCCGGATGGCCGACCACCCCGGCAAGAACAGTCTCGACGGCGGTTGGTGGCCCTACAGCCGCGACCTGGTCCTCGAGATGACGGACCTGGCGCGGAACTTCCCGGTCCTGCACGGGCGGATCACGCGCGCGCTCTACTCGCGCCCGGACTGGGACACCGCCCCGCACCGGGTCGATCTCGGCACCAGCCGGCTCAAGCTCGGGTCGTTCCCCGAGGACGACACCCACGTCCTGGTGGTGCAGACCGCGAACCGGGAGCGGCTCACCCTGCTGGTCGTCCCGCCGCGTTTCACCCAGGCCCAGGGGGAGGAAGCACTGCTGGCCGCGGCGACCCCGGGCAACGCGCACTCCGGCGGCGAGGTGCTCCACGAGGTCACCGACCATCCCGACGCCGATCCGGCCGATCGCTGGGGCCGCGCCGAGGACGGGACCCCGTACGCCGGCAGCCAGGCCTGACGGGCCTGCCGTGATCGGCAACGTGGAGACGGCCTTCGACGGAGTCCGCTGGTACAACCGGATCGTCGGCAGCAGCGTGGCCGCGAACTACCGTGACACCGCGCTGGAGGCCGAGCTCAAGGGACGCGAGATGGCGCGCGCCCGGCGCGTCGACCACATCGTGCTGGACGAGGACGGCGGCGTGGTCAGCCACACGCGGTACTGACCGAACGACGAACGGCCCCGCCGGGAGGGGCGGGGCCGTCAGTCGCTGGAGTCAGAGGGCCTTGTCGACCTTCTCCTGGACCTTGTCCTTGACGTCCTCGATCTTGTCCTTGATGCCGGCCTTCTTCTGGTCGGCCTCACCTTCGGCCTTGAGCGAGTCGTCACCAGTGATGGCGCCAGCGGCTTCCTTGCCGCGCCCGGCCAGATCCTCGGCCTTGTTGTGGAGCTTGTCGTCGGTTCCCATGGGAGTCCTTCCTCGGTTGCGGACCTGGTCCCTGTACCCGTCGCGGCCGGATGCACACGTGCGGGTGCCTCCGGGTGCCCCGTCCCGGGTGCCGCCGCGGCGCGATGCATGGCGCCGACCGGAGCGGGTACGCCCTCACCCATGACGACCGGGGCACGCTCGTACTGGGACCGCGCGGTGCCGGTGGCCGCCGAGGACCGTCGGAGCGAGGACTCCGACGTCGTCGTCGTCGGTGCCGGTCTGACCGGCCTGTGCACCGCTCTGCTCCTCGCCAGGGCCGGACTGGAGGTCGTCGTCGTGGAGGCGACGCGCGTGGGCGCGCTGGCGTCGGGGAAGAACACCGGCAAGGTCTCCGTGCTCCAGGGCACGAAGGTCTCCCAGATCTCCTCCACCCACTCCGCCGCCGTCGCGCGCGCCTACGCGGACGCGAACAGCGAAGGGGCCGCCTGGCTGCGCCGGTTCTGCGACGACCACGGCGTCGGGTACCAGCTGCGTGACGCCATCACCTTCGCTGCCGACGCGGCGGCGGTCCCGGCGGTCCAGGACGAGCTGAGCGCGCTGACGCGGCTCGGTCTCGACGCGCGCTGGCGTTCGTCGCTGGACGTCCCGTTCGACGTGCACGGGGCCGTGGTGCTCCCGGACCAGGTGCAGCTCGACCCGATGGCGGTCCTGGAGGCGCTGGTCCAGCAGCTCGAGGGCCACGGTGGGCGGGTCGTCGAGGGCGACCGGGTGGTCGCCGCCTCGTGGGGCCGCTCGCCGGCGGTCCGGACCGCCGCCGGACGACGGTTCCGGTGCCGGCACCTCGTGCTCGCCACGGGGGCACCGATCCTCGATCGCGGGCTGTACTTCGCGAAGCTGGAGGCGCGCCGCTCCTACCTGCTGGCCTTCACCGGCGCGCAGAAGCTCCCGGGCATGATGATCTCGGCGGGACCGGAGGTCCGGTCGCTCCGGGACGTCCCCGGGGATCCCGACGTGCTCCTCGTCGGCGGGGCGGGGCACGTCGTGGGCCGCGGCCGCGCGGAGGGCGCACGGGTCGAGGAGCTCAGGCGCTGGGTCGGCCGGCACTACCCGGACGCCGTCGAGACGCACGCCTGGTCGGCCCAGGACTACCGGAGCCACGACGGCATCCCGTACGTCGGCCGGCTGCCGCGAGGCCGGGGGTCCATCTGGCTCGCTGCCGGGTACGACAAGTGGGGCCTCGCGAACTCCGTGGCCGCGAGCCTGCGGATCACCGGCATGATCCTGGGCGACTCCCCGTCCTGGGCGGTTCCGCTGGAGCGCCGCGTCACCCGCCCGGCCGACGCGGCCACCCTGCTCGGGTACAACCTCCGTGCCGCCGGCACCGCGGCCGCGCGCCTGGTCGAGGCCGAGCGCCGTACGGTGTCACCCGACCACCCGCCCGTGGTGGGCCAGGTCGGGCGCGTCGGGGTCGATCCGCGTCCGGTCGGAGTGGTCGCGGAAGGATGCGCCGTCCGCGCGGTCTGCACCCACCTCGGCGGCACGCTGCGCTGGAACGACGCCGAGCAGAGCTGGGACTGCCCGCTGCACGGCTCGCGCTTCGCTCCCGGCGGGGAGGTCATCGAGGGGCCGGCCGTCACGCCGCTGACGCCCTGGGAGAACGGATGACGCGGTCAGGTGGTTCGCGACGGGCACCGCGACGCTCGGGTGGCGGGCCAGCCGTGACCGGCGAGGAGTACGCCGGCGCGCCGAAGGCCGAGTCGCCGAGCGACCTGACCGGCTCGTCCTGGCGCTACCTCGCCCGCAGGACGGCTCGCGAGTTCTCGACCGACCAGTGCACCGACATCGCCGCCGCGCTGACCTACTACGCGCTCCTCTCGGTGTTCCCGGCGGCGATCGCGATGCTCTCCGTCGTGGGCTTCGCCGGGCAGGGGGAGGAGACGGTCCGCACGCTGCTGCAGATCCTCCGCGACGTCGGTGCCACCGGGGCCGCGGACAACCTCGCGCCGGTGCTGCGCGAGCTGAGCCGGACGCAGAACGCCGGCCTCGGGCTGGTGCTCGGCCTGGCGGTCGCGCTCTGGTCGGCGTCGGGCTACGTCGGCGCGTTCGGACGTGGCATGAACCGGATCTACGGCGTCGACGAAGGACGCCCGCTGTGGAAGCTGCGGCCCACGGTGCTGGCCGTCACGGTCGTCACCGTCGTGCTCGCCACCCTGGTCGCGCTCGGGCTGGTCCTGACCGGTTCGGTGGCCCGCGCGGTCGGGGACGCGATCGGCCTCGGGTCGACCTCGGTCACGGTGTGGGACGTCGCCAAGTGGCCGGTCCTGATCGCGGCCGTGGTCCTGATCGTCGCCCTGCTGTACTACGCGACCCCGAACGTGAAGCAGCCGAAGTTCCGCTGGATCAGCCCGGGTGCCGTCGTCGCGATCGTGGTCTGGGCGGCGGCGTCGGCGCTCTTCGGCCTCTACGTCGCGAACTTCTCCAGCTACAACAAGACCTACGGGTCCCTGGCCGGGGTCGTGGTGTTCCTGCTCTGGCTCTGGATCACCAACCTGGCGCTGCTGTTCGGTGCCGAGCTGGATGCCGAGCTCGAACGGGCCCGCGAGCTGCAGGCCGGGCTCCCCGCCGAGGAGACCCTTCAGCTCCCGGTGCGGGACGACCGCGGCATCGTCGCGGCCGGGAAGAAGGACCGGGAGGACGTCCGGCGCGGACGCACGCTCCGCCTCACCCGCGGCCGGCACCAGAGCCTGGGGCACCGGGAGCCGGGGAGCGAGCAGCGGGAGGACGCCCACGATCCGCGCTGACGGTCGACCCTCACGTGTCGTCCGCGACCTGGTCCGGGTCGACGTCGGTCGCCGGGCCGGCCGGGGTCGCGCCGCCCTCGGTCGACCAGTCCTGACCGGGCTCGTCGGAACGGGCCGGATCGGAGACCGTGTCGGCGGTGGCACCACCGGTGTCCTGCCCCTCCCGGCCGTCGTCGGTCTTCTGCTGACTCTCGCTCATGGCGCTGCCTCCGTCTCGGGGTGTCGGTTCGGTCTGGTGCTTGAAGTACCCCGCGCGCGGTCGTTGACGCCCTCGTTTCGGTGGCCGGGCCGCCGGGTACCGGGTGCTCGTCGGCGCACTTCTGGCCGACTGCTCCGCCGGCGGCGGCGGAGACGCGGGCAGGAGGACCAGAGAAGTGGGGCGGCATCCAGGCAGTAGTCGTGCGGGTCGGCGCATCCGACCCGTCCTGCTGGTCGTCCTGGTCCTCGTCGTGGCGGTGACCGGCTGCTCGGTGCGCATCGGCGCGGCCGGGTCGTCGAGCGCCTGGGCCGAACAGGCGGACACCACCTTGGGTACGGCGGTGAGCAGCCTCGGCACCACGGAGCTGGTCCTGGAGAACCAGCGGGACTCGAACCTCACGCAGAACTTCGTGGTCGTCGCCGTGCGGGACTCGATCACCACCTTGGACAAGGAGACCGCGAGCTTCCTGACGACCCAGCCGCCCGGCGGGACCGAAGAGGCCAACCGCCGGGTCGTCGCCGCGCTGCTGCGGTCGCTGGAGGTGCTCAACACGGCCAGCAACGCGGCGACGGCCGGGGATGCCGCCGGCCGCCGGCGGGCCCTCGCCGCCGTCAAGCTCCAGTACCGCTCGGTCACGGCGCTGCAGGCGGACCTGCCGGGGATGATCCCGTGAAGCGCCTGCTGTCCCTGGCACTGGGCATCCTCACGGCCATCGGGGGCTTCGTCGACATCGGTGACCTGGTGGTCAACGCCCAGGTGGGCGCCAGGTTCGGGCTCTCGATGGGGCTGGTCGTCATCGTCGGCGTGCTCGGTATCTGCGTCTTCGCCGAGATGTCCGGCCGGGTCGCCGCGTGCAGCAACCGGGCCACCTTCGATCTGGTCCGCGAACGGCTCGGCCCCCGGATGGGCCTGCTGAACCTCGCGGCGTCCCTGGCCGTCACCGTGCTGACCTTCATCGCCGAGATCGGAGGTGTCGCGCTCGCGCTGTCGCTGGTCAGCTCCGTCAACGACCTGTTGGTGGTGCCGGTCGTCGGCCTGCTCGTCTGGCTGGTCCTCTGGCGGGCGAAGTTCTCGGTGATGGAGAACGTCCTCGGCCTGCTCGGTCTGGCCCTGGTGGTGTTCGCGGTGGCGCTGTGGAAGCTGGCGCCGGCGTGGGGGGACCTGGCGCACCAGCTCGTGACGGCCGACAAGCCGGCGGACGAGACGTGGACGACCTACGCCTACTACGCGGTGGCGCTGTTCGGTGCCGCGATGACGCCGTACGAGGTGTTCTTCTTCTCCTCGGGCGGGGTCGAGGAGGGGTGGACCGAGAAGGACCTGAGCACCATGCGGTCCAACGTGTTCGTCGGGTTCCCGCTCGGCGGCATGCTCTCCCTGGCGATCGCGGGCTGCGCCGCCGAGGTCTTCGGCCCGCTGTCGGTCGAGGTGTCGTCCCTGAGCCAGGTCGCCCTTCCGGTCGGGGTGGCGCTCGGCAAGATCGGGCTGGCCGTCGCGCTGCTCGGCTTCGTGGCCGCCACCTTCGGCGCCGCGTGCGAGACCGGGCTGTCCGCCGGCTACAGCCTCGCCCAGTACTTCGGGTGGCAGTGGGGCAAGTTCGTCAAGCCTCGCGACGCGACCCGCTTCCACCTGGTGCTCCTGCTCGCCACCCTGGCGGCGGTCGCCGTCCTGATGACCGGCGTCGACCCGATCATGGTCACCGAGGTCTCGGTGGTCGCCTCGGCGGTGGCGCTGCCGCTGACCTACTTCCCGATCCTCGTCGTCGCCAACGACAAGGACTACATGGGTGACCACACCAACGGCCGGGCCGCGAACGCCCTCGGGACCGTCTACCTCGTCCTGGTCTTCGTCGCCGCGGTCGCGGCGATCCCGTTGCTGGTGATCACCGGAATGGGGTCGTGATGGACAACCGGCTCGAGCGGGAGAGGTTCGACGCGGCGCTGCACCTGCTCGACCGGCAGGTCATCGACGTCGACGGCATGCACGTGTGCAAGGTCGACGACCTCGAGCTCAGCTTCCGTCCGGGCGCCGCACCGGCGATCACCCGGGTCCTGACCGGGCCCGCGGCTCTGGTGCCCCGGCTCTCGAGCAGGTCCGGTCACTGGCTGCGCGCGCGGTGGATCAGCCTCGGTGTCCAGTACGCCGACCGGGACGTGCCGCTCTCGTTCCCCCTGGACACGATCACGCACCTCGGCTCCGCCGTGGAGCTCTCGGCGCACCGCGACGGACTCCTCGACCGCCAGCCCCGGCCACCGAGCGGGACGACCCTGAAGCGGATGGGGGAGCTGATCGGGATGAAGGTGCTCAGCGACCACGACGAGCTCCGCGGGAAGGTCCTCGACGTCCGGGTCGACCCACGCGGCGACGGGCTGGTCCTCACCCACGTCGTCGTCGGGCCCGGGCGCCCCGGCTCGCTCCTCGGCTACGACCGCGGCGACTTCAACGGTCCCTGGCTGGTGAACCTGGTCGTGCAGTGGCTGCACCGTCACATCCGGATCGTGCCCTGGGACGCGGTGGAGGACATCGACTGGGACGACGCGGTCCTGCGGGTGCGACCCGACGCCGCGGTCGTGCACATCGCCGAGGATCGCGGCCGCCGGCGTCGGCGGGCCTGATCGATGCGGCTGCGCAGGGTCTCCCAGCACGACCGGGGGTGGCGTCGGGTCCGGCACGGGCGAGGCTTCCGGTACCTCGACGAGAACGGGGAGCCGCTCGCCCCGGAGGACGTCGAACGCGTCCGCGCGCTGGTGATCCCGCCCGCGTGGACCGAGGTCTGGATCTGTCCGCACCCGCGGGGCCACCTCCAGGCGGTCGGCACGGACGGTGCCGGACGACGCCAGTACCTCTACCACCCGCAGTGGCGGTCGCAGCGGGACCTGGAGAAGTTCGACCGCGTGATCGACCTCGGCGAGAAGCTCCCCGGACTGCGGCGCAGGCTCCGTCGGGAGCTGTCCGCCGAGGTCGGCGAGAACGGCACCGAGCGAACCCGGGTGCTGGCGCTGGCGGTCCGCCTGATCGACCTCGGCTGCTTCCGCCCCGGGTCCGAGCAGGCCACCGCGGAGAACGAGACCCACGGTCTGACCACGCTCGAGCGGCGACACGTCACCTGCAGGAACGGGACCGTCACCTTCCGGTTCGTCGGCAAGGCCGAGGTCGATCACGAGATCGTGATCGAGGACCCGGTCGTCGTCGAGGCCGTCACCCGGCTGCGCCGGACCCGGCGCTCGGATCCGCGCCTGCTGGCCACGAGGACCGGCCGGCGGTGGCACCCGGTCACGCCCGAGGAGGTCAACGAGCACATCCGGCAGCTGACCGGCCTGGACGTCACCGCGAAGGACTTCCGGACCTGGCACGCCACCGTCACCGTCGCGGCCGAGCTCGCCAGACCTCCGGCGCCGGAGTCGGCACGCGCCCGCAAGCGCAGGGTCAACGAGGCGCTCGCGGAAGCAGCGGACCTGCTGGGCAACACCCCGACCGTCGCGCGGTCCTCCTACGTGGACCCGCGGGTCCTCGACCTCTTCGAGTCCGGGACGGTGCTCGCACCGCTTCCCGAAGGCCCCGACGCCCTGGACCGGGCGGTGGCACGCCTCCTGCGGGCCGAGTCGGGCTGACGGGGCGGGCCGGTCCGGCTGCGGTCCGTCAGAACGCGGTGCTGGTGCGCGCGGTCAGGTCGCGCAGCAGGCCCGCCATCCCGTGCTCGCGATGGAACCGGCGCTGCCGGTCGTACTCCGGCTCGGCGTACAGGAGTCGCTCGAGGGCCGACAGCGGGCCGTCGAGACCGTCCGCGGCGAGCACTGACCGCGCATCGCTGATCGCCTGGACGGCGAGCTCCCGGACCGGGCGCATCGTGCCGTGGAGGTCGACGATGCGCGCGTCGAGACCGTCGCGGGCCACGCGGAAGTCGTTCTCCGCGAGAACGGCGGAGGGGACGTCGACCTGCCGGGGACGCTCCACGGCGGCCCTCGCCAGCCCCTGGACGAGGCTGACCATCCCGGCGACGACGGCGAGGGACGGCTGCGCATCCAGGACGCGCACCTCGAGCGTGCCGAGCCGTGGACGCGGCCGCAGGTCCCACCAGATCCAGCTGTCGTCGGGCACCTCGGCCGCGGCGGCGAGCGCGTCGGCGAGGACCAGGTACTCCTCCCAGCACCGGAACACGGGCGGGACGCCGCTCCGCGGGTAGGACCCCACGACCGCCCACCGCGCCGACGCCAGGCCCGAGTCCCGGCCGTGCCAGTACGGCGAGCCGCAGGCCAGCGCCCGGAAGAGCGCCAGCTGGTGGCGCAGGCCGCGCATCGCGACGAAGGCCGACTCGGCATCGGGCATCCCCACGTGCACCTGGAGCGCGGCGGTCGGGGTCCGCAGCAGTCCTGCCAGGCTCGAACCGATCGCGTCGTAGCGCGCCGATCTCGTGACCGCGACGTCGCCGAGCTCTCCGGCCGGGTGCACCCCGACGGCCATCGCCCGGCCGCCCGCCGCCCGCAACGCCGAGCGCAGGTCGCGCAGGCAGCTGCCGACCTCTTCCCCGCTCCGCGCCACGGGGGTGGCGAATTCGATCTCGGCCCCGAAGAGCTCCGGCGTGACCGTGCTGCCGGAGCGGCCGGCCAGGGCCGCCACCAACCCGTCCCGCGGAGTCGCCAGCAGGCGGTTCCGGTCGTCGACGAGCAGCAGCTCCTCCTCGGCGCCCACCGTGAAATCGCCGCCGACGGCGAACGCCGCATGGCTCGGGACCGCCTGCTCCTGCTGCCGGAGGAGGTCGTCAACCGGTTCCGGGATCGGCAGCTCGATGCTCGAAGGACTCACCCTTGCGCCTTTCCGTGCTCGGCATCGCCCTGGGTCGCGTTGCCTGCCGTGTGACGGTCCAGTACCCGGGATCGGTTCCGGCGAACGTCGGGGAGGTCGGGACGGCCTCCGGGTTCAGGCGTGGACCGGCTCGCTCGGGTCGAGCTCGTTCTCGACCCCGGGGTCGCCGGCATCGGCGTGGAAGTCCTGCGGCCGGGTCCGGTCGACACCCTCGTCGACCCCCAGCGCCCGGAGGACGACCGTCAGCACCACGGCGACGAGCAGGTTGGCGGCGAAGGCGATCAGCGCGATGTAGAACTTGGTCTCGGTGCCCGGGAAGTTCACGAGAGGGCCACCGAAGTGGTCCTGCACCGGCGACTTCACGCCGTACGCCAGCCAGGTGCCGTAGGCCATGCCGACCGCCCACCCCGCGAACAGCGCCCACCGGTGCATCCACCGGGTGTAGAGGCCGATCACGATGGCCGGCAGCGTCTGCAGGATCCACACCCCGCCGAGCAGCTGCAGGTTGATCGCGAAGTCCTTGGACAGCGCGAGCACGAAGACCAGCGCCCCGAACTTCACCAGCAGCGAGACGACCTTGCTCTGCGTGGCCTCCTGGGCGTGGGTGGCGCCGGGGTTGATGAAGGCGCGGTAGATGTTGCGGGTCCAGAGGTTGGCGGCCGCGATCGACATGATCGCGGCCGGCACGAGAGCGCCGATGACGATCGCCGCGAACGCCACGCCCGCGAACCACGGGCTGAACTGGTCCTCGAAGAGCTGCGGCACCGACTGCTGGGGGTTGTCGACCTTGACGCCGGCCGCGATGGCGACGAAGCCGAGGAGGGCGAGCAGCCCGAGCAAGAACGAGTACGCCGGCAGCAGGGCCGCGTTGCGGCGGATCACCGACCTGCTTCGCGTCGAGAGCACCCCGGTCACCGAGTGCGGGTACATGAACAGCGCCAGCGCGGATCCGAGCGCCAGGGAGGCGTACGCCCACTGCAGCGGTGGCGGCGGCATCGTCGCCTTCGGGGACGCCTGCCCGGCGGCGATCGCGTCGGCGTTCGCCTTGTTGAAGTCGGCGAAGCCGGCCGACACCGAGGAGAAGATGTGGTCCCACCCGCCGACCTGCGACGGGATGTAGACCACCGCGACGATGATCACGAGGTAGATCAGCGTGTCCTTGACGAAGGCGATCAGGGCCGGCGCACGCAGGCCGCTGGAGTAGGTGTAGGCGGCGAGCACGACGAACGCGATGAACAGCGGCAGGTCCTGGGCGAACCAGCCGCTGCCGGTGCCGATCCCCATCACCTCGAGCACCACCTGCATGCCCACCAGCTGCAGGGCGATGTAGGGCATCGTCGCCAGGATGCCGGTGAGTGCGACCACCAGCGCCAGGCTGCGGCTGTCGTACCGGCCCTGCACGAAGTCCGCCGGCGTGACGTAGCCGTGCCGGTGGCTGACCGACCACAGCCGCGGCAGGAACAGGAAGATCAGCGGGTAGACCACGATCGTGTACGGGACGGCGAAGAAGCCGACCGCGCTGCCGGCGTACAGGGTCGCGGGCACCGCGATGAAGGTGTACGCGGTGTAGATGTCGCCCCCGATGAGGAACCAGGCGATGAAGGTGCCGAAGCCGCGCCCACCCAGGCCCCACTCGTCGAGACTGTCCAGCGACTTCGCGCGGCGCCAGCGTGCGGCGGCGAAGCCGAGCACCGTCACGACCAGGAACAAGAAGATGAAGACGCCGAAAGCGACGCCGTCGACGTTGTCGATCACGGTCGGTCACCGGCCTTCCGGTCCGAGCCCGTCCCGTCGGGAACCTCCGGGAGCCCGTGGCGGAGCCGGTCGGCACGATCGGCGCGGAGCGCGATGAGGTACGCGGGGAGCGTGAGCGCGACCGCGATCAGGATCAGTGCGAACTGGAACCAGTAGAAGAACGGGAACCCGAAGAGCGTCGGGTCCTCCCGGTCGTAGAGGGCCACCCACAGCGGCAGGACGATCGCCGGGGTGAGCAGCAGTCCGATCAACGCCCAGTGCCTGGCCGGGCTGCGGTCCTGAGAATTCGGTTCCACGACACACCCTCCTCGCCCGGGGCCTCGCCCGGGGGCTCGTCCGGCGCCGGGAGGCCGCCGTCGGTGGTTCCCCGCGCACCTGCGGTACCCCGCGGTGGTCGATGCATGCCCGGCTTGAACAGCCTGGCGCTGGGTACGGGGTGCTTCACACCGTCGGCCCGCCCGCGAGAGGCAGTTGCATGAAATCGAACGTCGTTGACCTGATCATGTCCGACCACCGCGAGCTGGAGCGGCTCTTCGTCCAGCTGCAGACGGAGCCGGAGAAGCGGCCGTTGCTGACGCCGGTCATGGTGGCGCTCCTGACCGCGCACAGTCGCGCCGAGGAGGCCGAGGTCTACCCCGCCGCGGCATCGGCCGGCATCGCCGAGGACGTCGAGCACAGCCAGAAGGAGCACCTCGAGGCCGACCAGCTCGCCGCCGCGGTCGCTGCGGCCGATCCGGGCGGAGCCGGCTTCGACGCGAAGCTGGAGAAGCTGATCCACGCGGTGACCCACCACATCCAGGAGGAGGAGTCCTCGGTGCTTCCCGGCATGCGGACCAACCTGGACGCGGACACGCTCGACAAGCTGGGGGAGTCGTTCCTGGCCAGCCGCGGCGAGCACCTCGGCGAGATGCCCGAGGACATCACCAAGGCCGACCTCGAGCAGCAGGCCGCGAACGCGAACGTGACCGGAGCGTCCTCCCTGTCCAAGCAGGCGCTGGCCGAGAAGCTGAAGGCGACCGCCGAGGAGTGCTCGCACCTCGCTGAGGCTGTGCCCCGGAGCCGCGCGCGCCTAGGGTGAGGAAACAGTCCTTCGAGAGGCGGTCACGACCATGGGACTTCTGCGTGGACGGCGCGACGGCGCCGGGGACCCGCAACGGTTCCGGATGAAGGAGAAGCTGGCCTCGATCGGCGACGACTTCTGGATCGAGGACGAGCAGGGCCAGCGCGCCTACCGGGTGGACGGGAAGGCGATGCGGCTCCGGGACACGTTCCTCCTCGAGAACGCCTCCGGGCAGGAGGTCGCGAAGATCCAGGAGAAGAAGCTCAGCGTCCGCGACAAGGTCGCGATCGAGCGGGACGGCCACACCGTGGCGACCGTCAAGAAGGCGATGGTCGGGATCCGGGACCGCTTCGCCATCGACGTCGAGGACGGTCCCGACCTCAAGGCGAAGGGCAACATCGTCGACCACGAGTACGAGATCGAGCGCGACGGTGACACCGTGGCGAACATCTCCAAGCGCTGGTTCCGGGTCCGGGACACCTACGGCGTCGAGGTGACCGAGGGCGAGGACGTCGGACTCGTGCTCGCCATGGTCGTCGCGCTGGAGTCGCTGACCGACTGACTCGCCCGGTCGCCCGGGGTCAGACCGTCAGCGACGCCGGCGGTTCGACCTCGAGCGCGCGCAGCGCCTCGGCGTACGTCGCCACGTTGCGCAGCTTGACCGTCTCGTAGCCGCGGACCAGGTCCGGCAGCTCCGCGATCCGCACGGCGCGCTCGTAGCCCTCGACGGTCAGGTCGCCGGCGAGGTCGAGCACGAGAGCGCGGTAGTGGTCGCGCAGGTCGCGCTCGATCTTGCGGAGGTGGGCGTAGCCGAACACGTCGGCGCGGGTGCCGCGCAGCGCCTTCATCCGGGCCAGCGCGCGCAGCGAACCGTGCGAGCGGGGCTTGAAGCTGATCTTCTTGGTCCGGCCGAGCGCGCGCAGCACCGGCGGGTGCAGCTGGAAGGCGACCTCGCCGCCGGGATAGGACCCGCCGACCGACTCCAGGAACTCCGGGTCGGTGAGCAGCCGGGCCACCTCGTACTCGTCCTTGTACGCCGTCAGCTTGAACAGCTGCCGGGCCACCGCCTCGCTGAACCGGGTGTCGGTGGTGAGGGCGCGTTCGGCGGCCGCGACCCGGACGACGGCGTCGACGTAGGCGTCGGCGAGCCGCTCGTCCTGGTAGCCGACCAGGTCGGTGGCCCGCTGCTCGACGATCCGGCGGAGCTCGCCGGTGAGCCCGGAGCCCGTGACGGAGGCCGGGACCTGCCGGGTGACGACCGGTGCGGTGCGCTGGTTCACGGCCCGGAACGCCGCCGGGTCGGCCACGGCCACCCGGCCCCAGCGGAAGGCGGCGACGTTCGCCGCGACCGCGGTGCCGTTGATGCCGATCGCTTCCTCGATGGCCGCGGCGGGGAGCCGCAGGGCCCCGCTCTGGTACGCGGCGCCGACGAGCAGGAAGTTCGCGGCGGTGGTGCTGCCGAAGATCCGCTCGGCGGTCTCGAGGGCGTCGAAGTCGACGAGGTCGCTCGTCGCGGAGGTGACCCGCGCGAGCAGGTCGGTCTCGTCGGGGTGCTGGACCGAGGGGTCGTGGACCATGGCGCCGGTGGGGGTCCGGCTGGTCGAGACGACGGCCCGGGTGCGTCCGGCATCGCCGAAGAGCAGGTTGCGGTCCTCGGCGAGGGTGAGCAGGTCGAACCCGAGGAAGCAGTCGGCCGAGCCGGGGGTGAGGCGGTTGGCCGGCTCGAGGTCGCCGTCGGCGAAGCGCAGGTGGCCGACGACCGGCCCGGCCTTCTGGCTGAGTCCGGTCTGGTCGAGCGACTCCACGGAGTAGCCGGCCCGCATCGCGGCGGTGGCCAGCACCTGGTTGACCGTCACGATGCCGGTGCCGCCGATGCCGACCATGAAAACGTTCTGCGTGGAGCCGACGCGCGCTTCGGCCAGGCTGGGAGCGACCTCGGGCGGGGTCGGGACCGACCGCTTCCGGGAGGTCGACCGCGTCTTCCGCCGCGGCCGGCGGCGCGTCTTCGGGGCGGTCTCGACGGTCACGAACGAGGGGCAGTCGCCGTCCAGGCAGCTGTAGTCGGTGTTGCAGGAGGTCTGGTCGATGCGGGTCTTGCGGCCGTACTCGGTCTCGACCGGCTGCACCGAGAGGCAGTTGCTCTTCTGGCCGCAGTCGCCGCAGCCCTCGCAGACGGCTTCGTTGATCACGACCCGCTTGGTGCGCGCCGGCAGCCCGCCGCGCTTGCGCTGGCGGCGCGCGTCGGCGGCGCAGTGCTGGTCGTAGATCAGCACCGTGACCCCCGGGACCTCGCGGAGCATCCGCTGGGCCTCGTCGAGCCGGTCGCGGTCCCAGAGCAGCGTGCCGGGGGCGAGGTCGCGTCGCCGGTGGCGGGAGGGGTCCTCGGCGCAGACGACGATCTTCGCGACGCCCTCGGTGTGCAGCTTGCGGGTGAGCTGCGGGACGGTGAGCGCGCCCTCGGCGTCCTGGGCGCCGGTCATCGCGACGACCTCGTTGAAGAGGAGCTTGTACGTGATGTTCACCCCGGCGGCGATGCAGGCCTGCACGGCGAGCTGGGCCGAGTGGAAGAAGGTGCCGTCGCCGACGTTCTGGAAGATGTGCTCGGCGTCGGTGAACCAGGCCTGGCCGATCCACTGCGCGCCCTCGCCACCCATCTGGGTCACGCCGGTGACGGTGCTCTCCGGACGGTCGGAGATGGTCACCATCGCGTGGCAGCCGATCCCGCCGCCGCCCATCGAGCCGTCGGGGAGCACGGTGGAGCGGTTGTGCGGACAGCCCGAGCAGAAGTACGCCGAGCGGTTGACCGGCAGCAGCGGCAGCGCCTTGCGCGTCACCGGGGGAGGAGTCACCGTCAGCCAACCCTCGAGCGCGTGCCGGAGCGGGGCCAGGAGACGACCCGCGGTGAGCTCGCCGTCGGCCGGGATCAGCTGTCGCCCGGCGGCGTCCTTCTTCCCGAGCACCTTCGGCGCCCGCTCGGTGCCGTAGAGGAGGTCGCGGATCTGCATCTCGATGAACGAGGTCTTGTCCTCGACGACGAGGATCTCGTCGAGGCCGTGCGCGAGGCGCCGGACCGCTTCGGGCTCGACGGGGCTCATCAGGCCCATCCGCATCAGGCGCACGCCGGCGGCCACCAGCGCCTCATCGGTCACGCCGAGGTCGGTGAGCGCCTGGCGCAGGGAGTCGAAGCAGCTGCCCGAGGCGACGAGACCGAGCCGCGCCGCCGGCGCGTCGACCTCGACGACGTTGAGGCCGTTGCGCGCCGAGTACTCGTGGACCAGCGCCGTGCGCGGGCCCACGAGCTCGGCCTCGGCGCCGACGATCATCGCCGGCCGCAGCACGATCGGGCTCTGCGTGTAGGCGTAGGGGTGGCCGTTCCAGTCGATGGCCGGCGTCACGGGCGTGACGTGGAGGTCGGCCCCGTCGACCATCCAGGCACCGTCGGCGACGTCGGCGACGATCTTGAGCGCGACGACGCAGCCTGATGCCCGCGACATCTCGATCGCGTGCAGGCCGAGGGTGACGATCTCGGTGGCGTTGCGCGGGAACAGCACCGGAATCCCGAGGGCTGCCAGGGACCGCTCGCTGACCGCCGGCACGGTCGAGGACTTCGACGCCGGGTCGTCGCCGACCAGCAGGACCGCGCCGCCGCGCCGGTTGACGCCGTACATGTTGGCGTGGCGCAGGGCATCGGTGGCCCGGTCCACTCCCGGACCCTTGCCGTACCAGAACCCGGTCACGCCGTCGTGGGTGCCGGTGCCGAGCGGCAGGTCGACCTGGCTGCCCCACACGGCGGTGGCGGCGAGCTCCTCGTTGAGCCCCGGGACGAAGCGGATGTCGTTCTCGTCGAGGACGTCCTGCATGCCGGCGAGCAGCCGGTCGAGGCCACCCAGCGGGCTGCCCTGGTAGCCGGAGACGAAGGAGGCGGTGCGCAGGCCGCGGCGGCGGTCGAGGGCCCGGTGCTCGACGAGGAGCCGGGCGATCGCCTGCACGCCGGTGAGCAGCACCGGGGGAGCGTCCGTGCGGAACCGGTCGTCGAGGTCGTAACCGGTGTCGGTCTGCGCCGGCAGGCCGACGGCGCGCTCGTCGACGAGGTCGGCGGTGTAGGTGCTGGCGGCCATCGGCACTCCTGGATCGGCAGGCGGGGGTCGCACGAGGATCCGTGAGAAGTGGGCCCGGTCACAACTCGGACAACCCACTTTGGCGACGATCCGCAACTCCTGCCGAGTGATCGTGCCTCTGCGCGCAACGAACCAGCATCAGAGGTTACGCTTTCTTGCGTGAGCGAACTGGCTGTCATCGACGACATCGACCGGACGATCCTGGACCTGCTCCGCGAGAACGCGCGCCGGTCGCTGCGCGACATCGCCGCCCTCGTCGGACTGACCGTGGCGCCGGTGCAGCGCCGGATCGCCCGGCTGGAGAAGCTGGGCGTGATCGAGCGCTACACGGTGCAGGTCAACCACGGCCGGATCGCCACCGGCATCGAGGCGATGACCGAGCTCACCTTCTCCGACGACCTCGACCTCGCCCAGGTGCTCGAGTTCGTCGCGCAGATCCCGGAGGTCGCCGGCGTCCTCACCCTCGCGGGTGACCCCGACGCGCTGGTCCGGATCAGGGTCGAGGGCGTCGAGGACCTGCGCCGGGTGGTCGGCCAGCTCCGCGCCGGGGCCGGCGTCGCCAGCACGAAGACCCTCGTGGTGCTGGAGGAGTGGACCCGGCTGAGCTGACGTTTCCTGGAAGGTGTGGCGTGGATCTCCTCGTCCGGGGCGCCCAGTTAACGTGCCGGAAACATTTCGGAGACAACCGAGGTCATCGGGCGGCCTACCTTCGGCGGAGCGTTCTCACCTGACGCGGTCCGACTAGGAGATTAGGGTCCTTCCCTTGAGCGGAAACAACGTTCGTCTGCAGGCCATCAAGGACGTCGAGGCCTACGTGCCGCCGACCGCGAGCTTCGACATCGGCGAGGCGCCGGGCGAGATCTTCGGCGAGAACGTCTTCAGCGTCTCGGTGATGCAACGCCGGCTGCCGAAGTCGGTCTTCAAGTCCGTGGTCGCGACCATCGAGCGCTCCGAGCCGCTCGACCCGCTGGTCGCCGACGCCGTCGCGTCGGCGATGAAGGACTGGGCGATGGAGAAGGGCGCGACCCACTACGCGCACGTCTTCTACCCGCTGACCGGGATGACGGCCGAGAAGCACGACAGCTTCCTCGAGCCCGCCGGTGACGGCTCCGCACTCGCCGAGTTCTCCGGCAAGACCCTGATCCAGGGCGAGCCGGACGCGTCCAGCTTCCCGAACGGCGGCCTGCGCAACACCTTCGAGGCACGCGGCTACACCGGCTGGGACGTGATGAGCCCGGCGTACGTGCTGGAGAACCCGAACGGGAACACCCTCTGCATCCCGACCGTCTTCGTCTCGATGACGGGCGAGGCGCTGGACCACAAGACCCCGCTGCTCCGCTCGCAGCAGGCCATGGCCACGCAGGCCGAGCGGATCCTCCGGCTGTTCGGGCACACCCCGGACCGGGTCGTCTCCTACTGCGGGCCCGAGCAGGAGTACTTCCTGGTCGACCGGCACTTCTTCCTGGCGCGGCCGGACCTGCTCAACGCGGGCCGGACGCTCTTCGGCCACAAGCCGCCCAAGGGCCAGGAGTTCGACGACCACTACTTCGGCGCCATCCCCGAGCGCGTCCTCGGCTTCATGATGGACACCGAGCGGGAGCTCTTCAAGCTCGGGATCCCGGCCAAGACCCGGCACAACGAGGTCGCCCCCGGGCAGTTCGAGGTCGCCCCGATGTTCGAGCGCGCCAACGTCGCCTCGGACCACCAGCAGCTGCTGATGACGATCTTCAAGTCGGTCGCCCAGAAGCACGGCATGGAGTGCCTCTTCCACGAGAAGCCGTTCTCCGGGGTCAACGGTTCCGGCAAGCACGTCAACTTCTCGTTCGGCAACACCGCGCAGGGCAACCTCCTGCTGCCGGGGGACACCCCGCACGACAACGCCCAGTTCCTGGTCTTCTGCGCCGCCGTGATCCGCGCCGTGCACCTGCACGGCGGACTGCTGCGCTCCTCGGTCGCCTCGGCCAGCAACGACCACCGCCTCGGCGCGAACGAGGCCCCGCCGGCGATCATCTCGATCTTCCTCGGCGAGCAGCTCGCCGACGTCTTCGACCAGATCGCGAAGGGCGGTGCCACCCGCTCGAAGGAGAAGGGCACCCTGCTCGTCGGCGTCGACACGCTGCCGCCGCTGGGCCAGGACCCGGGTGACCGGAACCGGACCAGCCCGTTCGCGTTCACCGGCAACCGGTTCGAGTTCCGCGCGCCGGGCTCGATGCAGACCGTCGCCGCCCCGATGGTCGTGATCAACACGATCATGGCCGAGGCGATGGACTACATCGCGACCTTCCTCGACGCGAAGCTCGCCGCCGGCACCGAGTTCAACGAGGCCGTGCAGGACGTCCTCACCGAGATCGTCACCAACCACGGCGCGGTCATCTTCAACGGCAACGGCTACTCCGAGGAGTGGCAGGTCGAGGCCGAGCAGCGCGGGCTGAAGAACCTGCGCACGACGGTCGACGCGCTTCCCGAGCTGGTCACCCCGGAGGCGGTCGAGCTGTTCTCGACCTACAAGGTCTTCAACGAGGCCGAGATGCACTCGCGCTACGAGATCGGTCTCGAGCAGTACGTGAACAGCGTCGGCGTCGAGGCACGCTCGACCCTCGAGCTCGGCAGCACGGTGATCCTGCCGGCCGCCGTCCGCTACCAGACCGAGGTCGCCACCAACCTCGCTGCTCTCAAGGCCGTCGGGGTCGAGGCCGACCTGGCTCCGCTCGAGGCCGTCTCGGTGCCGCTGGCCGAGCTGCGCGCCGCGCTCGCGGCCCTCGGTGCGGCGCTGGCCGCGGAGACCCCGCACGACGCGCTCGCCGAGGCGGCGTACACCCGGGACACCGTCATCCCCGCGATGAACGCCGTGCGGACCGCGGCGGACACGCTCGAGGGCCTGGTGGCCGACGACCTGTGGCCGCTGCCGACCTACCAGGAGATGCTCTACATCCTCTGATCGTCCGGTACGACGGCGTCCTGGCTCCGGCCCGGGCGCCGTCGTCGTCGTTCCTCGGTCCACCCGGGGGACAGGCCCTACGCTGACGGAAACGCGTAGATCGGGGAACGATGGCCAAGCTCTCGATGCACGAGACCCTCCCGTTCGACGAGGAGACCTCCCCGCCGCCCATCTCGACCGGCGAGCTCCCCGACGCCGGTCACCTGCGCGACATCGTCACCGAGGCGTACGAGCGCTACCGGACCAACCGCGAGGGCAGCGTCGCCGACTACATCCCCGTGCTCGGGAAGGCCTCTCCCGACCTGTTCGGCATCTGCGTCGTCGGCGCCCGCGGCCGGTCGTTCGGGATCGGTGACACCGAGACCGGGTTCTCGATCCAGAGCGTCTCCAAGCCGTTCGTGTTCGCCCTGGCCTGCGACCAGATCGGCTACGAAGCAGCCCGGCGCCAGCTGGGGGTCAACGGCACGGGTCTGCCGTTCGACTCCGTCATGGCCGTCGAGCTGAACGCCGCGCGCACGGTGAACCCGCTGGTGAACGCCGGCGCGATCGCCACGACCAGCCTGATCGCCGGGGACGACGCCGAGGCGAAGTGGGCGGCCGTGCGAGACGGTCTGTCCCGGTTCGCCGGCCGCGAGCTGACCATGAGCACCGAGGTCTACGAGTCGGAGTCGGCGACCAACATGCGCAACCGCGGCATCGCACGGCTCCTGGAGAGCTACGGCCGGCTCTACTTCGACCCCGAGGAGGCCACCGACGTCTACACCCGGCAGTGCTCCCTGGAGGTGACCGTGCACGACCTCGCCGTGATGGCGTCCACCCTGTCCAACGGAGGGGTCAACCCGATGACGGGCGTCCGGGTGATCGGGCCGGGCGTGTGCCGCCGCGTGCTGGCCGTCATGGCGATCGCCGGCCTCTACGAGCTGTCGGGGGACTGGCTCTACGAGGTCGGGATGCCGGGCAAGAGCGGCGTCAGCGGCGGCATCGTCACGATCTCACCGGGTAAGGGCGGCCTGGCGACGTACTCGCCCCCGCTGGATCCCGCCGGGAACAGCGTGCGCGGCCAGCTCGCGACGAAGTACCTGGCCGAGCGGCTCGGTCTCAACCTGTTCGCCTCCGAGCCGGCCGAGGCGCCCCCCGACCCGAGGTGACCGCGGCGACTGCCGGTCGCCTCCTCACCCGGCTGTCCGGACGACTCCGTCGGGCAGGCCCGCGACCTCGGCGCGGGTCGGGTCCACGGACAGCGTGACCCGAGACGCTCCGAGGGGGATGTTCTGCACGCGCAGCTCGGCGATGGAGTCCGGCAGCGCGGGTGTCAGGCCGAGCAGCCCCGACGGCAGGTCGGGGTCGAACCGGAGCAGCGCCCGGATCACCTGGACGGGCGCGGCCGAGGCCCACGCCTGCGGCCGGCACGACGACGGGTAGCCGATCGGGCGGGGGAATTGGTCGCGATCGATCCCGGCGAACAGCTCGGGCAGCTGCGCGTCGAAGCACTCGGCCGCCGCCAGCACGCCCTCGGCGACACGCTGTGCGTGCTCGACGTAGCCGTACCTCATGAGTCCGGAGACGATCAACGCGTTGTCGTGCGGCCACACCGAGCCGTTGTGGTAGCTGAGCGGGTTGTAGGCGCCCATGTGGTCGGCGAGCGTGCGCACCCCCCATCCGCTGAACATGTGCTCGGAGAGCAGGTGGTCGGCGACCGGTCCCGCCTTGTCGTCGTCCACGATCCCGCTCCACAGGCAGTGACCGATGTTCGAGGCGAGAGCGTCGATCGGCCTCTTGTCGCGGTCGAGCCCGACAGCGAACCAGCCCTGCTCCGGGAGCCAGAAGCGGTCGTTGAAGGCGGACTTCAACGACGCTGCCCGCTCCTCGCAGCGACGGGCGACGGGGTCCTCGCCGAGCTGCCGCGCGAGCGCGGCGCGCGCGCGGTAGGCGGCGTAGGCGTAGCCCTGCACCTCGCAGAGGGCGATCGGCGGCTCGGCGATGCGTCCGTCGGCGAAGTTGATCCCGTCCCAGGAGTCCTTCCAGCCCTTGTTGCGCAGCCCGCGGTCGGTCGACCGCTGGTACTCCACGAACCCGTCCCCGTCGAGGTCGCCGAATTCCTCCAGCCAGGAGATCGCCCGGTCCGCGTGCGGCACCAGGTGGCGCAGGTCGCTCTCCGCCGCACCCCACCGGGCGAGCTCGCCGAGGAGCACGACGAACAGGGGCGTCGCGTCGACGGTGCCGTAGTAGACGTTGCCGCCGCCGAGGACGAGGGAGGCTTCTTCGCCGAACCGCATCTCGTGCAGGATGCGCCCGGGCTGCTCCTCCGACAGCGGGTTCACCTCGGTGCCCTGGTAGCGCGCCAGGGTGTGCAGCGTGCCGAGGGCGAGGTCCTGGTCGATCGGCAGAGCCATGTACGCCGTCAGCAGCGAGTCCCTGCCGAACAGCGCCATGAACCAGGGGGCTCCTGCCGCGACCGCCGCGCGCGAGGGGTCCTCGGGGTCGAAGATCCGCAGCGACCCGAGGTCCTGCGCGCTGCGGCTCAGGGTCTTCTCGAGCGCGGCTCCGGCGCTCCAGGCGACCGGGATCCGGTCTGCCCACTCGCGCAGGCGGCGGGACGGCGCGGCGTGCTCGATCGGCTGGTCCACCGGGTAGTGCGACCTCGCCTCCCTGCCCTCGACGCTGGCCAGCACCTCGACGGTGGCGCTCCACTCGCCCCGCGCCGGGACGACCACCTGGAACCGGAGCCGGCCGGGCAAGGCCTCAGCGCCGTCGGCCCGGATCCGGACCCCTCGCGCGGATCCTGCGTCCGGGGTGACGAGCTCGAGGACGCCCGCGCGCGTGTTCTCGATCCGGACCTCCCGCGACCGGGCACGGCCCTCCTTGACGGCGAAGAGGTCGGCGAAGTCGGTGTCGGCGAGGATCTCGAGGGTGATGCCGGCGGCCTCGGGCGAGGCGTTGCTGACGATCAGGTCCTCGCGCAGACCGGCGCCGACGTAGCGCTCGCGCCGGACCAGCAGCGTGCTCTCGAGCCCCTCGCGGCGCGGCCTTCCCCGACCGAGGAAGGTCGCGTGGTGCGGCTCCCGGACGAACGCGTCCAGCGGCTCGAGCTCGCTGCCGTCCAGGACCAGGGACCACGACGAGAGGATGCGGGTGTCCAGGTAGAAGAGCCCCTGGGCCGCGCTGCTCACGATCCTGCCGGCCGAGTCGCTGACGCAGAAGGACGACCCTTCCACCAGGGTCACGTTGTCGGTGGCGGCCGTCGCCGCGCCGGAGTAGTCCCATCCCGAGGTCATCGTCGGTTCCTTCCGGCCGGCCCTGTCGTCCTGGGACCTCCGCACGAGTCGGTCGCGCCGAAGTGGGTACCGACGCGGATGTGGGGTCGACTGGGGGAGGGACGATGCGCATCGGTTTGATCTCGCCACCGTGGGTCCCGGTGCCACCACCGGCGTACGGCGGCCTCGAGGCAGTCGTCGACCGGATGGCGCGCGGGTTCGTGCGGGACGGTCACGAGGTGCTGCTCGCGGCACCGGCGAACAGCAGCTGTCCGGTCCCGCTCGTCCCCGGGACCGCCGCGGTGGAGCGCGACGCGCCGATCGCGGGAGACGCCGTCACCGAGCTCGACCACGTCGCCCGGGCGTACGCCGCCCTGGCCGACGTGGACGTCATCCACGACCACACGCGGAGCGGCCCGCTCTACCGCCACCGGCCACCGGGCATCCCGGTGGTCACGACCAGTCACGGCCCGTTCACTCCCGACCTGCGTCATCTCTTCTCCCACATGCAGTGCGACACCTCCATCGTGGCCATCTCCCACCACCAGGCGTCAACCGCTGCGCGGATCGAGATCTCGCGCGTCATCCACCACGGCCTCGACCTGGACCGGGTGCCGGCGGGGCAAGGACGTGGCGGCTACGCGGCGTTCCTCGGCCGGATGAATCCCGAGAAGGGCATCCACGAGGCCATCCTCGTCGCGCGTGTCGCCGGCGTTCCGCTCAAGATCGCGGCCAAGATGCGCGAGCCCGAGGAACGCGAGTACTTCGAGGCCAAGGTCGCGCCCCTGCTGAGCGAGGACATCGAGTACCTCGGCGAGGTCGACGAGTCCGGGAAGTACGAGCTGCTCGGGGGTGCGGTGGCGCTGCTCAACCCGATCCAGTGGCCGGAACCCTTCGGGCTGGTGATGATCGAGGCCCTCGCCTGCGGAACGCCGGTCGTCACCACCGCCCGGGGTGCCGCGCCCGAGATCGTGGACGACGGACGGACCGGCTACCTGCGCGCGGACCTTCCGTCGCTGGCGTCGTTGCTGCCGTGCGCCGCCGCGCTCGACAGGGCGGCGTGCCGCCGCGAGGTCGAAGCCCGCTTCTCCACCGGTCGGATGGTGCGTGACCACGGCGAGCTGTACGCCGAGCTGGTCGCGACCACCCGCCCCGGGGTYGGCGTCCGGCCCGCCGGCCCGGGCGCGTGGGCCCCGCAGCCGGTGGCGGGATGCGCCGGCCCGCGCCAGGGTCGCCCGACCCTCGACGACCGATCCGATCCCTGGGAGCACAGATGAGCGCGAACCGTCCGATCACGATCGACCGCGAGGTCGAGGCTCCGGCCGCAGCGGTCTGGGAGGTCCTCGCCGACGGCTGGTTGTACCCGCTGTGGGTCGTCGGCGCCGCCAGGATGCGGGACGTCGACGACGACTGGCCGGCGGTCGGCACCCGGTTGCACCACTCGGTGGGCAACTGGCCCGTGCTGCTCGACGACCGCACCGAGGTCCTCGAGGTCCTGCCGCTGCGCGCGCTGCGCTTGAAGGCGCACGCCTGGCCGGGCGGCGCTGCCGAGGTCGAGATCGCGATCGAGGACCTCGGCGCACGGTCCCGGGTCAGCATCCGGGAGGACGCCGTCGAGGGTCCCGGCGTCCTGCTCCCGAAGCCGTTGCGGCAGCTGGTGATCGGACCTCGCAACCGGGAGGGGCTGCGCCGGCTCGCCTTCCTGGCCGAGGGGCGCGGCTCACCGCGACGGCCGCGCCGAGGATGAGAGGTCCGCGCGGGGGTAGTGGGTCAGGAGACACAGACACGGTCGGCATCTCAACCTGGTCACGGGAGGTCTGATGGACGTCGGGAGACGGGTTTCGCGCGGCGAGCCGGGTACGACGGTGATCCGGGAGGTGGCAGATCTCGCCGCCGGATCCGGACTCCGGGTGGGGGTGGCCGAGTCGCTGACCGCGGGCCGGGTCGCCTCGGCCCTCGGCTCGGGGCCGGACGCCTCGTCGTGGTTCTCCGGTGGCGTGGTGGCGTACCGACCGGAGGTGAAGTTCCAGGTGCTGGGGGTGACACCCGGACCGGTGAACTGTGCCTCGTGCGCCGTGCAGATGGCCGACGGGGCGCTGCGTCTCCTCGAAGCGGACGTCGCGGTGGCCGCGACCGGCGTCGGCGGGCCCGGTCCGGACGAGGGTGTGCCGGCCGGGACGGTCTTCGTCGCGGTGGCCCGACGCGGGCAGTCCGCGGCGGTCGAGGAGCTGCACCTGGCCGGGTCTCCCGGCGAGGTGCTCGACGGCACCGTGGACGCCTGCCTGCGGAGCCTGGTCCGGGCGCTCACGACCGGCGTGCGCCCGGCCGTCAGGAGTCAGTGAGGCTGACCGCCGTTGGCATCCGCCTGGTGCTCCACGGTGGGCCCGACGCGCTCGTCCGGCAGGGCCTCTTCCGGGTCGGCGGGCAGCTCGGTGTCCTGGCTCGGCGCGCTGTCGTCGGCCTTCATGGCGCTGTCGTGAGCGTCGCTGTCCTTCGGGTCGTTCATGGCTTGTCTCCTTCGGACCGTGCGGGGTTCAGGGACGGAAGACGACCTTGACGGTGCCTTCGGCCTTGTTCTGGAAGTCCGCGTAGGCGCTGGGGGCGTCCTCGAGGGCCAGGTGGTGGGTGGCGAAGGTCTCGGTACGCAGGACGTCCTCGTCGAGCACCAGCGGCAGCAGGTCGTCGACCCACCGCCGGACGTTGGCCTGGCCCATCCGCAGCGTCACCTGCTTGTCGAAGAGCGTCATCATCGGCAGCGGGTCGGTCTGGCCGCCGTAGACGCCGGCGAGCGAGATGGTCCCGCCCCGGCGGACGGCGTCGATCGCGGTGTTCAGCGCGGCCATCCGGTCGATGCCGCCGCGTTGCATCAGCGGCGCGGCCAGTCCGCGCGGCAGCAGGCCGGTCGCGCGCTGCAGGAGCGCGGCGAGCGGCGAACCGTGCGCCTCCATCCCGACCGCGTCGACCACGGCGTCCGTGCCGCGCCCCGCGGTGCGGCTGCGCACCTCCTCCGCGACGTCGTCGACCTCCCGGAGGTCGATGGTGTCGACGCCGTTGGCCCGGGCCCGCGCCAGTCGTTCGTCGACGAGGTCGACGGCGATCACCCGGTAGCCCCGGTGCACGGCGACACGGGTGGCCATGTCGCCGATCGGGCCGAGTCCGAGCACGAGCAGGCTGCCGCCGTCGGGTACCGCGGCGTACTCCACCGCCTGCCACGCGGTGGGCATGACGTCGGAGAGGAACAGGAACCGGTCGTCCGGCGGGCCCTCCGGGACCTTGATCGGTCCGAAGTTGGCGTGCGGGACGCGGAGGTACTCGGCCTGCGCGCCGGGGACCTGACCGTAGAGCTTGCTGTAGCCGAAGAGTGCGGCGCCGGATCCGTGCTCCCGGACCTGGGTGGTCTCGCACTGGGTGGGCAGCCCCCGGTCGCACATGAAGCAGTGCCCGCAGGCGATCTGGAACGGTACGACGACGCGGTCGCCGACCTTCAGCTCGGTCACCTCGGCCCCGATCTCCTCGACGATGCCCATCGGCTCGTGGCCGACGACGTCGCCCGGGGTCATGAAGGGCCCGAGGGTTTCGTACAGGTGCAGGTCGGACCCGCACAGTCCCGACGAGGTGACCCGGATGACGACGTCGTCGGGCTCCTTGCAGAACGGGTCGGGCACGTCCTCGACCCGGACATCACGTGTTCCTTGCCAGGTGACAGCTCTCATGGGGTCAGCGGTACCCCTCGGTCGGGGTTCGAATCAGTTCTCCCGGGTAGTACTCGGGAGCGCACCGGCGAAAGGGGAGTGATCGTGACCGATGAGCGGCGGTGGGCCGCCTCCGAGGGAGACCCCCAGCCCGGCTTCCGGCTCGAGATCGTTCCCGGTGGCCCGGTCCTGGCACGCGGGCTCGAGGAGGTCGAGACCGCGGACGGTCGCCGGGTCACGCCGTCGCGCCCGGTCGTGGCGATCTGCGTGTGCGGGTTCTCGCAGCGCGCTCCGTGGTGCGACGGCACGCACAAGGTGGCCCGGCGAGGGTCAGCGCCGGACGAGCCGGAGCACGACCCCGCGCCCCGCAGCGGTGCGCAGCTCGGCCGCGACCAGGTCGGTCAGGCGTAGCGAGGCGTCGAGCCGGTCGACCTGATCCTCGGACCCGAGCTGGAGCAGTGCGGTGCCGCGTGGTGTCAGGTGTGCGTCGATGACCTGCAGGCATCGCCGGGCCAGGCGCAGACCGTCCGGACCGCCGTCGATCGCGCCGACGGGATCGTCGGGGAAGGTGCCGACCTCGGAGTGCCGGACCCACGGGGGATCGGCGACGATCAGCGGGAAGAGCTCCTCGGCTCCGAGGGCGACCGCCATGTCCGCCGCCCGCACGTCGACGTCGATCCCGTTCCGGTCGGCGTTGGAGCGGGTCCAGGCGGACGCCGCCGGATCGGAGTCGACCGCGACCAGCATCCGGTCGTGCCCGTGGACGGTGAGCAGGCCGATGTGGCCGGCCCCGCTGCACAGCTCCAGGACCGGACCCGGGGGCAGGCCCGCCAGCAGCTCGGATCCCCAGGTCGCCTGCATCTCGGTCCACGCGCGCGGTTCCAGGACGGTGGCGTCGTACTCGATCGTGAGGGGGCCGAACTGCAGGCTGCGGGCAGACGTCCCGGCGGATGCGCTCGTCGACATGGACCGCCTCTACCCGGTTCGGGGTGCGGTCAGTCGTGCCGGGACGTCCTGATCCTCCTGCCGACCCCGAATGACCACCGGAGCGCGGGGTACTCCCACAGTCCCGAGAGAGAGGGCAGAGGATCCGTGAAACTTCCGCAGCCGCGCGGCGAGCTCAGCGAAGACGTCTTCGCCGCCCTGCTCCGCGACCGAGCAGTGCCGTCCTTCCACGCTCCGACCGACGAGGAAGACCGGCAGATCGTGCTGTGGGCGGCGTACGAGCTGCACTACCGGGGCTTCGACGACGTGGATCCGGCCCGGGAGTGGGATCCGTGCCTGCTCGACATCAGGGCCGAGCTCGAGGGCCCGTTCGAGGCCGAGCTCCGCGACCTCACCCAGGGCCTGGTCGACGACGCGTCGGGCTGCCCGACGCTGGTCGCCGGGCTCGAGCGGATCACCGAGCCCGAGGGCCCGTCGGTGGCGCGTTTCCTGCAGCGCCACGCGACCCTGGAGCAGTTCCTGGAGTTCCTCGCGCTGCGGAGCGTCTACCACCTCAAGGAGACCGACGCGCACACCTGGCTGCTGCCCCGGATCTCAGGCCCTGCGAAGGTCGCCCTGGCCGAGCTCTGCTACGACGAATTCGGTGCCGGGCGTCCGGAAGCGTCCCACCAGCGCCTCTACGCCGACGCCCTGCAGGAGGTCGGCCTCGCTGCGGAGTACGGGTACTACGTCGACCAGGCTCCCGCCGACGTCCTCGCCGTGAACAACGCGATGTCCCTGTTCGGGCTGCACCGCCGGCTGCGCGGCGCCTGCGCCGGTCACCTGGCCGCGTTCGAGATGACCAGCTCGCTCCCGTGCCGCCGCATCGTGGGCGGCGCCGAGCGCCTCGGGCTGGGCCCGGCCGTGGTCCGCTACTTCGACGAGCACGTCGAGGCCGACGCGGTCCACGAGCAGATCGCCGCCCGTTCCCTGTGCGGGTCGCTGGCCCGGACCGAGCCGGCCCTCCAGCGAGACATCCTCTTCGGCGCTGCCGCGTGCGTCGCGCTCGACGAGGTCTCCGGCTCGCGCCTGCTCGAGGCCTGGGAGAGCGGGACCCGGGCCGCGCGGACCCCTCCCCGCGAACCGGCGGCCTGACCAGAGGAAGGCCCGGACAGAGGAGGGCCCTCCGCACGCCGTGACGTGATCAGCCGAATGATTCCCCGTGGAAGGAAACCGATGGCGAACCGCAAGGACCCCGGCAAGGCGTTGAAGAAGGCGGCCAGCAGCGCCGTCACCCGCGCGAGCGAAGCGGCCCGCGCGACGACGGTCCGTGAGGGCGGTCCGCCGTCGGCGATCCCCGGCGCACCGGCACCGCGGCCGCCGAGCCTGGCGGAACCGACCAAGCCGGTCACCCCGCTGCGGCCCAAGCCCGACCAGGCGGGACCGGAACGACGCACCGCGACCGGGGAGAGCACCGACGTCGCCCCGGCGCGGGTCGCCCAGCAGGGCCGGTTCCTGACGACCACCCAGGGTGCGCGGCTCCGCGACACCGATCACTCCCTGAAAGCCGGGGCCCGGGGTCCGACCCTGCTGCAGGACCACCACCTGCGCGAGAAGATCACCCACTTCGACCACGAGCGGATCCCGGAGCGGGTCGTGCACGCGCGCGGCGCTGGTGCCCACGGCGTGTTCGTCGGCTACGGGAACGCCAAGCCGGTCTGTGACGCCGCCTTCCTCGGCCGCGACGTCGAGACTCCGGTGTTCGTGCGGTTCTCCACCGTCCTCGGGTCACGTGGCTCCGCCGACACCGTGCGGGACACCCGCGGCTTCGCGACCAAGTTCTACACCTCCGAGGGAACCTTCGACCTGGTCGGCAACAACATCCCGGTCTTCTTCATCCAGGACGGCATCAAGTTCCCCGACATCATCCACGCCGGCAAACCGCACCCGGACCGGGAGATCCCGCAGGCGCAGAGCGCGCACGACACGTTCTGGGACTTCGTGTCGCTGCACACCGAGGCGCAGCACCACACGCTGTGGAACATGTCCGACCGAGGCGTCCCGCGGTCCTACCGGATGATGGAGGGCTTCGGCGTGCACACCTTCCGGGTCGTCAACGCCGCCGGGGAGACGGCGCTGGTGAAGTTCCACTGGAAACCCCGGCTCGGCGTGCACTCGCTGACCTGGGAGGAGGCGCAGCTCCTCGGCGGCGTCGACCCGGACTTCCACCGTCGCGACCTCGCCGACGCCATCGAGTCCGGTGCCTACCCGCAGTGGGAGCTCGGTCTCCAGGTCTTCGAGGACGACGAGGACGAGACGTTCGAGGGCATCGACCTGCTCGACCCCACCAAGTTCGTTCCCGAGGAGATCGCTCCGGTGCGAGCCGTGGGGCTGCTCACCCTGACCGCCAACCCGACCAACTACTTCGCCGAGACCGAGCAGGTCGCCTTCCATCCCGGCAACCTGGTCCCCGGCATCGACGTCACCAACGACGCCCTCCTCCAGGCGCGCCTCTTCTCCTACGTCGACACCCAGCTCACCCGGCTGGGCGGACCGAACTTCTCCCAGATCCCGGTCAACCGGCCGCATGCACCGGTCAACGACCTGCTCCGCGACGGGTTCCACCAGGACGCCGTCCACGCGGGGACGGCGCCCTACCGGCCGAACTCGCTGGACGCGGGCTGTCCGTTCCTGGCCACCGGTGCCCGGGACCGGGCGTTCCTCGACGTCCCGGTCCGCGTGCCCGACTCGGTCAAGGAGCGGACCAAGCCCGCCTCGTTCGAGGACCACTACAGCCAACCTCGTCAGTTCTGGCTCAGCATGAGCGACCTCGAGCGCCAGCACATCGTGGCGGCGTACACCTTCGAGCTCGCCAAGTGCTACGAGCAGACGATCAAGGAACGTCAGCTCCTGGCGCTGGCCGAGATCGACGCCGAGCTGTGCGCGGCGGTGGCGAGCGGCCTCGGGCTGGAGGCGCCCGCGCCGAGCGCGCCGCCCGCCGACGCGCGGCCGAGCCCGGCGCTGTCGCAGGTGGGCGGGACCTGGCCCGTCGACGGCCGCGTGGTCGGGGTCGTCGTCGGTGATGCCGAGGCGTCGAAGGCCGACCTGGCCGGAGTGCGGTCGGCCGTCCGGGCGGTCCGGGACGCAGGCATGCTTCCCCTGGTCGTCGCGGCGCGCGGCGGAAAGCTGGCGGACGGCACCTCGGTGCAGCGCACCTTCGCGGCGAGCAGGTCGGTGGAGTTCGACGCTCTCCTCCTGGCCGGGTCGCCGCCGCCGGCGCCCGACGCGCGCTCGGGGCGAGACGTCAAGGCCGGTGCGGCCGCGACGGCGGCTGTCGACCCACGCGTGCTGCTCCTGGTCGAGGAGTGCTACCGGCACTCCAAGGCCCTCGGAGCCTGGGCAGACGGCGTCGAGGTGCTCGCTGCCGCGGACATCGCAGGATCCGATCCCGGCGTCACGGCGGACGGCGACCCCGTCGAGGTGGTCGCCGCCGTCCGCGACCTGCTCGGTGCCCACCGGGTCTGGGAGCGCTTCGTAGCGCCGCGAACGGGGAGGGAGCCGCGATGACACGGATCGGTTACACCCTGATGGGCGAGCAGTCCGGTCCCGCGGACCTGGTGAGGTACGCCGAGCGGGCCGAGGAGGCCGGGTTCGACTTCGAGGTGATCAGCGACCACTACTTCCCGTGGTTGGAGAGCCAGGGGCACTCGCCGTACGCCTGGAGCGTGCTGGGGGCGGTCTCCGCGGTGACCCGCCGGGTGGAGCTGATGACCTACGTGACCTGCCCGACGCGCCGCTACCACCCCGCTGTGGTGGCGCAGAAGGCGGCGACCGTCTCACTGCTCAGCAACGGCCGCTTCACCCTCGGACTGGGTGCCGGCGAGAACCTCAACGAGCACGTCGTCGGACCCTGGCCGGCCGTGAACGTCCGGCACGAGATGCTCACCGAGGCGCTCGTGATCATCGCCGAGCTGCTCAACGGCGGCTACGTGAACTTCCCGGGCAAGCACTTCGCGGTCGACTCCGCGCGTCTCTGGGACCTTCCCGACCGGCCGGTACCGATTGCCGTGGCTGTCTCGGGCGAGACCGGGATCGAGAGGTTCGCCGACCTCGCGGACGACCTGATCGCCGTCGAGCCGGACGCCGAGCTGGTCTCGGTCTGGGACGGGTTCCGGGGGAAACGGCACTCGCGCAAGATCGGCCAGGTCCCGGTCTGCTGGGCGCCGAGCCGGGACGAAGCGATCCGGATCGCTCACGAGCAGTTCCGCTGGTTCGGCTCGGGGTGGAAGGTCAACGCCGAGCTGCCCGGGCCGGCGGCGTTCGAGGGTGCCAGCCGGTTCGTGCGGCCGGAGGACGTCGCCGACGCGATTCCGTGCGGACCCGACCTGGACGGCATCGTCGCCGCCGTCCGCGCGTACGTCGACGCGGGGTTCACCGACGTGGCGCTGGTCCAGGTCGGGAACGGGTACCAGGACGACTTCCTGGACGTCGCGAGCAAGGAGCTGATCGCGAAGCTGCGTGCCGACCTGCGACCGGCGAACGGTCCGGCGTGAGATTCGTACCTGAGGAGGGAGCACGACGATGAGGCCGGAACGGAAGTCCAGCAAGACCGCGAAGATCCTCTACCGACCCTGGGGCCTGCTCGCCAGCCTGCTCGGCGGGCTGGTCGCCGGCCAGGTCTTCCAGCAGGTCTGGAAGCGGCTCGACCCCGAGGCCTCCGACGACCCGCCCAAGCCGTTGCAGTCGGAGTACCGGCTCCGCAAGGTGCTGGCCGCGGCGTTCATCCAGGGCGCGATCTTCGCCGTGGTCCGGGCGATGATCGACCGCGGCGGCGCCCGGGCCTTCGAGCGCTGGACCGGTGAGTGGCCGGGGGACTGAGGTGCCCAGGGAGATGCCCGGCACCACGGGCCCGGAGCCCGCGCGCCCCTTCGACCGGCTGATCGCGGGCACCGACCCGGCGATGGTGGTCGTCACCACCGTCGCCGACGGCGAGCGGGCGGGATGCCTGGTCGGCTTCCACGGCCAGGCGGGCATCGGGCCGGAGCACTACGCCGTGTGGATCTCCCGCGCGAACCGGACGAGCACGGTGGCGCAGCGGGCCGCCGTCCTCGCGGTGCACTTCCTCACGGAGGAGGACCACGCCCTCGCCGCGCACTTCGGCAGCGAGACCGGGGAGGTGGTCGACAAGTTCAGCGGGGTGACCTGGTCGCCCGGACGTCACCACGTCCCGCTCCTGGGTGACTGTCCGCACCACCTCGTGCTCGAGCGCGTCGCGCTCGTCGACGTCGACGCCGTCGATCACTCGTGCTGGCTGGGAAGGGTCGTCGAAGCACGCGGTGGCCGGGCGTTCGTGCCGCTCCGGCTGAGCCAGGTCCAGGACCTCGATTCGGGGCACCCGGCCGAGGAAGGCGGGCGTGGATGAGGCGCGTCCTGGCTGCCGAGCCGGGTAGCTAGAGCGACACCACCAGCTCGGCCAGCCGCGTGCGGATGATCCAGGCAAGGCGCGTCATGGTCAGAAGATGGACACGCCGCCGGGGCCGACGAGCAGGCCCAGGACGACCAGGGCGATGCCGACCAGCAGGTCCCCGCGGAATGCGCGGACGAGGCCGGTGACGACGAGGACGACGGCGATGAGCCAGAGCAGGAAATAGAGCACCTGAGGAGTCCCTTCTGCATGTCCCGGCGCGCGTGAGGATCCACGCCGAGTGGTGAGTGACGCTGACGGCCGCCGTTCGTGGCGGCACAGCCGCTGTTGGCGGGGTCGAAGATTCCCGAGTGCCCGCGGGCTCAAACCGCGACCCGGTGTGACCCCGGTCGCAGCCCTTCACCCCGGGAGCAGTGCGGGTCCGCGGTGTCCGGTCAGCCGACGTCGGGCTTCGGCGGTTCGGCCCTCCTGCGCCGACGACATCGGTTAGGTTTCGCCTGCGTCACACAGTCGGCGCACAGCAACTCATGGCGGGAACCAACGTGTACGACGTTGCCATCACCCACACCACGCACGACGGGACCGAGGTCCTCGCCGTCTGCGGTGAGCTCGACCTCGCGAACCACACCCGGCTGCGCGACAGCATCCAGGAGCTCCTCATGGCCGGGCCGGCGGACATCCTCGTCGACCTCACCGAGACGACCTTCATCGACTCGACGGCCCTGGGCACCCTGGTCGGCGCGCGGCGTCGCGCGCACGGCCTGCAGGGCGGACTCGCCATCGTCCTCGGCAACCGGCAGGTCACGAGAGTCTTCGAGCAGACCGGCCTGACCAAGGTGTTCACGACCTATCCGTCACTCGCGGACTGGCGAGCGACGCTCGGGTCGGAGCATGCCGGCAACCCCTAGTCAGCGCCCCCGCATCCGGAGGAGGCTCGCGCGCAGGCCGGCGACCTCGGCCTCGAGCTCGAGCACGCGCTGGACACCGGCGAGGTTCAGCCCGGCGTCGAGCAGCTCGCGGATGTGCAGGAGCAGAGCGACGTCGTCGCCGCTGTAGCGACGCGTGCCGCCGTCGGTCCGCACGGGGCTCAGGAGCCCCTGGCGCTCGTACGCGCGGAGGTTCGGAATCGTCGTTCCGGCGAGCTCGGCCGCGACCGAAATCGCGTAGACCGGTGTGGAGCTGGCGGTCATCGACGCACCTCGTGATCTCGATCGGACGGCCGTGCGCAAAAAATCTACATCAGCCAGGACAGGTCTGGCCTCGGTGTGTCCACGAGCCGGCAGATCGCGGTTCCCGGTGCCGTCCCTAGCTCCGTCGCCGGGCGAGACGGTTGCGACGCTCCTCCTCGCGCTTGGAGTACGCCGCCGCGCGGATCGCCTCGTCGGACTCCAGGCCGCTGCCGAGGCCCCCGCCGACGGTCGCCGCGGACGCCACGAACCAGGCCAGCACGAACAGATCGCCGTAGCCGCGGGGAGCGTGGAGGTAGCCGCCCATCACGGCGGGATCGAGGACGAACAGCGCCCAGACCAGGTTCACGACGTAGAGCGCGAGGTAGCAGATGAGCACTCCGACGGTGAGGGTGACCAGGGTCGAGATGTTGTAGAGGCGCGACCTCTCCCGAGCCTCCGCGGAGTCGTCGTCGGGGCGGTCCCACAGCTCGCCGTCGATCACGAGCCAGCCGACGACGAGGGCGACGGAGGCGAACATCGCAACCACCAGGCGCCACCAGGACAAGGAGCCTGCCAGCAGCCAGACCGTGGAGTTGATCGTGGCGACGGCTCCGGTGGCCAGGGCCGCGACGAGCGCCGACTTGAGCCCGGGCACCAGGAGCCAGGGCCGGTTCGCGAGCACCATCCCCGCGAGCAGCCGCGCGCGTCCGCCGAGGCGGGGGAGTGGCACGCGGTGCTCGTCCCCGGAGGCGGGGTCGGCCATGCCACCGACGAGCGTGCGCACCGCGCGGCGGGTGCGCGCGTGCACGCGTAGTCCGCCGAGCGCGGGCATCGAGACCACGGCGGTCCGTTGTTCCGGGTCGGCCTCGATGAGGAGGTAGCGGCCGTCGTCGTCGCGCAGGGGAAGCTCGGTCAGGCCGATGACGAGGTCCCACTCGTGCTGGTCAGCCTGGTCGCCCAGGCGCGCCAATGCGGTGTCGACGTCCTCGCAGCCGGTGGTGAACGGCTCGCTGAGGACCTCGATGTCCCAGTCGCCGTGGTGCTCGCCCTTCGGTGGGCCGAGGTCCTGGAGCCGGTGCGCCAGCTGGGTGGGCGAGGCGGGATCGGCCACGAGTCCGACCTGGAGGGACTTCATGGTGCCCCCGTACCCACGACGGTCCCGGGGAATCAGGCCTGGGCGCTGGTCTCGCTGGTGTCGATGAGCGCGTGCTCGCCGACGTCCGTCTCGGCGGGGGCGAGGGGCATGTCGGACCAGGCCGCGGACAGTGCGCGTGGAGTCAGCTCCTGGCGGTCGCCGGGACGGAGCTCGCCCAGACCGAGCGCGTTCCAGAATCTGAGGTGGGCCTCGCCGTGGAGCACCGCGGTGATCCGGCCACGCACCGGTGCTCGTCGGTGGTCGGCGGTGACCTGGAGGTAGCGGTGTCCCGAGTCGCGGGCTCGCCAGGCGACGATGTCCGGGCGGGCCAGGACGTTGGACCAGGCGACGATCTCCGAGGGGTTGTCGACGGTGGCGCTGATGTCGCCGACGATGTCGAGCTCGCGGCTGATCCGCAACAGGATGGCGAGCTCGCGGGCATCCTTCGAGGGGTACATGACGTCTCCTCAACGGAGTCGGTCGGGTGTCGGACGGGAGGGCTGCCTGCTGGGAGCACGGGCTTCCGGCCCCCAGCAGGCCGGCCCTGGTCGGACGAGGTCAGGACGTGAGGGCGGCCCGGCTCTCGCCTTCGGTGCGGACCTCGATCTTGCGCGGCTTGGCCCTCTCGGCGACCGGGATGGTCAGGCGCAGGACGCCGTCGGCGTACGCGGCGTCGATGCGCTCCAGGTCCAGGTTGTCGCCGAGGACGAGCTGCCGGCTGAACAGGCCGCGGGTGCGTTCGGTGGCCAACGTCTCCCAGTCGCCGTTGGGAGCCAGTCGCTCCGCGCGCACGGTCAGGACGTTGCGCTCCACGTCGAGGTCGATGGTCTCCCGCGCGACACCGGGAAGGTCGAACTCGAGCACGAACGCGTCGCCTTCGCGCCACGCGTCCATCGGCATGACCGCAGGACGATTGGTCGTCCCGGCGAGCTGTTGGGTCAGGCGTTCGAACTCTCGGAACGGGTCTGCGGTACGCAGCAACATGACGAATCCTCCTTTGCTCGTGGGGGAGCCATATCTGTTATGGCTGCCATAGGTTTTATCTAGCACGTGCGGTACATCGGATCAAGGGGCGACGTGAGCTGTCACCTGAGGTACGCGATGCCGAGTTCCGGCGCCAGTGCGTCTGCAACGAGCATGCCGCGCTGCTCCGTGCCCGGCGGACGGTGGACCGACTCGAGGTCGGCGGGCTCACCTTCGGCGAGTTCACCTCGCACGGACACCGTCGGGATCCGCCGGTCTGATCGGGGAGACCACGCGGCACGGCGAGGGCAGGATCGTGGCAACCCACCTGCCCCCGCCGGCCTTGCGCGCGCGGCGAGCCGCCTCCTAGGGGATCAGGCGGCGTCGAGCTCGCGCGCCACCTGTTCCTCGGTGCGGTCGACCTTGGTCACGGTCAGGAACGTGACCAGGGCGAGGATCGCGGCGAGGAAGAGGAAGCTGGTGACGGTCGTCCCCAGGCCGAGGCCGCCGTCGGCCTTGGGCTGGGACAGGTAGTCGCCGATCGACGCGCCCAGCGGGCGGGTCA
>NZ_JBFRDX010000021.1:0-63654 GCF_052114005.1 Marmoricola sp. RAF53 | reverse complement strand
CCGCGTGGGCCGAGCTGACGCCGGTCGCACGTGCCGCCCGGCTCGGCGACGACGTGCCCGCGGCGCTGCGCGCGCTGGCGACCTTGCCGGGAGGACGGTCGCTCCGGGTCGTGGCCGCGGCCTGGCAGGTGGCCCACCGCGCCGGCGCCGGGCTGGCCTCGGCGCTCGAGCTGGCGGGGAGCACGCTGCGCGAGGACCTGGCGGCAGCGCAGCTCGTGGCGACGGAGATGGCGGCCGCGCGCGCGACGGCGCTCCTCCTCGGGGCGCTTCCGGTCGGCGTGCTGGCTCTGGGTTCGGGGTTCGGCGGCGACCCGGTCGGGTTCCTCCTGGGTTCGACGCCGGGGGCGTGCTGCCTGGGCGCCGGTCTCGCGCTGGTGCACGGCGGGCTCGCCTGGCTGGACCGGATCGCGGCGACGGTCGAGCCGTGACCGCCGCGGTCGTGGCCGGGCTGCTCGTGGCCGCAGTCCTGCTGAGTGCGCCCGCCCGGGTGCGTCTGCCGGCACGCGGACCTGCGGCTCCGGTCGCCGCGGTCGTCGACGACCGCGGGCTGCTCCTCCGGCTCCGCCCGTTGCTCGCGGTCCTCTGCCTCGCCGGTGGCTGGCTGGTGCTCGGCGGGGTGCCCGGCGCCGCCATCGGTGGGGTGGGGTCGGTCGTGACCTGGCGGGTCCTGGCGCGTGCCGAAGGGCCGGCGGCGCGGGCCCGCCGGGCTGAGCTGGACCGGGACCTGCCGCTCGCGGTCCATCTGCTCGGCGCCTGCCTGGAGGCCGGTGCCGCACCGTCGTCCGCGGTGCGCTCGGTCGCCGACGCGTTGCCGGGTGCGGTCTCCGAGGAGCTCCTCACGATCGTCGGGAGGCTCGACCTCGGGATGGACCCGGTCGCGGTCTGGCGCGCGGTCCCGGCCGACTGGCCGCTGGCTCCGCTGGGTCGCTCGCTGGCCCGCGCCCACGAGACCGGCGCGTCGGTGACCGGTGCCGTCCAGCGGCTCTCTGCGGACCTCCGTGCGTCGGCCGGTGCCCGCACGGCGGCGCGGGCGCGCACCGTCGAGGTTCGGACTGCGGGACCGCTCGGCGCGTGCTTCCTGCCGGCTTTCCTGCTGCTCGGCGTGGTGCCGATGGCGGTCGGGATCTTCTCGACGCTCCGCTTCCTCGGTTGAGCGGCCGATATCCACCGGTCCGCGTCCGGGTCGGTTGTCCACCGGCCGCGGAAGCGGGGTCGTCGCGCGGTTGCTGGGCGAGCAATCTCATCCCTGCCAGGGAGAACGCCGCCAGGAGGTGGCCCGAGTGTCAGGAGATCACCATGGAGCGGAACCACGACGAAGGGGGCGCGACCACGGCCGAGTACGCCGTCTGCACGGGCGCGGGGGTCGCGTTCGCGGGCCTGCTGTTCAAGTTCCTCAGCAGCGGAGCCGGACAGCAGTTCCTCACTCACGTGTGGGACCGGATCACCGGGATGCTGCCGTTCTGAGCCGCGACGAGACCGGGGCCGTGACGGCGGAGGCCGCGGTGGTGCTGCCGGTGCTCGTGGTCGTGGCGGCCGCCCTGGCGTGGACGGTCTCGCTCGGCGTCGCCCAGGTGCGAGCCACCGACGCGGCGCGCGAGACGGCGCGTGCGCTCGCCCGCGACGACGACAGGGCTTCGGCGATCGCGCTCGGGCACCGCGTCGCTCCCGACGGCGCGCGGATCAGCGTTTCCGGCGACGACACCACGGTCACGGTGACGGTCGAGGTCACCGTCCGGCCGGGCGGCGGCCTGCTCGGACTGCCCGGGTACGACGCGCGAGCCACCGCCGTCGCCGCCCGGGAGGGACCGTGATCAGCCGCCGTGGGGAACGTGGCGCGGCGACGGTGGCCGCCCTCGGCCTGGTCGGCCTGCTGCTGCTCGTCGCAGGCGCCGCCGCCGGCGCGGTCGGGATGGTGGTCGGGCAGCGCCGGGTCCAGGCCGCGGCCGACCTCGCCGCGCTCGCGGCCGCATCCGCGCTCCAGCAGGCCCGGGCGCCGTGCGAGGCCGGGGCGGAGATCGCGAGCCGGCACCGGGTACGGCTCACCGGCTGCCGCGTCGAGGGAGAGGAGGTGGATGTGAGCGTCGAGTTGGAACTTCCCTCGGTGTTCGCGGGTCGCACGATCCGGGGACGGGCGCGCGCCGGACCGGACCCGCCCCGCGGGCAGCCCGGGACGTGAGGTCAGTCCCGCACGTTGCCGAGCACCCGGGTCACGTCGATCCGCAGCGCCACCCGGGCCGGGTTCTCGCGCGGGACCTTGTAGCGCTCGGCGTACCGGCGCTCGGCCTCGGCGACGCTGGCCGGGTCGTCGAGCACGACCGCGGTTCCCTCGACCGTCGACCAGTACCGCCCGTCGACGCAGCAGATCGCGATCGCCGCCGCGCCCGTGCCCTCGGCGGAACGTAGGTTGCGGGCCTTCCGCGAGGTTGCCGAGGTGATCGCCCAGGCCCGGTCCGTCTCGAGGTCGAGGACCACGCCCATCGGGACGACGTGCGGAGTGCCGTCGGGGCGCAGCGTGGTGACCGTGCAGAGCCGGCGCTCGGTCCAGAAGTCCCGGAACGCCGGGGAGGAGGGAAGGACGGGCATGGGGAGATCCTTGCTCACGGGGCCGCGGCGGAGAGCAGCACGTCGAGAAGCCGGACGGCGCCGGCCTTGTCCAGCGAGTTGTTCTGGTTGCCGCACTTCGGCGACTGGACGCACGACGGGCAGCCGGACGCGCAGGCGCAGGACGCGATCGCCTCCCGCGTCGCCTCCAGCCATTCCGCGGCGGTGTGGAAGCCGCGCTCGGAGAAGCCGGCCCCGCCCGGGTGGCCGTCGTACACGAAGACGGTCAGCTGGCCGGTGTCGGCGTGCCGGGCGGTGGAGACGCCGCCGATGTCCCACCGGTCGCAGGTCGCGAACAGCGGCAGCAGGCCGATCGCGGCGTGCTCGGCGGCGTGCGCCGCGCCGGGCAGGTCGAGCGTGTCGATCCCGCAGTCCTCCAGCACGTCGTCGGGCAGCGTCCACCAGACGGCGGTCGTCTCCAGGGTGCGTTCCGGTAGGTCCAGCGGGTACTCGCCGATCACCTCGCCCGAGGGCACCTTCCGCTTCAGGTACGAGACCACCTGGTGGCTCACCCGGACCGAGCCGAGGCTGAGCCGGGCGCGACCCCAGGTCTCGTGCTCCCGCTCGGCGACGACCGTGATGTCGGTGATCTCCCGTGCCGAGGTCGAGTAGTCGACGTCCGCGCGCGCGACCACGGCGACCGACTCGTCCAGGTCGAGATCCTGGACCAGGTAGCCCTCGCCCTGGTGCAGGTAGACGGCGCCGGTGTGCGCGGTGCCGTGCGACGAGCCGTGGTCGACGGTGCCGAGGACGCGGCCGGTGCCGACCTCGACCAGGCGCACCGGCGTGCCGCCCGAGGACCGGATGTCGGCGAGGTCGCTGGCCCGGCGCCGGTCGGTCCAGTACCAGGCCCGGGTACGCCGCCGCAGCAGCCCGGCCGCCGTCAAGGCGTCCACGGCGTCCCGCGCCGACGGACCGAAGAGGGCGAGATCCTCCTCGGTGAGGGGGATCTCCGCCGCGGCGGCGCAGAGGTGCGGACCGAGGACGTAGGGGTTGTCCGGGTCGAAGACCGAGGCCTCGACCGGCCGGCCCAGCAGGTGCTCGGGATGGTTCACCAGGTAGGTGTCGAGCGGGTCGTCGCGCGCGACCAGCACACCGAGCGCGTCCCCGCCGGACCGGCCGGCGCGACCGACCTGCTGCCAGAGCGCGGCCCGGGTACCGGGAAAACCGCCGAGCAGGACCGCGTCCAGCCCGGAGACGTCGATACCGAGCTCGAGCGCGTTGGTGGCCGCCAGCCCGACCAGGTCGCCCCGGCGCAGGGCCTGCTCGAGGGCACGTCGCTCCTCGGGCAGGTAGCCGCCCCGGTAGGCGGCCACCTCGTCGGCCAGCGCCGGGTCGACCTCGGCGAGCAGCCGGCGCGCGGTGAGCGCGACGGCCTCGGCCCCGCGCCGGCTCCGGACGAAGGCCAGTGTCCGGACCCGGCTCACCACCAGGTCGGTGAGCAGGTCGGCCAGCTCGGCGGTGACCGAGCGGCGTACGGGGGCGCCGTGCTCGCCGGCGTGCGAGACGAACGGGGGCTCCCAGAGGGCGAGGGCGACCTGTCCGCGCGGCGAGGCGTCGTCGGTGACCGCGTCGACCGGGAGCCCGGTCAGCCGGCGGCCGGCGGTCGCCGGCTCGGCCACGGTCGCGGAGGCGAGCACGAAGGTCGGCTCGGCGCCGTACCGCGCGGCGACCCGGCGCAGCCGCCGCAGCACCTGGGCGACGTGCGCCCCGAAGACGCCGCGGTAGTGGTGGCACTCGTCGACGACGACGTACTGCAGGGCGCCGAAGAACCGGCTCCAGCGCTCGTGCCCGGGGAGCAGCGAGCGGTGCAGCATGTCCGGGTTGGTGAGCACGTACTCGCCGTGGTCCCGGGTCCACTCGCGCTCCTCGGGGCTGGAGTCGCCGTCGTGGGTGCACGCGCGCAGGTCGGGCACGTCGAGGGCGCGCAGCGCGGCCAGCTGGTCCTGCGCGAGCGCCTTGGTGGGGGAGAGGTAGAGGACGGTCCCGCCGCGCTGGCCGCGGGGCCCGCGCCGGGAGGTGAGGTCGCTGAGCGCCGGCAGCAGGTAGCCGAGCGACTTGCCCGAGGCGGTACCGGTCGCCATGACGACGTGGGTGCCGCCGTGGGCGAGCTCGGCGGCGCGGACCTGGTGCTCCCAGGGCAGCTCGACACCGCTCCGGGTCCACGCGGCCACGACGTCGGGGTGCGCCCAGTCCGGCCAGGCGGTGGTCCGGGCGGAACGCGGCGGCAGCACCTCGAGGTGGGTCAGCCGGTCGCTGCGTCCGGGCCCCGCGGTGAGCTGGTCGACCAGGGCCCGCACGTCGGCGGCCGCACCCGTCCCGGGACTGCGGAGGGGACCGGCGATGCTCACCCTCCGAGTGTGGCAGCGAGCCCTGACAAGGTGGCCCCGAGGGAGGGGCGTCGGCCTGGTCCGGCGTGGTTCAATGACGGAGCGGGACCCCGGCCGATCGGGACGCCGGAATACCCCTGACGCACCCATGGGAGTGATCGTGGACCTGACCTTGACGACGCGGGAGACGGACGGCCGCACGGTCGTCGTCGTCGGCGGCGAGATCGACGTCTACACGGCGCCGAAGCTGCGCGACAAGATCACCGAGCTGGTCAACGCCGGTCACCACTCCCTGCTCGTGGACCTCGAGCAGGTCGAGTTCCTCGACTCCACCGGTCTCGGCGTCCTGGTGGGCGGGCTGAAGAAGGTGCGCGCCCAGGACGGGTCGATGTCGCTGATCTGCTCCCAGGACCGCCTGCTGAAGATCTTCCGGATCACCGGCCTCGCGAAGGTGTTCACGATCCACGACTCCGAGGCGGACGCACTTTCCGCTTGACGCTCGCTGAGCGATCCGGGCTACCCCGAAATGCCGTTCTGAACCCTCGACGTGATCTGGGTCACGCCTTCCGCGTGATCCACGCCACACGTGCGTAGACTCCGGCGCACTGAAGGGGCCCCGTCTGCGGGCTCCGTCGCCGCACCAGATCGAGGAGATTTCATGAGCGGGCTTGCCATCAAGCCGGAGCTCGACGGCTCGAACCTCGTCCTTGTCGTCATCGTCGCGCTGATCGCCCTCGGGGCACTCGGCATGGCCATGATGTTCCGCAACGAGGTGCTTGCCGCGGGTGAAGGCACCGACAACATGAAGAACATCGCCAAGGCGGTGCAGGAGGGCGCGAACGCCTACCTGACCCGGCAGTTCCGGACGCTCGGCATCTTCGCCGTGATCGCGTTCCTGGCGCTGCTGGCACTACCCGCCGACGACTGGACCGTCCGGTTCGGCCGCTCGCTCTTCTTCCTCGTCGGGGCCGGCTTCTCCGCCGCTGTGGGCTACCTCGGCATGTCCCTGGCCGTGCAGGCCAACCTGCGCGTCGCCGCGGCCGCCAACGAGGAGGGCCGCGACCCGGCCATGAAGATCGGCTTCCGCACCGGTGCGATGGTCGGCATGCTCACCGTCGGCCTGGGGCTGCTCGGCGCCAGCGTCGTGGTCATCCTGTTCCAGGACGAGGCCCCGCACGTGCTCGAGGGCTTCGGCTTCGGCGCCGCGCTGCTCGCCATGTTCATGCGTGTCGGCGGCGGCATCTTCACCAAGGCCGCGGACGTCGGCGCGGACCTGGTGGGCAAGGTCGAGCAGAACATCCCCGAGGACGACCCGCGCAACGCCGCGACCATCGCGGACAACGTCGGTGACAACGTCGGCGACTGCGCCGGCATGGCCGCCGACCTCTTCGAGTCGTACGCCGTCACGCTGGTCGCGGCGCTGATCCTCGGCACCCAGGCCTTCGGCGACAAGGGCCTGGTCTTCCCGCTGCTGATCCCCGCGATCGGTGCGCTCACCGCCGTCCTCGGCGTCTACCTCTGCAAGCCCCGCGTCGGCGAGAACGGCCTGGTCACCATCAACCGGGCGTTCTACATCTCGGCCGCGGTCGGCGCGGTGGCGTCGGTGATCGCCTCCTTCATCTACCTGCCCTCCAGCTTCTCGGAGTTCCGCGGCGTCGCCGGCAGTGCGCTGGAGAAGATCTCGGTCGGCACCGCCGAGGGCGACCCGCGCGTGATCGCCGCGTCCGCGGTCGTGATCGGCATCGTGATGGCGGCGATGATCCTGGCGCTCACCGGCTACTTCACCGGCACCGAGCACCGCCCGGTCAAGGACGTCGGCAAGACGTCGCTGACCGGTGCGGCCACGGTGATCCTGGCCGGCCTCTCGGTCGGCTTCGAGTCCGCCGTCTACACGACCCTGGTGATCGGTGCCGCGGTCTTCGGTGCCTACCTGCTCGGTGGGGTCTCGCTGACGATCTCGCTGTTCTGCGTAGCGCTGGCGGGTTGTGGTCTGCTCACCACCGTCGGCGTCATCGTCGCGATGGACACCTTCGGGCCGGTCTCCGACAACGCCCAGGGCATCGCGGAGATGTCCGGCGACGTCAGCGAGGAGGGGGCGCAGATCCTCACCGAGCTCGACGCGGTCGGCAACACCACCAAGGCCATCACCAAGGGCATCGCGATCGCGACGGCCGTGCTCGCCGCGACCGCGCTGTTCGGCTCCTACGCCACGTCGGTGCTCGACGAGCTGGTCGCGTCGAAGGCGGTCGACTTCTCGCTGGCCGACTTCTTCGTCTTCAACCCGGCCGTCCTGGTCGGCGTCCTGCTCGGCTCCTCGGTGGTCTTCCTGTTCTCGGGCCTCGCGATCAACGCGGTGGCCCGGGCGGCCGGTGCGGTCGTCTACGAGGTGCGCCGCCAGTTCCGGGAGATCCCCGGGATCATGGAGGGCACCGGGCGGCCGGAGTACGGCAAGGTCGTCGACATCGTCACCCGCGACTCGCTGCGCGAGCTGGTCACGCCGGGCGTGCTCGCGGTGCTGGCCCCGATCGCGGTCGGCTTCGGCCTCGGGGTGACCTCGCTGGCCGGCTTCCTGGCCGGTGCGATCGGCACGGGCACGCTGATGGCCGTCTTCCTGGCCAACTCCGGTGGCGCCTGGGACAACGCGAAGAAGCTGGTCGAGGACGGCAACCACGGCGGCAAGGGCTCCGACGCCCACGCCGCGACCGTCATCGGCGACACCGTGGGCGACCCGTTCAAGGACACCGCCGGCCCGGCGATCAACCCGCTGATCAAGGTGATGAACCTGGTCTCGCTGCTGATCGCCAGCGCCATCGTGTCGATGAGCGAGGGCCAGGACCAGAACGACCCGCTGCGGATCATGATCGCGCTGGTCGCGGTCGCGATCATCGTGGTCGTGCTCTACGTGTCCAAGCAGCGCACGGTCGACCTGGGCGACGACGCGGCCGCGACGGCCGACGAGCAGGTCGTCGTCTGACGCCACGGCTGAGCTCCTGACCCACCGGGCACCGTGCGCAGGCACGGTGCCCGGTGGCGTTCCTGCCCGGGCGGTGCTGACCGGCCCTCTCCGCCACCGCCTAAGGTCGTGTCCGTGGACACGATGATCGGGCGGCTGCGCGACGCCCTGATGGCGGCCGACTACACGTTCGAGGGCGTATCGGACCTGCTCGGGCCGGCCGCGCACGCCGCGCTCGGCCGCAACGAGACCACGCCCGGCCGGCGGGCGACCACCGGCGGCAGCCCGCTGGAGACGCTGACCCGGCTCTGGCTGCTGCAGACCCCGGTGTCCCTCGAGGCGGCCGAGGCCGCGCTCCCGGACCTGGTGGACGCGCTCTGCGCCGAGGGGATCCTGGAGCGCTCGGTCGCCGAGGTCGCCGCCCGCGTCGACCTGCGCCCCTACGGCACCGACGACACCCCGGCCGGCGGCAACCTCTGGGTGCTCGGCGACCTGACGCCCGGGCTCGACGGCGGCCCCAACAAGGTCGGACCGGACCACGTGCTCGGGATCAGCCCGGCGGCCACCTCGCTCGCCGAGCTCACCGTCCGTACGCCGGTCGCCTCGGCCCTCGACCTCGGCACCGGTTGCGGCGTCCAGTCGCTGCACCTGGCGTCGCACGCGGCGACGGTGGTCGCCACCGACGTGAACAAGCGGGCGCTCTGGATGACGCGGCTCAACGCCGAGCTGAACCAGGTGACTCTCGACGTCCGCGAGGGCAGCTTCTTCGAGCCGGTCCGCGACGAGCGCTTCGACCTGATCGCCACGAACCCGCCGTTCGTGATCTCCCCGGCGACCGGCGAACGGCTGGTCTACCGGGACTCCGGCCTGCCCGGCGACCGGGTCGTCGAGCACATCGTCCGGACCGCGCCGGACCACCTCAACCCCGGCGGCACCGCGCAGATCCTGGCCAACTGGGCGATCGTGGACGGCCAGCCGTGGGACGACCGGCTGGCCGGCTGGCTGGCGCCGACCGCGGACCGGGCCGGCTGCGACGCCTGGGTGGTGCAGCGCGAGGTGCTGGACGTCGCCTCCTACGTGGAGCTGTGGCTCAAGGACGCCGGGGTGCACGGGGCGCCCGACTACCTCGCCCGCTACGACACCTGGCTCTCCTGGTTCGACGAGGTCGGCATCGAGGCGGTCGGGTTCGGCTGGATCAACCTGCGTGCGGCCGGGTCCGACCACCCCGACGTCCGGCTGGAGGAATGGCGCTGGGAGGTCGAGCAGCCGCTCGGCACGGAGGTCGCCACCCACTTCGACCGCGTCCGGACGTTGCGCGACCTCGACGACGACGCCCTGCTGGCCTGCCGGCCGCGGCTGGCCCGCGACGTGGTCCAGGAGACCTTCGGGCCGGCCGGCGCCGAGGACCCTAGCCAGATCGTGCTGCGCCGCCAGACCGGGATGCGCCGGGCCCGCCCGGTGGACACGGTGCTCGCCGGGTTCGCCGGGGCCAGCGACGGCGACCTCACCGTCGGGCAGCTCCTCGGGGCGCTCGCCGAGCTGCTGGGTGAGCAGGACACCCAGGCCCGGATCGCCCAGGTCCGCTCGCTGGTCGAGGAGGGCTTCCTGAGCCTCTCCTGACCCTGCGAAGGGCGAATACTGGACGTCCGCGCTACCTTGTTGGCGCGAACGCCCCGTTTGAACGAAGGAAAACCAAGCTCCGTGGCACACAAGCTCGTCATCGTCGAGTCACCGGCCAAGGCCCGCACCATCGAGGGCTACCTCGGCCGGGGCTACGTCGTGGAGTCCTCCATCGGACACATCCGCGACCTGCCGCAGACCGCCGCGGACATCCCCGCCAAGGTGAAGAGCGAGCCCTGGGCCCGCCTCGGCGTCAACGTGGACGACGGCTTCAAGCCGGTCTACGTCGTCTCACGGGACAAGAAGTCGCACATCTCCAAGCTCAAGGGCCTGCTCAAGGAAGCCGACGAGCTCTACCTCGCCACCGATGAGGACCGCGAGGGGGAGGCGATCGCCTGGCACCTGCTCGACGAGCTGAAGCCGCGCCCCGACCTTCCGGTCCACCGGATGGTCTTCCACGAGATCACCCCGCAGGCGATCCAGGCCGCGGTCGAGACGCCGCGCGAGATCGACATGGACCTCGTCGAGGCCCAGGAGGCCCGCCGGATCCTCGACCGCCTCTACGGCTACGAGGTCTCCCCGGTGCTGTGGAAGAAGGTCATGTCGGGCCTCTCCGCCGGCCGGGTCCAGTCGGTCGCGACCCGCCTGGTCGTCGACCGCGAGCGCGAGCGGATCGCGTTCCGGGTGGCGTCGTACTGGGACCTCGAGGGCACCTTCGACGCCGGCGCCGACCACGACCAGCGGATGTTCGGCGGCAAGCTGCACTCGATCGACGGCGTCCGCGTCGCCCGCGGCACCGACTTCGGTGACGACGGCGCGCTCAAGGCCGGCGCCAAGGTCGTCCACGTCGACCGGGCCCGCGCCGAGGCGCTGGTCGAGGCGCTGCACGACACCGACTTCAGCGTCCGCTCGGTCGAGTCCAAGCCGTACACCCGCAAGCCCTACGCGCCGTTCCGGACGACGACGCTGCAGCAGGAGGCGAGCCGCAAGCTCGGCTTCAGCGCCTCCAGCACGATGTCGGTGGCGCAGCGGCTGTACGAGAACGGCTACATCACCTACATGCGTACCGACTCCACCACGCTGTCGGACACCGCGCTCAACGCGGCCCGGACGCAGGCGCGCGAGCTGTACGGCGCCGAGTACGTTCCCGACGCCCCCCGGGTCTACGCCTCCAAGGTGAAGAACGCCCAGGAGGCGCACGAGGCGATCCGCCCGGCCGGGGACAACTTCCGCACCCCGGCGCAGACGGGCCTGACCGGTGACCAGTTCCGGCTCTACGAGCTGATCTGGATGCGCACCATCGCCTCGCAGATGAAGGACGCCGCCGGGAACTCGCTGAGCATCCGGCTCGGTGGACAGTCCGCGGGCGGCGAGGACGTGGTCTTCTCCGCGAGCGGACGGACGATCACCTTCCACGGCTTCCTCAAGGCCTACGTCGAGGGCAACGACGACGCCGAGGCGGCCCGCGACGACGCCGAGAGCAAGCTGCCGAACCTGGTCGAGGGCGACGCGGTCAGCGCCGCGGCGCTCAGCGCGAGCGGGCACGAGACCAAGCCGCCGGCGCGCTACACCGAGGCCTCGCTGATCAGCGAGCTGGAGAAGCGCGAGATCGGCCGCCCGTCGACGTACGCGGCGATCATCGGCACCATCCTGAACCGCGGCTACGTCTACAAGAAGGGCACCGCGCTGGTGCCGGCCTGGCTGGCGTTCTCGGTGATCCGGCTCCTGGAGCGGCACTTCGAGCGGCTGGTCTCCTACGAGTTCACCGCCGGGATGGAGGCCGTCCTCGACGACATCGCCGGCGGCCGGAAGAACCTGGAGACCGAGCTCGGCGAGTTCTACTTCGGCAGCGACCGGATCGAGGGCCTCAAGACCCTGGTCACCGAGCTCGGCGAGATCGACGCCAAGGAGCTGGCGACCTTCCCGGTGCTCACCCCGGCCGGCGAGCCCAGCGGCATCGACCTGCGCGTCGGCCGCTACGGCCCGTACGTCGAGGACACCAGCGCCGAGGTCGCCGAGGGTGAGAACCTGCCCCGCGCCAACGTGCCCGAGGACCTGCCGCCCGACGAGCTGACCGAGGAGAAGGCCCGCGAGCTGCTGGCCAACCCGGCCGGCGCCGAGCAGGAGCTCGGCATCGACCCCGACTCGGGCAACATGATCGTGGCGAAGAACGGCCGCTACGGGCCCTACGTCACCGAGGTGCTCGGCGAGGACGCGCCCAAGAAGGCGAAGCCCCGCACCGGGTCGCTCTTCGCGTCGATGACCCTGGACACCGTCACCCTGGAGCAGGCGCTCCGGCTGCTGTCGCTGCCGCGGGTGGTCGGCGCCGACGCCGAGGGCGTCGAGATCACCGCGCAGAACGGCCGCTACGGCCCGTACCTGAAGAAGGGCACCGACTCGCGCTCGCTCACCAGCGAGGAGCAGCTCTTCGACATCACCCTGGACGAGGCGCTCGCGATCTACGCCCAGCCGAAGCAGCGCGGCCGTGCCGCCGCGGCGCCGCCGCTCAAGGAGCTCGGCAACGACCCGGTCTCCGGGCAGCCGGTGGTCGTGAAAGCAGGCCGCTTCGGTGAGTACGTGACCGACGGCGAGTACAACGCCACCCTGCGCAAGGACGACTCGGTCGAGGAGATCACCCTCGAACGTGCCGCCGAGCTGCTCGCCGAGCGGCGCGCGAAGGGACCGGCGAAGAAGGCCGCCAAGAAGGGCGCGAAGAAGGCCACGGCCAAGAAGACGGCCAAGAAGACCGCGGCCAAGAAGACTCCTGCGAAGAAGGCTGCTGCGAAGAAGTCCTAGCGCGCGTCTAGGGTGTGCAACGTGTCCTTCCCTGGTGTGTACGCCGCCACCGGCCTGTTCGTCTGCTTCGAGGGCGGCGAGGGGGCCGGCAAGTCGACGCAGTCCCAGGCGCTGCGCGATCACCTCGTGGCCGCCGGCCGTGACGTCGTGCTGACCTTCGAGCCGGGCGACACCGAGGTCGGGCGCAAGATCCGGCAGATCGTGCTCAGCCCGGAGACCGGCGAGCTCGCCGACGAGACCGAGGCGCTGCTGTACGCCGCCGACAAGGCCGAGCACCTGCGCCGCGTCGTCCGCCCGGCTCTGGCCCGCGGGGCCGTCGTGATCACCGACCGGTACGTCGACTCGACGCTCGCCTACCAGGGGGCCGGCCGCTCGCTGGACGCCGGCGACCTCGAGCACGTCGCCCGCTGGGCCACCGGCGACCTGCGCCCGCACCTGACCGTCCTGCTCGACCTCGAGCCGGCGACCGGGCTGACCCGGTTCGCCGAGCGCGACCGGATCGAGGGGGAGCCGCTGGAGTTCCACCAGCGGGTCCGCGACGGGTTCCTGTCGCTCGCCGCCACCGACCCCGAGCACTACCTGGTCCTGGACGCCCGTGACGACGTCACCGAGATCGCGCGGGCCGTCCACGAGCGGGTGGACGCGCTGCTGTCGGGACCGCCGGCATGACCGCCCTTCGTGACGGGCGCGGAGCGGGAGCGCCCTCCTCAGGAACGGTCTGGGACGACCTGATCGGGCAGCAGGTCGTGGTCGAGCGTCTCCGCCGCGCCGTCGCCGGCGACATGACGCACGCCTGGCTCTTCACCGGACCGCCCGGATCCGGCCGCTCCAACGCCGCGATCGCGTTCGCGGCCGCCCTGCAGTGCGAGGAGGGCGGCTGCGGCCACTGCCACTCCTGCCACGGCGTGAAGGTCGGATCGCACCCGGACGTCCGGGTCACCCGCACCGAGAAGCTCTCGATCGGCGTCGACGAGGTGCGTGAGCTCGTCCGGATCTCCGCGCTCGCCCCGGCCGGCCGGCGGTTCCAGGTGATGATCGTCGAGGACGCCGACCGGCTCACCGACCAGGCCGCGAACGCGCTGCTCAAGGCGATCGAGGAGCCGACCGACCGGACCGTCTGGCTGCTCTGCGCGCCGACCGTCGAGGACGTGCTGCCGACGATCCGGTCCCGGACCCGGCTGGTCGTGCTGAGCACGCCGAGCAGCGACGAGGTGGCGTCGTACCTGGTCCGCAACGACGAGGTCGACGAGCAGACCGCGCTGCACGCGGCGCGGGCCAGCCAGGGGCACATCGGCCGGGCGCGCGCGCTCGCCCGCGACGAGGACACCCGCCGCCGTCGCCGCGAGATCGTCGGCTTCCCGGTCCGGCTGACCTCGCTCGGCGCCTGCATGAAGGCCGCGGCCACCGTCCACGACCTCGCCAAGGAGGAGGCGGACGCTCTCACCGGCGCCGCCGACGCCCGCGAGAAGGACGAGCTGGACCGGGCCTACGGGGTGGTCGAGCGCGGCCGCCGCCCGCGCGAGTACGCACCCGCGCTGCGGGACATGGAGAAGTCGCAGAAGACCCGGGCCAAGCGCCGCCACCTCGACGTGGTCGACCGCAGCCTGATGGACCTCGTCTCGGTCTACCGGGACGCCCTCACCCTCCAGCTCGGCACCCGTTCCGAGGTGGTGAACGAGGAGATCCGGCCGGCCGTCGAGCACCTCGCCGCGGTCACCAGCCCCGAGGACAACCTGCGCCGGATCGACGCCGTCTTCGCGGCCCGCGAGCAGATGCTGGAGTTCAACGTGCCGGCGATGCTGGCGCTGGAGTCGCTCATGGTCGGGCTCCGCATCGCCGGCGACTGAGGCTCGCATCGGCGAGATTTTTCGGACACGTCCTAGGCTCTGGGCATGTCGGAGAACTACCCGCCCCCTCCGGGGCCCCCTCCTGGTCCCCAGGACCCCACCCCCGGAGTGCCGTCGCTGCCGCACGCGACGCCGCCGCGACGCCGCAACCCGGTGGTCGCCGGCGTGATCGCCGGGATCGCCGTACTGGCCCTGGTCGCCGGCGGCATCGCGATCTGGCAGACCTCCGACGGCGACGACGCGGCGGCGACCTCCGACGACGTCCCGGCGACCAGCGGACCGGCCGAGCCGCAGCCGAGCACCGACCCCCGGCTGGCCCGGTTCTACCACCAGAAGCTGCGCTGGAAGGACTGCGGCGCCGACCAGTGCGCCCACCTGACCGTGCCGCTGGACTACGCCCGCCCGGCCGCGGAGACCGTCGAGCTCGCGGTGCTCCGGGTGCCGGCGCAGAACAAGGACAAGCGGATCGGCTCCCTCGTGGTGAACCCGGGCGGCCCGGGCGGTTCCGGGGTCAACTACGCCGCGGCCGGCTCTCTCCAGTTCGGGAACGCGCTCTCCGACGTCTACGACATCGTCGGGTTCGACCCGCGCGGCGTCGCGGCGAGCGACCCGCTGCACTGCCTCGGCACCGCCGGCCTCGACGAGCTCCTCGCCAGCGACCCGGACCCCGACGACCAGGCCGAGCGCGACCAGTACGACAAGCTGATCAGCGGCTTCGGCAACGGCTGCCTCGACGAGAGCGGTGACCTGACCCGCCGGATGTCCACCGAGGAGGTCGCCCAGGACATGGACATCCTGCGCGCCGCCCTCGGCGAGTCCAAGCTCGACTACCTGGGGGCGTCGTACGGGACCTTCATCGGCGCCACGTACGCCGACATGTTCCCCGGCCACGTCGGCCGGTTCGTCCTCGACGGCGCGATCGACCCGTCGCTGTCCAACGAGCAGCTCTCGCTGCAGCAGGCCGGCGGCTTCGAGACCGCGCTGCGCGCCTACGTCCAGGACTGCGTCGACCAGGGCGATTGCTTCCTCGGCGACACCGTCGACGCCGGGGTGAAGAAGATCGGCGCCTTCCTGCAGGGCCTCGACTCCAAGCCGCTGCCGACCTCCGACAGCGGCCGCCCGCTCACGGAGGGCCTCGGCATGCTCGGGGTCTGGATGCCCCTGTACGTCGAGCAGTACTGGCCGCAGCTGACCCGGGCGCTGCAGCAGGCGTTCGACGACGGCAGCGGCACCGCACTGCTCCAGCTCGCCGACACCTACGCCTCGCGCGGGCCCGACGGCTACGTCGACAACTCGATGGAGGCGCTGTACGCGGTCAACTGCCTCGACCACGACGACTACATCCAGACGAAGGACGTGCCCTCGCACTTCGCCCAGTTCGAGAAGGTCTCACCGACCTTCGGCCGGGCCTTCTCGTTCAGCCTGTCCACGTGCGCGAACTGGCCGGTGCAGAGCGGCAAGCACTCGGTCGCGCTGCACGCGAAGGGCGCCCCGCCGATCGTGGTCGTCGGCACCACCCGCGACCCGGCGACGCCGTACGCGTGGGCGCAGGCGCTGGCCGACCAGCTCGAGTCGGGACGCCTGATCACCCGCGACGGCGACGGCCACACCGGCTTCATGCGGGGCAACGAGTGCGTCGACGACGCGGTCGAGTCCTGGCTGATCCAGGGGAAGGCGCCGAAGGACGGCCTGATGTGCTGATCCGGTTTCGCCGGGCGCACCCCGCGCCCCTATACTCGTGCGGCGTGCCCGGCTGAACGGCCGGTCACGGCGCCGCCTTAGCTCAGTCGGTAGAGCGAGTCACTCGTAATGACTAGGTCGTCGGTTCGATTCCGACAGGCGGCTCGAGAAAGGCCCCTGACCTGCGGAGACGTAGGGCGGGGGCCTTCGTCGTTCGGCGAAACTCAACTCAACTCAACACTTACTCAACACTTTGCTTTCGGCCGCCGGTCGGGCCCGTCGGGCTCGGTGCTTGAGGCCCGGCCAGCGCCGGCCTCGCCGCGCGCGATTCGGAAGGCCCAGCCGGCGCGGTCCTACTTCGTGGCCGGCCACTCGGCCGCCACGTTCGATGCGGAATGAACGAATTTCCAAAAACTTGCCGCAAGATGGAAAAGAGCGGCAAACTTACGGGGTCACTTCCCCGACACTGAAGGTGAGGAGCACATGGGCGAGCCCCTGCTTTCCTCGGCACCCCAGACAACTCGACCTGTTCTGCCACCCCAAACGCGTTGGACCAACCGGGTCGCCCTCGGCGCTCGAATCCGCAACGCGCGCCTCAACGCCGGCCTGGGGCCAAGCGCCCTCGCAGACGGCCTCACCTCCATCGCCTATCTCTCGCGCATCGAGTCCAGCGAACGGCGACCCAGCCAGCAGCTCCTCAACGAGCTCGCGGTTCGACTCGACGTCGACGTGAACTCCCTCACCCGCGGCGAGTCGAACGCAGCCGACGGGCTCCAGTTCGAACTCGCTCACGCGGACCTCCTCCTTGCAACCGGCCAATACGAGGACGCCCTGCAGGTCAGCTCAGACCTAGCCGAGGTCGCAACATGCATCGGTGCGAACCGCGTCGCCAAGGCCGCACGCATCGTGGGCACGGCCGCCCTTTCGGCGACTGGAGAACACGGAGCGGCACTTCGGATGGTCAACCCGCTGGCCCAAGGACCGCTGGGGCTGCTTGCAATGGTGGTTCAGGCTCGCATTCACCTCGCTCAAATGAACCCTAAAGGCGCGATCGAAGTGGGCCGCCAGGTCGCGGTGCGCTTTTCGGTATCCCATAACCCCATCTCACTCCCGGAAGGCGCGGACCTCGCAGTCACGATGTGTAGCGCGCACCAACAGCGCGGCCAGGGCAGAGCAGCAGCACACGTCGCACGCAAGACCCTCGCCTACATGCCGGCAGCGGCCGACCCTCAAGATCCGTTCAAGCCGACCATCGGAGTTCCGCCTGTCGTCTTGTCATACCGAACCTTTGACCACGCGAGCCGGCATGCTGAGCAAACTGTTTCCAGGCTGCAGGCGGTCAAACTCCAAGCAGACCTCGACCTGCTCCGGACCCACGCCTCGCGACGCCCGGAAGTTGACGAAGCATCGAACGCCAATAACGACCATTGAGAAACGGGGTGCGCCCGATGCGCGAAAAGACAGGGCCTGACTCGGTCGATGAAACCCTCGCAGCAGCGAGTAGGACGATCGACCTCAACGTCCTCGGCGACCGAATCCGAAACCTGCGCATCGCCGCCGGAATGACCCAGGGCAAGCTCGCGGGATCTGACGCCTCGGTCGCCTACATCTCCCGGATCGAAGCCGGTAAGCGACGCCCAGATCTGGCGCTCCTCGCGACGCTCGCCTCACGTCTCGGCGCAACCGTCGAGGAACTCCTGGTCGGAATCAGCCGCGACCGTAAGGCGGAGCTTCGCCTCGAGCTCGACTACGCCGACCTGGCGCTCCGTTCGGGCAACGCCCCCGATGCCTTCCAGAAGGCATCCGATGTTCTCGACGCCGCGGCCGGCACATCGGACGACGGACTCGTCCGAGAAGCCGTGCTCATCAAGGCGCGAGCGCTTGAAGCCCTTGGCCACCTCGACGATGCCATCATCGCCCTCGAGCAACTGGTTGACTCCGACCCGATCGCATCACAGTGGGTGCAAGCCGCCATCGCCCTCACCCGATGCTATCGAGAGTCCGGCGACCTCAGCCGAGCTACGGAAGCCGGCGAGCGCTGCTTGGCACGTCTTCGAGACCTCGCGCTCGACGGAACCGATGAAGGCATTCAGCTCGCCGTCACCCTGGCGGGTGCCTACAACGAGCGGGGCGACAGGCGACACGCTATTCGGATCTGTCGGGTTGCCGCAGACAAGGCCGAACTTCTCGACTCACCAAAGGCGAAAGCCGCCGCCTACTGGAACGCCTCAATCTTCGAATCCGAGCAGGGGCGTACAGACGCAGCTATCCCGCTGGCCAAGCAAGCCCTTGCACTTCTCGAAAGCGATGGCGACAACCGTCACCTCGCACGCCTGCACTCACAGCTCGGAATGTTCCTCCTCGCGAGCGACACCCCCGACCCAGCAGAGGCCAAGCGAAGCCTCGAACGTGCAGCCGTCGAACTGGAGTGGAGCGCCGCCTCAGTCATCGAACGCGCTTACAACTCTGTAGCGCTGGCCAGATCCATGCTCCTGCTTGGCGACATTGCCGAAGCGGAGGCGATGCTCAACGGCATCGCCGAAAACGCAACGCGGGCTCCGCTGCTCGCAAGCGACTGCGCCCTCCTGCGAGGGCAGATCTCTGCCGTCCAAGGGAACACCGATGCCGCCCGCGCGTCCTATCTCGACTCTGTCCAGATCCTCGCGAGCGTCGGGGCCGACCGAGCCGCCGCACAAATGTGGGTCGACCTCGGAACCCTGCTCGACGAGCTCGGCGAGTCCGACGCTGCCAACTCTGCATTCCGGAGCGCAGTGGCAGCCACGGGACTGGCCATCTCAAGTCGGCCGGTGGGCTCGGTGAGAACCTAAACCGAAACGAGCCAGGACCGCTGCAGGATCAGCAGCAGAGCTGCTTCGTCGCCTGCGCTACATCGTGCGTTCCGTGACCGGTTGCACCAAGGCCCGCCGCGGCAGCCAGCATCCCCATGATGAAACCCACCCGTACCACGATCTTCTTCATCTTCTTCCCCTGCCTGTGCGGACATTCAGCCCAAAGTCGGTCGATTTGACACGTCGAAGTAAACTGAGACAACGACGATAGTCAAATACGAAAAGGCGACCGTCTCAAATCTGACGACGGTCCCGTTTCCCTGCCACCGAAGCGCTGGTGCGCGGCAGGGCGCGTCCAGACCGGACTAGACGGGTGGCGACCCAGAATTGGAGCCGCATGCCCTGCCGCCGCCCCCAGAATGCGGGCTCCAGCACCAAATCCCGGGCAGGCGGAAACTCCCGTCTCGAGCAGAACTGTCCGGAATGTGAAAAGGACCCAGATCGGTGCGCTCTGCGTCGGCACACTGGAGGAGTGCGCAAGCTTGGGGTGGCGCTAGCGCCGTCGTTCTCGGGGGAGCGGCGCGGCATCGTTTTGCATGGGTGGGCGGAGTTCCGTAGGGCTCCGCTGCGCCTCCGTGCCCACGTGCTCCTGATCACCGTTGCGGCGATCCTGTCGGCCACCGCACTAGATAGCGTCCCAGCAAATGTGCCGGCTCCGACGTTGATGATCGCGGTAACACTTGTCGCGACTGCCGCTCTCTATGTCGAATCGGCTCGCTGGCTCGCCACAACCTTCGGCTACTTGCTGCAGCCCCATCCATTTCTCGCGGCCTGGTCGTTCGCGGCTGCCATCCTGCTCCCAAGTTGGTGGCTGCTACTCATCGTTCCGGCCACGGTGCTCCACGTCACCTTGCGCGGACCGGCCGTCGCCCGCGGATTGCGCTGGCTTCCCGTCTGTAGCGAGCTCGTCCTTTGTGGTGCCATCGCAGCCCGATGTGGCTCGGCTCTCTGGGCGGTCGCGCCACCTTTAGCACTCCCGGACGACGCGGCACGTCTCCTGGGCGCGCTCGTAGTTTCAGGAACAGCCTTCCTTGCGGCCCAACCTGCCGTCTGGCTCTGGGCACGGGCCCTGCGGGTGCACGGCGTGCGCTGGTGGGTGCGCGACCGACACGCCGTCCCTGGAGGCGCGGGTCTGGCGGCCACTGTGCTCCTGAAAAGGCGCTCTGTTCGCCGCGGTCTGGTTCGCCGGACCCTGGTTCGCACTCTTCGCGATCGGGGCGAGTGTCACCACACAGCACGCGATGCTCCTGCTGCCTCTGCGCAGTCGACGTGCCGTAGAGGCCAGGCTCACGGCCGAGAATGAAGCGCTCACGAACCTCGTCGGAACGCTGTCGAAGAAGAACCTCGAACTAGACGAGCGTGTTCGCTTCAAGACCGACCTCATGAACATGCTTGGCCACGAAATCAGGAACCCACTCACTTCGGTCCTCGGCTTCAGTCAGATCGGCCTAGCTGCAGCTAGCGAACAAGACTCCGACGGCGCCCGGGCCGCGATGCTCTTCGTCGAACGCAACGCGCGAAAGGTTGCCGACGTTCTCACTGACGTGCGGCACCTCGTCGCAAGCGAGCGCGGCGTTCTAGTCGCTGCGCCCGAAGTCGTGGCTTTGGAGCCACGCCTCCGATCGGCGATCGAGGACCGCCCGCGGCAGGACCGGCCCAAACTCCATTGCCCGCCGGACCTCAACGTGCGCGTGCAGCCCGGGCATCTCGACCAGATCATCGCCAACCTGCTCGAGAACGCGGCCAAGTACGCCGGCGGTGCAAAAGCGATCACTGTCCACACGCGTCCGGACCGCTCCTCCGTCGGAGTCTCCGTGGTCGACTCCGGTCCGGGTGTCCCCGAGGGGAGCCAAGGGCGCCTGTTCGATCGGTACTGGCGGGACGCCGCGACGGCGCGCACCGTCCCTGGGACAGGGATAGGGCTCTTCATCAGCAGGGAGCTCGCGCGTGCCAACGGCGGAGATCTCGTCCACGAACACGCCGAACCTTCCGGCTCGCGCTTCACCCTGACCCTCGCCCGCGAACATGAGGGCGCGACGACGGATTGATCGTCCTGCGTGCGACAGCGCAGCGCGAACGATGCCGCGGAAACTGTGTCCCGGTCGCGGCGGTATGACGCGGGTGCCAGCGGTCGGCTAGGACTGTCTCGCATGAACACTTCCACGCCGAACGCCAAATAGATCGCGGCCACGGATGCGTGGCGAGCGAGACGGTCGAGTCTGCGCCAGGAGGCCCAAGTCCCGGGCAGAATGTTCACCGTGCCAGATCCCGAGATGTCCAATATCGAGACGATAGCTATAGCTCGTCGCTCGCAGTCGCATCTTCGTGCACAGTCGCTGGCCTTGGCCGGCGGACGATGTGCCTTTCCTGATTGCGAGTGGCACACGAAACCGGGCGAGAACCACGTTCTCGAGATCGCTCACATTCACGCAGTGCGCCCTGATGGCCCTCGGTACGAGCCGGGCACCACCCACGGACTTGAGAACCTCATCGTTCTTTGCGCCTCGCACCACCGAATTGTGGATCGCGACCCTGAGACCTACACCGCGGGAAGACTGGCGGAGATGCGCGCACGCACCGTTCGCACAGTCGCCGCAGCGATGTCGTCGACGTTCGCTGCGGCCAGTAGTAGCAGCCCAATGTCCGTCCCCGACCTGCTTGCACACTGGCGTGCTAATCGTGGCAACTCGTCCGAAGAACACTGGCAGCAGATCATCGGCGACAACCCAATCGTTGTTGCGGCGGTGACGTACGGAAGACCCTTCGTGCTGCACGGCAAGTGCTACGTCGGCGGAAAATCGTTCAACAATCAAGGCGGCAACGTCCTCGACTTCGTGGCAGCGCATCAGTACAACTGCACGCTTGTGGAGATCAAGACCCCGACAGCGGATCTGGTGGGGGCTAGGTACCGCAACAACACCTACCTGCCAGGTAAAGACGTGCTGGGCGGCGTCCTCCAGGTTCTAGAGAGCAGGCGTTCTCTGCTCGAGTCGGTGGCGACGCTCAATCTGAACACTCCGGTCAATCGACAACTCGCGGCATCAGACCCGCTATGCGTTGTCATAGTCGGCGACCTTGCTGGGGCACGGCTCGATACAACCCAAGCGACCTCGTTCGAACTTTTTCGTGGCGGACAGCACAACGTTGAGGTTGTGACCTTCGATGAAGTGTTCCAAGCCTTGGAGACTTTCGCTCAAGCAATGGAACCCCTGATGCCCTAGAAATAGCTCTATCCGTATCGCCTGCTCGAGGTTCGCCGTCCGACACATACGCGCCGCGGTCTGTACCTGGCCATGCGCTTGCCGATGTCATCTGGGCAACGCTCCTCTGTCGCGGCGGAATGGCGCGGGTGGTGTGGGGGCCGTTGCTCGCCGCGGCTGAGGTTCACATGGTGCATCGTTGGCGCGTGACCGACCGACAATCTGCCCTCGGAGTCTCCCCAGATGTGCGGATGAAGCACTTCGTGGGCGGACTCGACGACGACGGACTGCCGGTTCCTCTCAGCCCGGCGATTCTCAGGACAACGACTGAAGACTGGCCGCGAGCATCCTCCACGCCGGCTGGAGTCGAGGGTCTACTCAAGACCAGCCGTGATCTGTTCGTGTGCAGCTACTTCGCATACGAGTTTCTTACAGTCGCCGTGTTGGTATCCCTCCAAGCAGTGGAGGCTGCGCTCCGGTCATCGCTCGGTTCCGACCAACGATTAGCCACCTTGAGCAAACGAGCGCGCGCCGAAGGGCTCGTGACTCAAGAGCAGTTCGAGGTCTTAGAGGCAGGTCGTCAACTTCGCAACGAGTTCAGCCATCCGGCCGAGCCAACTGTCTGGACCTTCGGGATGGCGGGTCCGTGCATCGAGGTCGCTCACCTGGTCGTTGCCGACATCTTCGGATGAACGTCGCGCGGAGTGGCCTACCTTCGCATGTCCAGCCACTGCGGCGGCGCAGCGCGTGGCGCGAAACCTTCAAGACGTGCGCTGGCGCCGGTCTCGAAGGTGACGGTGCGAACAGGCAGCGAATGCCGGAACCCATATGGGAGCCTGTCCCACGAGGAGGCATAGATGGCTGAGCGACGGTCCGGCGGCGGACGTCCGCCCGATCGGCGGATTGGAGTGATGTTTCTGGGAGCGGGTGCGTCCAAGGCGGCTGGGCTCCCACTGACTGAGGAGTTGCTCCGTCATATTTGGCCACGCGCTTTTGAGGCGAGTTACGCCAAATGGGAAACGCTGCGCACTGCCAAGCAGTGGAAGTCTGATCTGGAAGCGGCTGCAAGGGTGCTCTACCCGGACGGGGGTTCGCCAGAGTTCCGTCCGGTGGTGAGCGACTTCTTCACGCTACTCGAGGTGATGGAGCGGGTACACGGCGACCGGGAGCGCCTTCCGCTAGATCCTGGCGACCTGTTGAAGGGCTTGCGCGCCGAGATTGCTCAAGGTCTGCTCGCCACCGCCGCGGCCCAGTGGCGTCGGGCGTCACATCTGCCGCACTATGGCTGGTTCCGGGCACCCCAAGGTCGGCCCGCGGTGGTGATCACGTCCAACTGGGACACGATCGTCGAGCAGAGTGCCGTACGCGCGGGTCTGAATGTCCGCTTGTCTTGGCCACGCACTCGGAGCGGAAACCGGCTTGCCGAACTACCGCCGAAAACGGTGGTGATACTCAAACTGCACGGCTCTGTGGACTGGGGCCGTGGGGATGATCCGTGTGTTCTGGATGTCGGCGCAGCGAAGTCGTGGGAGTTCGACCGGCTCGACGCCCCCATCAGGTCTGCCGCCTTGAAACAGCACACCCGCACGGGGGACGAGCTTCTCGTCCGGCACCGCTCGTATGACCATCCGACAGCAGGGGCACGTGGGACTCGTCGCTTTGAGGAACCGCACATGGCAACGATGGCTGCCGGCAAGGAAGCGTTCATCGCGGACCTCGGGGACATCTGGGACGACGCCTATTGGGTCCTATCTCGGGCATCCTGGCTCGACATAGTGGGTTACAGCTTCCCCGCGGACGACCTCGAACTCCGCACGCTTCTTCGCGTGACCACGCGCAGACCTGGCCAAGCCGGGCTGGCTTCCGATGTAGAGGTCTCGATCGTGAACCCATCTCCGGACACACACGAGCGAGCACGCTCGTTCCTTGGCCAGGACATCTCATCCTCCTTTGCAGGAGCGGAGTCTTGGAACATGCGGCGCAGGCGGCCGGCGAAGGACGAAGAAGCCAGCGCCTGACGTCGGGTCAAGCTGGCTCAACCAAAAGAGGCGGAGTGACGCGGGGCGGGTCCCCATATCGAGGCGTAAGCCGGACGCTCGCGGCATGATGGTCTTGCCATCCACCAACAACCATGAATCGGGCTATGTCCACGACACCACCGCACGAAACAAACCCAAGTGATGGCGAGCGGAACGCTGTCGTCGGATTCTCGGCTCAGTTTGCACTAGCTGCAAAGGTCGTATCGGTACACCTGTCGCGCCTGGAATGGATTCGCCTTGCGGACCCCGACGCCGGCGTCGCGGACGACTTTCAGTTCTCAACGGGCATACGGAGACACGCCCTCCAGGTCAAGTGGTCGCAGTATCCAGGCTCATTCACCTGGAGCGATTTGGCCGGACCTTCGGTCCAGAGCGAGGCCCTTCTCGCGAAGCTCTGTGCTGCGTGGAAGCGGCTCCGGGAGAACTACGACGGCGCGCTGACGGTTCATCTGTGCACCAACAACTACCCGTCGACCTCCCCGGGGGGCGCCAATTCGCCTCTGGGGCGGGTGACTGGCTCACCAAAGCATCTTGCGGGTTTCATCGCACGCGCCCTCGAACCGCTGGCAGAGCGCCTTCGTTCACATCCGGAGGCGACGTGGCAGGACGTTGAAGGACTTGACCTCGTCGTCGAGTGGGAGACGGCCTGGAATGAACTCATCTCGGTCTCAGGTCTCGACCGACCGGAGTTCGCGAGATTCCTTCGAGACTTCGCATTTACGTTCGTACCCCTAGATATGCCGGCGCTGATGACGGTTCCGGACGACGGAGACGTTCAGCACCTAGCAGCGACCCTGCAGGCACTGGTTGCCGATCCCACGAGGCCGGTTGAGCTCAGTCGATCAGAACTACTTCAGCGCTTGGGGTGGACTCAGCGCGTCAAATATCGAAATCCGCACCGGTTTCCCGTTCCTGCCACCTATACGGCTAACAGAGCCGCAAAGTCTGCCCTCGAGCGGATGTTGGACGTACACCTCCAGGGGTACCTCGCCCTCGTTGGCCCGGCAGGATCCGGCAAATCGACTCTCATCGAAAGCCTGTCTGTCTCGGGGCAGACAGTTAGGTACTACGCGTTCGTTCCTGATGCACCCGACCCACTTAGTGGTCGGGGAGAGGCTGCAAGTTTCCTCCACGATCTTTCGCTCGCGCTCGACGATGGCGGAGTCCGCCGCGACGGTTACGGGTCCGACCTATCCAGCCAAAGGCTCGTCCTGATGAATCAAATCGAGCGCGCCGGAAAGCTCTTCGAGGAGAATGGCGTTCGAACGACCATTGTTGTCGATGGCCTGGACCACATTCCCCGCGAACAGAACCCGACCCGTTCGTTGCTGGAGGAGCTTCCAGCTCCGGCCGCCATCCCTCCAGGCGTTGTTTTTGTCCTCGGGTCTCAGACGACCGACATCCTTCCGAGCCCGGTACGCGACGCTCTCGAAGATCGAGTGGTAGAGGTTCCGCCGCTGTCTGATCAGGAGATTCTGAGCATCGCCAAACTCGCTGGCCTTGAAGACTGGATGCTTCCTGGTCACATTTACGACCTGGTAACGGCCAGCGAGGGCCATCCGCTGGCGCTGACCTACCTAATCGAGGAGTTGCGTCAGCTCGAGGAGGAAACGGACGAGACCCGGAACAACCTGGTAGGCCGCATTCTCAGCGACGCTTCTGACTTGGGTGCGGACCTAGATACCCGATACTCGCACTATCTCGGCTCCGTGCTTGAGGATCCGGATGTACTTGCGATCTTGGCATCGATTAGCCGGCTTCGGATTCCCGTAAACCTGGATTGGCTCTCTACCTGGAGTGGCGCAGCAAGCGTGAACCGTTTCGCGTCTGCTGCGGCGACATTCTTCCGACGCCACGAAGGCGAATGGACGTTCATCCACAACAGCTTTCGACGCTTTCTCGTTGAAGAGACAGCAAAGGTTGGTGGCGTCTACCAAGAATCACGGGCCAAGGAACTGCACAGGGAACTTGCCGACCGATGCGGCGCGAGCGACGACTGGGCCCAGTTCAAGGACGAAGAACTGGTGCAACGCTTCCTTGCTGGACAGTTGGGCCAGGTTCTTGACGCCTCGACCCCGGAGGTACTCCGCGGAGGATTGTTCGCTGGCCGACCCCACGGAGTAATTGTTGATAAGGCTCTCGTTGCGGTTCGAGCAGCCGCGAATGCAAGGGACTATCCCGCCTTGGTGCGATCGCTCATGTTTTTGAATGAGTTGCGCCAGCGCCACTACGTCCTCGACTCGAACACTGTCGCGAAGGCGATGGCCGAGGTGGACGCGCGCACCGTGATCGAGCACGTAGTCCAAGGACGAACGCTACGAATCGACGCGCCAGTCGCGATGGGCATAGCCAGTTTGCTCGCCGGGCGGGGATACCTCCAGGACGCCGACAGCATCCTGAGAGCCGTGGGTGGCTTGCAGGGCCTGGTTGGCGATCACAAGCGTCTGGGGTTTCGCTCGCACGAGTGGGTGGCAGCGATCAGCGACTGGGCGGAGGTCACGTGGCGGCAGTCCGGACTTGAACGGGTCTTGAACGAGCTGGATCACCTGCTGCCGGTTCCGGCGGACATCGAGGACACGGCGACATCAGATGCGGACGCGACCGATATCGAGGGCTGGACGGTCGAGCGAAGGGCACGCGAAGCCCTCGAAACCCGCCGAGCAGTCCAGTGGGCGCGCGACTCCGTCCACGCTCGTTGCTTCGACCTTGCCGATGACGTGCGCGATCAAACGGCGAAAGAGCACATCGCTGAGCGTATTTCTATCGAGTCGGACCTAAACTGGCGTGCCCGGATGCATGTGATTTCGGCACGTTCTGCTCTCGCGGATGGCGACTCGGGCGAAGTGCTGCGGCAGGTACAGAAGATGCTCAGTATTGGGCGTTCCTCCGATGCTGACCCCGCTGTAGTCGAATCGAGAAATGCCGGTTCCGAACCGTCACCTGAGAGCGGTCTCGACGAACCTGACGACGAAGATGAATCACCCGTGCGACGTCCGATTACCCTCGCGCTACGAGTGTCTGCTGCCGAATCCTTGCTTCGTGCCGGCCACGGAGCAACCGAAGAGTTCCAGGAGGTTCTCCCGCCCGACACACGAGCCGCGTGGCCGAGTTCCCCAAACTCATCCGACGGTCTAACGCCTTACCGCACGGTTCTCGCGACTCTTCGACTGAAGGTCCTCGCTGAGCGCCTGCACCTCTATCCGAATGGTGCGACTGCAGCCGCTGCGGCTGCGCCAGCTTCAGACCCCGCGCGGGCGCGCCTCGTGGCGGCCCTGAAATGCGTGGCTGGCCTCGAGGCGGATGCAATCGCCCACGCGCTGGGCGCTGGAACTGCCCCAGACGTGGCGGCAATGTCTGATCCAGTGGTTCGCTTGCTGGAGGTTCCACTCAGTTCGAGTCGTGATTGGACAGGCTGGTACCTCGTTGTGGGAGCTGCGTCCGAACTTCATACGCGGCTAATTGAACTCGCGCACCGCGGCGGCAACGACCTCCTGGAGAGGACGCTGCTTCGGTTCCAGGCAGCCTGGGACAGCGACGAGCGATCGGTCTACTGGTCGCTCCAGCGACGGCTTTCAGTGCTGGAGAAGGCATCTCACTTTGCCGTAGCAGCAGATTGGGTGTCCGCTCAGCTTGCGTCCTTGATGGGTCAGATGCCTTCGCTGGAGTCTGATCCTCACAGTCTGGCTGCGTCGTGGCTCCAAGTTGCCAAGGTACAAGCCGCGCTCGGCGATCGAGGAGCTGCAATCTCTTCGATGGGAGCGGCGGCCAGGGACGGTTGGGGGCCGGGTCAGCACAATGACGACAATCAGTTGGTCGACCTGTTGGATTGGTTGATCGACTCGGCGCGCCAAGGAGGCATCGATCGAGAAGAGTTCATCGGAGATTCCCTCGTGTACGCCGATCGATTGGTTCGAGCCGCTGGGGAGGCTCCGGCTCAGGCTGCCGAAGCTGCTGGCCACCTGATCACAGCGGTTTTCGAGGTCGCGCCTGCCCTTGGTTGCGATCTAGGTGAGTCCCTCTGCTCTGCCTCCGTCATAGAGGAATCAGATCTTGTCGCTGCGATCGTCCGGGGAGCCGGTCGAGCGGATGACGCTGATGTGCGCATTGCAGAAAGCATTGCCACCAGATTGCTAATGAAGCTGGTCCCGAGCATCGATCCAGACGTCGAGGATCTGGTGGCCGCCCGAAGCGCGGCACCGGACGAGGTTCGGGCCCGGTTCGAGGCCGCGCGGTTGCTCTGGGATGCGGCGGACAGTCGACGCGAGCGGCCAACTGGAGTGGAGTCGGCGCCGGAAGCGACCGTTGCTGCGCAGCCGCTAACAACCGTACTTGGAAGGATGCGGGCGATCTCGGTCGACGCTCTAACGGAGGACGAGATTGCGTCATGGACGGCGACGGTCGACGCGCTCTTCGAGCGCCCAACGCCGTTGCCAGTGGCTCAAGCGCTGCTTGAACAGGCCGAACGGCTACGGCTTGACAACCACCTGGTCGGACGTCTTGCAGGAATGGTCTCGCGAGCAGGCGACCCGACTCAGGCCCGAGCAGCACTCGGCCGAATACTTGCGACGAGCGCCCCTTATGGCTGGATGCGCCATTGGGACGGCGGTAGTCGGATCAAGCTTTTTGAGGCGGCTATCACGGGCGATGATGTCGAGCTCGTCGATCTTGCAGCCCAGGACCTGGCTGGGCTGGTGGCATCGAAGGCCACGGCTGGAGAGTTCTCCACTAAGGATCTTCGGCGCATCTTGAGACTCCTAAGCGGGGACGCGACCGTCGCTGAGACCTGGCGAGATGTTCGCGCGTACCTCGACGTCTACGCCCCTCCTGCAGAGGAATCGCTGGGGCTAGCAAACCGGGCTAGCGACGGCGCGAACGAGGAGTTGATTCGTTGGCTGGGACGTCACCTCGGTCATCCGGTCAGGATTGTGGACTTTGGCGTCCGAAGAATCCTCACTGATGTTGCCGAATACCTGCCGGCCCCAGTTGATTCAGTTCTTTCCGCGAAGTTGGCGGACGGAGGCTGGGCGGCCGAGGCGGCGCTGCACGTTCTCAAACGGACGAGAAAGGTATATGGATACCCGCTTGGGTCGTTGTCCGCGACTGTCGAAGATGCCTCCGTGGGTACGGACGTGGTGATTCGGCTGCTAGCCCAACAGGTACTCGCAAGTGATGGTCGAATCGTCCGGCCTGTCCCGTCGAGGCCGTTGTCGGGGGCCTACGACTTGGAGATGCCTGAACTGCCGAGCCGTGCACCGGCTGAGTTGCGCCGTGACGGGGTTCCTTACCTCGACATGACCGACCCACAGCACGTTGTTGGGCCGTTCGACTTCCTCCTCGATGGCGTCGCGTCGGAGGTGGATCTTGACGCTTCCACGCTTATCTATCGTGCTGCTGCCATTGCCAGGACCAACCAAGAGGAATGGCTCAGGGGCGGTCTCCACTCGCATGCCGACCTCCTCCGAGCTCGCGGGAACATGCATACGTACCGGCCGTGGGCGTTCATGGTCGGACGCCGTGCTGTCGCGGAGGTGCTGGCAGACCTTATTGACGCGGGGCGCCTGCCGTCCGGCCTGGAGTCGCCGTTCGTGCGGTTCATGGTCGATGACGCGCTTAGCTGGATCGAGCCAGCCCCGCTCGATTCGACCAGTCCTCTCCCTTGGCGTTCGCCCGGTGGAAAGGACTACGCATCTGAGGATTGGTGCCACGAGGCGGAAGGTGCCGCACGGGTATACGCCGACGCGGTTGCAGGCGGTGCGCTTCTCGCGGAGCGTTCAAGTTGGCGCTGGCTCGACTGGACTCTCCCGGAGGAGGAGCGGTCTCTTAAGACACTTCACGGGCGCGCGACCGGCCGCAGGTCGTTGGCTCGCGCGATGCGAGCTCACGCGTGGGAGGAGACTTACGACGCCGCGACGAACTATCCACACCTCGTTGACCTGAGTTGGCGGAGCCAAGAACTCGTGACCATTGGGCGGGGTATGTTCGCGGATTCAGACCATATGCATTGGCTGGCGTTACACCCTGCCGTTGGCGAGACCCTCGGATGGACTACCGGTCATCAGTTGTTTGAGTGGATCGGCCCAGAAGGAAAAGTTCGGGCGCGAACTCTGTATCGCATTCGCGGCCAGTTGAGCCACCAGCCGCCTTCCGATGCGAAATGCGGAGACGTATGGCAGGTCGCACTTAGCGACATCGGCGTCGAGGAGTTAGCGAAGCAGTTCGGCCCCCTCTTGAGGCGGGTTTCCGTTAGCCGAACCCTTCCCGAGAGCAGACGGTCCAGTCGGGAGGAGATGAACCGGCGAGGAGCAGCCTTCGTCCTTCGCTGGTAGCCACGAATGAGCGGGTTCACGTGACACCGGAAGCCAGTCCCATTTCGCAATGCTGTCCGTCCTGGGCACCGCACCAGCAGGCGGTGCGCCTCAGTCCTGACCGGGCATAATCGCGTCATTCTGGGCGGAATGCACCGACGCGACAACTAACAGGCCTGCCATGCCGCACAGGCCTGGCAGAAGCCAGGGCCCACGCGCAGGGACCTCAGTCGATGAAGGTCCAGCCGTCCGGACCTTCGATGCTGAGGATGCTGGTTGCCGTCCGCTCATCGACGTCGCGGTCGAGCAGCACGCTTGTCAGGATGCGGATGGCGAGCCAGTGGTGCTCGACGATGCTGCGCGCCGTCTGCGTGATCCAGGCGTCGTCGCGGACCAGAGGGTTACCGCCCTCCACCTGGAGGTGCGGGAGTCCTGCGGCGTACCCGAGGTGGTCGATCAGGTGGCTGAACTCGAGTTCGTCCGGCTCCGAGTCCTCCGCGGACATGAAGGCGTCGAACTCTTCCTCGTCGAGTTCCGCCAGGCGCCGGACCTCGTCCTCGTCGATCGGCTCGTCCTGGCTCGCGAGCCAGAGCCTGATGATGTCAGCCGCGTAGGCGATCGACAGGCAGAGGACGCCGTGGGCCTTGTCCCACATGTCCTTGTCGACGCCCGCGGGCAGTTCCCGCTCGGTCCCGTCCGGGTTCGTGAACAGGTGGTTGCCGAGCATGCGACCGGCGAAGCCGTATGCACTTTCGTGAGCCTTGATGCCGGCGCCGCCGAGGTGGATGAGGTTCATGGTGGTTCCTTCGGGTGAGTGTTCGGATTGCATCGGTCCCGACTGGAGTCGGAACCGGACGTCGCTAACGGAGCGCTGTCGACTGATCTGTGCCGCCGATCCCGCGACGGCCGCCGAGTGGGATGTAGCTGGACCTACGAGTGGCTGAACCGCACACGAAACCGGCGCCGGATGGCTCAGGCGCGGTCCTCCCAGCGAGCCACTGATTCCTGCTCCTGGGCTTCGAGCCACTCGTGTACGGCTCGCCGTGGGTAGACCGGGTTGCGTCCGATCAGGACGTGGCGTGGCCCCTTGCGGTTGTAACGCCAGTTCCGAAGCGTCCCTGTAGTGACCGTGTCGTTGAGAAGGCTGGCGAGGTCCTCGGGAGTCAGGTAGTCGTCGAGGGGAGCCGAGGCGGGAGCGTTGGCAGTGCCTTGGTGGCAGGTCGGGCAGATTTCGGGTGCTGGCTGGCTCATGCCTGGAAGGTGCGCGGGGGCGCCGGCTACCGCTTGGGGACTTTAGTCCTCAAAAAACCGCCCAAGGATGTGCGTGAGGTCGGGCGCCTGGGTGCGTGGCGCGACGTACCGAGCGAGTGGGGTGTTCCCGAGCAGGCTGTGGCCCAACTGCATCCGTGCTGCGTCAAGCCCGGCCTCGTAAGCGACCGCGCTTGCAACGGTTCGACGCAGGGTGTGTGGTGTGGTTCCGCGGAGTACCTCGTCGTTCTCAACTGCTGCCCGCAGGCGAGTGCGGATGTTCGCGGCCCAGAGCCATGCCCCGGTGCGCGATGCAAATAGGGGTGTGTTCGGGTCTGTATTGGGCGTCAGCCGAGTCTCGATCATCGGCAGGACCGCATGGGGCAGCACGAGCGTGCGGTCGTTCCCCGTCTTGGTGGTTTCCTGGCGGTGCAGCGCCTCGACGTATCCCTTGCGCGGTTCGACGAGGGTGCCGGAGATGGTCACGGTCGCTGCCGGTCCGGAGAGATCGACGTGGCGATGTTGGATGGCGAGGAGTTCGGAGACGCGAGCGCCGGTCGCGAGCCCAAGGGTCGCGACGTCGAGGAGATCGCGATTCGGGCGCCGTCGTCCGGGGATTCGCAACGCGTCGGGATGGATCACCGCGAGCAGCCGACGCGCCTCGGCGACTTGGAGGATCTCGACCTCACGCGGCTCACGTGCCGGAGGTGTCACATGTGCCATGGGCTGCGTGACGACGGCGCCATCCCGGAGTGCGAGTGCGAACATCATGGTCAGGACAGTGCGCGACTGTGCTGTGCTGATTCCGGCGCTCTCGAGCTCCGCCAGGGCGTGCTCGATGACGGAAACCGTCGCTTCGTGCACCCGGAGGGAGCCAATGGCCGGGGTGATGATCCGTGTGATCTGATCTTGGTACGCCCAGACCGTCTGCGGCTTGAGCGGTGCCGACGTCCGGGAGTTTCCCTGCCGGACCTTCCTGGCCAGCCAGTGCTCGGCGAGGGCGTCGATGGTCCAAGTGGGTTGGACGCCGTCATCGGCAGGCGTCACCATCTTGTCGACCTTTGCCTGGAGTCGGCGGCGTGCAGCCGCTCGGCTGGTGCCGGTTGCGGTCACTTGCTTGCGCTGGCCGTTTCGCAGGCGGACGTGGACGCCGGCAACGTACTTGCCGGTTCCCTTGGCCGTGACCCAGATGGCTCCCTGCTCGGCGAGTTCGAGGTGCGGTCGCCCGCCCTTCATCGCCGCGCTCCGCGGGGCTGGGTGGTCGGAATCGTCTTGATGGTCACGACAGTTCTGTGCCAGCTGAACCGTGGCGGCAGACGAGCCGCGGCTGACACTTCCATTCGTGGCCGCGAACCCATCTGTCAGACCGTGCAACCTTGACGAACGGGCGCTCTCGACGGGCCGCGGCGACGGGCTAGTCACCGTCATCGGCCTCCGCGTCGTCCGGACCGGCGTTTGGGTTGCGCCGGCCCGCTGGACAGGCTGAAGTCTGCCTCCGCGCGTGGGCGAGGACCGCGGGTGCGCGGGGGTTGCTGGTGACTAGGCATCGGTTGGTCCCGGACCTTGTGGGCCTCCGCGGACGACGAGGTAGCCCTCGCCGTCCGCCTCCGACCATGTCTCGCCGGCTGCGAGGAAGTCGGCCTCGAGATCGAGTGCCGCGATTCGCTCGGCGACGCGGGTGTCCCAGGTGGCCCGTACGACGGCCTGCTCCCGTGAGCGCAGGGCGTCGTACGAGGCGTGGCCGGCCCGCACGCGCTTGATCACGCGCCGACCCCTAACCATCGGCGGGCTCGAACTGCGCGCAGACGTGGATCTCGCTGCCGCTGGGACAGCCAGTACTGAACGTCGGGCTGAAGCGGTAGTTCCACAGCCGAACGGCGTGGAGCGCGATGTCGGGCCAGTGCGGGATGAGGACCTCGACCGCGACATCGAGCCAGCCCGTCGACTTCAACAACTCGTTCGGGCCGCTGCAACCGCGCGAACATCCGAAGCCCTGGTCGAAGCGCAACGCGAGCGCCACGTCGATCCCTTCGAAGACGGTGTGCGAGATGTCCGGCCTGAAGACGCCCTCGGCGGCCGCCTGATACGCGGCCATGTCGGCGAGAATGGCCATGGCGTCGACCACGAAGGGCATCGCGTCCAACTGGGCCTGGATCTCCGGAGCGTCATGGGTGATGCGGGGGTACTTCTGGGTCGGGTCGAGAGCGGTCTCGTGCTCTGCGCCGACGAGACGTGCACTGATCCAATGACCCGTCTCGTGCCACACGCTCGCGTGGATCTGCTCCAGGTCGGACTGGTTGTGGTCGATCGCCCAGTTGAAATTGAACATCGGTTCGTACTCCCGTTCGGGGGCTTGTGCCCCGGCTAGATGCGTGATTCGCGGGACTCGCCCGCCCGCCCGCCTGTTTGTTCCTGTACCGCCGATCACCTGGCGGCCTGCGGTGTTTTCCCGCCACCCAGAACGTGTCCGGCATCTGGCCGAAACTGCACCCAAACTCAGGTCGGAAGCAGAATTTCTTGGAGTTCCTCCCAGGAGGTTTCCCAGGTTCGGAAGGCCACGATCGCCCCATCCCCGGTCGCCTCGACCCAGGCGGGACCCACGCGCAACAGCGCTGACGCTTCGGTCCAGCCGACGCTGGCTTCGAGTCGCGCGTCGGCGTGGAACCGGTGGGTCCAGGTGTCCAGCTTGTCGGTGGAGGGGCTTCGGAAGAAGCGCGGGACGGCGCGTGCGCCTTCGTCGCCGACGACGGCAATGGAGTGGTCCGAGGATCCGGCCTCGAGACGCATGAGGAGTTCCCCGAACGCGAGGCAGGCGGTGGTTGGGTCCCGATGCAGATTCAGTTCTTCTAGGCGGTCCCGCAGCCAGAAACGAAACCAGTGGTGGGACGCCCGAGAGGCCGAGTCTCGGACGGCACAGTCCTCGACGAAGAGAACGGCCTGCTGGAGGCTGACGGGCCACGGGAGGCAGGTGCTCTCGGTGTCGATTTCTGTCCGCGAGACCTCGATGCAGAGGCCCTGTTCGATCGGGAGCAAGGTGATGCGGAGCCGCGGGTCGACGGCCCGCATGTGCTCGAGGAAGGTTCGTCGCTCGAGCGGGTGCCAGGACACGACGGCTTCTTGGGTGATCTGGGTCGAGAGATCCACGGGGTCATCTCCTGGTGGTCGGTGCTGGCGGTTCAACGCGCGTTTTCGTCGAGGAATTGCTCGATCCGGGCCAGGTGAGCGGGCTGCAGGCCGCGGTTGGGCAGCGGTTCGATGAGGAGCGTCGGCACGTCCGCGTTAGTCAGAGCGTCACGTGGCGGTCCTTCCGGGGGAATCGCCTCGTCGTCGGTCCAGATCAGCGGGCGCCCTTCCCGCAGCACGTTGCGCGCGGCCCCCACCTTTGCATCGGGCCACGCCCCGCTGGAAGGCATGGGTTCGGGGATGCTTCGGGCCAGGGGCGGGAGTCCGAAGATCTGCTCGAGCTGATCAGCCCAGGGGCACCAGGTCGTGCACCAGCGCAGTTCGACGCGGCCCGTGGTGTGCAGGTCACTGATCTTGTTCAGCAGGGTGGCGGACCACCGCATCTTGAACGGCTCGCCAGCGGCGTACGCGATCGCCTGCCGCGGACGCTCGCTCCACCCTGGTCGGTTCGCATTCAGCACCCCGTCGACGTCGAGAAGCCAGATCGGGACGGGCCTCATCGCCAATCTCGCGAGTTCCCTGCAAGCGCCGGCCGGAGATCCCTGAATGAAGTCAGCCAGGTCTTCAGGGTCACAAACCTCTCCGACCTCTGGCCGACCAGCCCGGCCAGCTGACGGGGAAGGAACTCTGCGTTGCCCGGGGCGCCGAGGAAGACATCGAGGGTTCCGTCTTCGTGAAAGCGGTAGGACCAGTCGGCCTTGTTGTCCGGCACAATCTCGAACTGCGGCGGCACCACGCGCTCGCCGAGCGCATCGACGATCGCGATTGAGTGCTCGACAAAGGCGCCGGACTGCGCCATATAGAGATACCCGAACGCGAGGCACGCCGTAGTCGGGTCTGCCCCAGGGCGTAGGTCCGACATCGAGGCCGTGATCCACCTCTTGAACCATTGGTAGGTGTCGAGCACCTCTTCGTACTCGCGGGCAATCTCCTCGACGGCCTGCACTGCCGAATCAAGACGTGCTGGCCAGTCCAGAGTGAGCCTCCATTCGTCGCTGTAGTGGTCCGGGCGGATCTCGATGTCCAGGCCGACCAGTTCTGGCTGCAGCCGGATCTGGAAGCGAGGGTTGATCGCTTCCAGGCGCTCCTTCCACAGGACGGCGTCGCTCGTCCTCCACCGGGCCAGGCCGTTCGGCTCGAGTTCGTCGCGAACTTGCATAGGCGTGCTCCGTCTTCGGTCGTCGGTCCTGGTCGGGACTTTGGTCCCGATATTTATATGCGGATGAGAAAACGTAGTGTTCTCAGATGCGAAAGTCTAGCGCTTCTTGTAGCGTCGGCGGCATGGATGAGGACATCTACTGGGAGCGCTTCCGCGAGACGCTCCTCCAGCAGCCGCTGACGGGCGACGATCCCTGCGTGCTCTTCGAGTTGCTGAACACGGCCGGGTACTACCGCCCTCGCACCGGATTCCCGCGCCCGTCGTGGCTTAATCCGGAGCGCGCTGCGATGGCCGCGTGGCGCCTGACCTTCGCCGCGCCCGAGCACGCGCGTGAGGTAGCTCGTACCTACGTGCGCGCACCCGGGCCGACTCCGCAGATCCGACCGGCCGTCGCACAGGTGCTCACCAGAGAAGCTCCCGCCGCGTGGTGGGCCGAGAGCCCGCACGCGGATTTCTGGTTCGAGTTCGAGAAGGAGTTCGCCCAACGGTATAAAAGCGGTCCCTCGAACGCCTTGGCCCTGATCCGCGGCGACACGGGGAGGCGCTTCCTCTGCCGACTCCGGTGGGCCAGGCGCGAGACGTGCTGGGTGGATCCCCAGGCATTGGCGGCGGAGGCGATCCGTTGCACCTGAGCGACCACCACCGCCCCCACTGGCATCGTCGCCGGCACCTGGACCATCGACCCGAGCCACTCCGCGAGAACCCTGCCCCGCCCTGCCCGCTGAGCTGGGCCGGCGCGGCAGTTGGACACTCCTGGGCGCTGTTGAGACGATCGGTCGGTGCGCCAGGCTCAGTCTCGGCGGGACCGCGTCCCGCTCTCACCGGAGCAGGTGCAGGTGTTGCAAGAAGAGATCCGGTCGAAGTTCGCACGACTTGCCGAACACGAGCGGGTCTTCCGTGCCGCCGAACGCGAGGTCTACGAGTTTCTCCTGGACCTCCATCGCAGCGGAATGACCTGGGCGCAAATCGCCGAAGCGGCTGGCCTGAGTTCAGCGAGCCAGGCGCGCGTTCGCGTGGAGCGTGTCATGCCTCCGGAGGAGTTGTCGCCTTCGCGGCGTCGGAAGACCGGTGCTCCAGCCAGCCCGGTGCAGGAGTCGCCCGGAATCTCCGTGGCGGAAGCTGCGCGACGGCTCAAGGTGGCCGCCAGCACGATCTATGCACGCATCGACCGGGGCCAGCTCAAGGCGACAAAGGACGCGCTCGGTCGTACCCGGGTCGTCCTCGACGACTAGCTCGAGCGTTCTCTGCCCGTCGACACCACTGCCTCGGCGACGGGTCGATCGACCTACCTCCCATCACCACCCAGCGTGGCGCAGGTCCGCGCCCGGACAGTCACGCACGCCTCAACGACAGGACGCCCGAATCCCATGAGCAACCAGATCTACTGCTACCGCAACGGCTGCGACGCCGAGCACGAGATCCTGATGCACGTCCGCGCCGAGCCCGAGGACGGCTACGTCCTCCTGTGCGAGGTACACGCGATCGAGAACGCCCGGAAGAGCGACCTGGTACTGCGGTGCAACTGCCCGTGGTGCAGTTCGGCCCGCACCGAACTCCTTCACCTGGGTTTGCCGACGCCGCCCCTGGGGCGGCGTCGGAAGCGCTCGGATGATGCTCCGTGAGCCTGGTCGCCCTGGCCGGCGACTGGCACGGCGACCTCACCTGGGCGAACGCGCGACTTCAAGGGCTGGGCGAGCAGGGAGTTAGGACGCTCTTCCACGTGGGCGACTTCGGCATCTGGCCGGGGCCGACCGGCAAGCGATTCCTGGGGACGGTCGAGAAGGTCTGCGCCAAGTACGGCCTGACGGTCTACGTCACCCTGGGGAATCACGAGGACTGGGCTCGGATGCTCCAGCGCCAAGAGCGCCTCGAGGAGCGGAACGAACTCGGTCCGATGATCTGGCTCAGTGATCATGTCGCCGTTCATCCGCGCGATCCGGCGGGGCATCGGTTCGTGTTTGGGGGCAGGTCGTTCGTGAGCCTCGGAGGCGCACCTTCGGTCGACTTTCCGACGAGGAGTCAGGGCAAGGACTGGTGGGCTGAGGAAATGATCCCTCAGGCGACCGCCGAAGCGGTGGCGGCGGGCGGCTACGCCGATGTCATGCTCACCCACGACGCCCCCGGCAAACCGTGGCAGTGCCCCAAGGTGCGGTCGATCTGCGAGGGCAACCCGTGGGGCTGGACCGACCGCGGGCTGGCCTGGGCGGCACTGGGTCAGGAGCGCCTGACGACCGCATTCGAAGGCGTGCGACCGCGCATCCTCTTCCACGGGCACTTCCATGTTGCTGACTCCACGAAGTTCACGATGCCCGGGGTCAGCTACGAGACCCGGATCGTCAGCCTCCACAGAAACCAGCACGCCGGAAACATCGCACTGCTCAACCTGGAGACGCTGGAGGTCTGGTGAACAGCAGTCCGCATGACCACGACCACGAAGAAGACGTTGCCTTATGCGGCGCCTGCGCTGGGGTCTGGGAGGTGGTCACCGCGAGCAACTCCGTCTACGTCGTCGACCTCGATGCCCGCACGCTGACCCGTACCCCGGACCGGTGGCGTGTGGCCGACTGGATCGCTGGCGGTGGCAGGCGGATGCCTGTCGCTCCGCTGCCGATCGGCATGGATAACCAGACTCCTGGCCTGCGCCGTGACCACGAACCGATCCCGCTGCTCAACCTGGAACCTGTACGTCTCGACCATTACCTGATCGCCTTGCTCGACCTGGTCGGCGACGGTGCAACGGCAACGACCCGGATGACCAACGTCGTCCTAGGGACTCGGCGGCTCACCTGACCCAAGAGCGTTCGCCTCGACCGCGAGACCGCGAAGCCGGCGGGGGGTTTGGGTCCCTCGAACAGCCCCGGATGCCGCGCCGAGAACACGACCTTTCGGCGGCCTGGTCGGGTGGGCAGGGCTGGGGTGAGGAAGCCTTGTCCAGCCGGCGTCGGCGATGAGGACGTCCGCCAGATCCGGCGGCGATGTGGGCGCCCGCAACCAGGACGGGGTCTGGCCGAGCAGGCCCGCGTTATCGATAACCGCTCGGAGGTCTCCGGGAACGCCGAACGTCGCGTCGACCTCCGTGCGAATCAGTTCCGTTGGTCGCCAGGCGGAGCCAGGGTCGACGGGTGGTCGGCTTGCGGTCAGGAGGAGGAAGTCGTCGCTCAGCTGATGTTCGGCAGGGAACCAGTCGGTCCAGTGGGCGACGCTGATGCGCTCTCGAGTTCGGTTCAGCGAAGTTCCGGTGTGCCGAGCGCAAGCAGCCTCGATTTCGTTGCGTGCGACGCGGGTGATCTGCCGGATCTGACGTCGATCGCGGTCTGCGTTCGATGGCGCGATCAGGAAGACCACACTCACGTTCGGGAGAGGGCTTGGGAACTTCTCGAGCTCTCGTGCCCAGCGCTCCACTTTCGCCCCGAAAGATCGGTTCACGTTGCAGGTGACCTCGACCGCGATACGGGGTCCACCAGGCAGCACGAGTGTCAGGTCGGCGGCGGCTTGCTGCAGCTGGATGGCTCGGGCTTTGCCTTGCTTCGTGAGGTCGACTCCGGGTTCGAACAAGAGGTGGAATGTGCTGAACGCTTCCCCGAGGACGGTGCCGACGTGGGCGTACTCCGCGAACCGCAGGGCCAGCTCGGCTGCCAGCACGTTGTGCCGTTCGGACTGCCGTCCGAGGTTCAGTCGATCCTGCCCGCCGGTGACCCCGACCCACTCCGGCCACGTCAGGCGCGGGACGACGAGTTCGGCGAAAGCGTCGCTGTCGCGTAGGCGGACGAGGAGGGGCGATCGTTCGTGTGGCTGGCCGTTGCTGGACTCGGTCCAGCTCCTCGATGCGACCCCTGATCTGGCGATAGCGGCGGTGCTGATCTCGACGAGACCGGCCTCGCGCAACGCGGTGACCAGGGTGCTGCCTGGGTTCGCCAACGCCGGCATGCCGGTGAAGGCCGCCCACTGCGGTGTCGTCATCGTTCGGTAGGCGTGCAAGGCGCCGAGCGCCTTCACGAGTGGCAGCGGTTTGCGCAGCAGCTTCTCGATCGCGGCGGTCTGCTTCGGCCCGCCCAACGGTGGGGGCGCCGGCCACGGCATGGGGTAGCTGCGGCCGCCCCAGATCGGGTCCCAGTACGGGTCGATCCGCCACATGCTCATCAGGCGCGAACCCTCGATCCGCGACGGGACGAGCACCAGCGGCCAGGCCCGGGCAGTCCCGCTTCGGACCCCGTCCGCGGTGATCCGCGATCGAGGAATCTGCTTCGCTCGCCGGGCCGGCACGGTCCTCGGTTGGGGCGTGCTCGCGTGCGGCGGTATTTGGTCGTTCATCGGTCTCTCAAGTGGTCTCTTGGCCCCGGGTTCGTCGGCAGCCTGGCTGTCTACTCTGTGCCGCCGTCGGCACACCGGCCGACGACCCGCGACAGCGGCGGCGCGACACCGCTTGCGACGACAAACTTTCGGCAGACCGAGCCCTCAGAGCGCCGCCTCGGCGAGCACGTCGATGGACCCCATTAACGAGGCTCGCTGCGCTCGCCGTCCCTGCCTGTACTCGGCTCGTGGGCGCGTCGTCTTCGATTCGTTTCTCTGAGCATCTCGAGCGTTCGGTCTTGCCTGGATAGTTCGGGATACTTGCCACGCCTTTGCCGCGCTCCGCCACGTGCCCCTTTTCGATAGAAGTCCCACCCAGGCGAAGGCTGCCCTCACTGTGCGTTTTGCACCGTGGCTGACGGATTTGTCGGAGTTAGATCCTGCGCGATTGTCAGGCACCCAGATCGGCAGGCACTAGGCCTGCCCGCCCCGGGTCGATGTGCGGTGGCGCTCCTCGTGCACGGCCTCCGCGAGCGGTCGCCGGTCCCGCCAGCCGAAGCGCTCCAGGTCCGGGGTCTGCTGGAGCCGGCTGGCCGGGCCGAGGCAGAGCCAGGCGACCGGCCGCACCGTGGCGGGGATGGAGAGCAGGTCGCGGAGGAACTCCTCGCGGTAGTAGGAGACCCAGCCGACGCCGAGGCCCTCGGCCGTCGCGGCGAGCCAGAGGTTCTGGAACGCCAGGCAGGTCGAGTACAGGCCGGCGTCGGTGGTCGCGTGCCGTCCGAGCACGGCGGGGCCGCCGCGGGTCGGGTCGTAGGTGACGACCACTCGACCTCTTTGCACGCAAAGCGTCAACGGCCGGTGCAAGATCCGTCGAGAGGATTCCTCCCTGCAGCGCCCGGTCAACGAGGCGCTCGACCGTCGAGCCCGGTCGGCGGACCGACGGCCCGGCGGCGCTGGTCGAGGCTGTTGTCAACGAGCTCTCGGACGACGAGAAGGCCGATCTGCTTGTGGCGCTGACCATACGGCTCGCGGAAGCATCGAAAGAGGCGGGGTAGTGGGGGGTGTTCCGCACGGGAGCACCGCGGTGGCGCCGTGGAACGGTTGCTTACATGTCGCAGATCGGTGATTCGAGCGATGGCTCGGCCTTGACCCGATGCGGTAAATCCGTGATCGGAGCCAGCCCGTCGGGTCTTTTACTCGCGAGGTTCGGCCGAGGAACTCGGACGCGCCGTCGTCTGCTCGTCGAAGACCAGAAGCGTGCGGGTGCTGATCACACCGGGCATGCTCTGAATCCGTTCCAGGACGAGGTCCCGCAACGCGGTGTTGTCCCGCGCACGGACGAGCATGATGACGTCGAACTCGCCTCCCACGACCGCGAAGTGCACCACCCCCGGCAGCGCCAGCAGTGCGTCGCGTGTGGCCTGCCAGTCCGGTTGCCGCAGATTGAGAGTCACGTATGCGCTCGTGGTGAGACCTCGCGCAACCGGGTCCACATCCACGGTGAAGCCTCGGATGACACCCTCTGCCTGCAGTCGGTTGAACCGCGAGTACGCGTTCGCGCGAGATATGTGCGCGCGCTCGGCGATCGTCCTCATCGACAGCCGGGCGTCCGCGGTGAGAAGTCGCAGGATCCGCTCGTCCGTGTCGTCCAGCTCGCTCGCCATCTGTCTCCCGCCACCTTTGAACTCAGCCGCCGTGTGTAGACGAATTGCTGAATACTGGCGAGTAGATTGCCACCTATCCGCGATTCCGCGCAACCGTTGTCGGACAGTTGGTCGAAGATTCATGATTTCAACATGACGTTTGACTCCCGCGGCATTTGGGTGACGGCGTGTGAGCAGTCGTGCTTACCGGTGGGGACAAGGCGTTCCCGCTTGGCGAGGAGTGCAACCCAACGCGTCGTCGACACCGGCGCGACCAAGACTTTCCGCCCCTGATCAGCCGTTATTGAGCAGCGAGCTGGCTTCGCGACACTCGCATGTTGTCGGCGGCGCAGGCGGGGGAGTGCTGGATCCCGTTTTCATCAGCATTCAAATACTAAGAGTGAAGGAATTGCCTGTGAGCATCGAAAAGGTCATCGAGGATTGGGATGGGGAGCTGAGCTGCTGCCGATTCGATAGGGACACTGGCGCGTTCTTTACGGTTGCCATCCATTCCCGGCGCCTCGGGCCCGCTGCTGGGGGCACGCGCGCGATGAACTACGCGGGCTTCGACGCCGCGGTCGAGGATGCGACGCGACTGGCCAGCGCCATGACTCTGAAGATGATCATGGCTGACCTTCCGATGGGCGGCGGAAAATCAACCATCGCTTTGCCCAAGGCTCGGCGCGACATTTCGGCCGACCACTGGGATCAGATCCTCAAGGTGCACGCTGAGATGCTGAAGTCTCTCGGCGGGAACTACTGGACCGGACCTGACGTCGGCACGTCGTCTGAGGATATGGACTCTCTGCACGCGTCAAGTGGTTACGCGTTCGGTCGCTCCGTTGGGGCAGGGGGCCCCGGCTCTAGTGCACCGGAGACTGCGCACGGCGTCTACGTGTCGATGATCGAAGCGATTCATGATGCCGGCATCAGCGACCTACGTGGGCGGCGAGTCGTCATTCAGGGCCTCGGAGCGGTCGGCTACGACGTAGCGCAGAGGGCTGCGATGGACGGTGCTCATGTCGTAGCTGCGGACCCGAACGAAGCGCAGTGCAAGCGGGCTGCAGACGAGCTTGGAGTAGAGGTCATCCCAACCGACCAGGTGCTCTCGCAGACCTCAGATGTCTTCGTGCCCTGCGCAACTGGCGGAATTGTCGACGACAGTGTTGCCCGATCCATTCGTACGAAGGCGATTGCGGGTGCCGCAAACAACGTGCTGGCTAGCGAATCGGCGGGCGACGAACTGGCACGTCGTGGAATCGTCTACGCCCCGGACTTTGTGGCGAATGGCGGGGGTGCGATCCACCTCGTCGGTCGGGAGGTCCTTGGCTGGAGTGCCGAGATGGTCTCCCGGCACGTCCTCGAGATCGGACACACGCTGGAGCAGATCTTCGCTCGAGCCCGTGCCGAGGGCGTTGGCGCCGAGCGGGCAGCACGCCGGATCGCGGCTGAACGTGTCCGTTGATCTGCGTCGTCCTCGGTTCGCCTGCGTCGCCACATTTCGCAACCCACAACCGATTGCACCCCTCCGGCAGCGAGCCAATTCAGGACGGTGAGGGGCTGACATGGACAAAGTTGTAAGAAGTCCCGCTGACGCTGTCGCTGACATCGGGCGCGGAGCGTCCCTCGCTGTGGGCGGGTTCGGGCTTTGCGGCATCCCTTCCCGATTGCTCACCGCACTGATGGAGGCCGGGGTCGACGATCTCGAAGTCGTCTCCAACAACGCTGGCGTCGACGACTGGGGTGTGGGCCTTCTCCTCACCTCCGGACGCCTGCGGCGGGTTGTCGCGTCCTACGTAGGCGAGAACAAGGAGTTCGCGCGGCAGTACCTCGCCGGCGAGCTGGAGGTCGAGCTGACGCCGCAGGGAACTCTCGCCGAGCGGATGCGCGCCGGTGGGGTCGGAATCCCGGCCTTCTTCACACCCACTGGCGTCGGTACGTTGGTTGCCGAGGGGGCCTCCCGTGGCGCTACGACGCGGCTGGAAATGTCGCCAAGGCGTCGCCTCCGAAGGAAACGATGATGTTCGCAACCGGCGACAGTCACCAAGAGTTCGTTCTCGAGCGGGCGATCGTCACTGATTTCGGTTTGGTTCGCGCCTGGAAGGGCGACCGGCACGGGAACCTCGTGTTTCGGCGATCCGCTCGCAACTTCAATCCGCTGGCTGCGATGTGCGGCAGGCTGACCATCGCTGAGGTTGAGCACCTGGTCGAACCAGGTGAACTAGAACCTGACGCGGTTCATACGCCAGGAGTCTTTGTTCATCGGGTCGTCCCCCTAGACGCGGAGGCGTCGCGCGACAAGCGCATTGAGAAGCTGACAACGCGGCCTCCTGTCGCCTCGATCTCGAACAAGGGTGAGCTCTGATGGCATGGACTCGAGACGAGATTGCAGTTCGAGCTGTTCAGGAACTGTCTGACGGAATGTATGTGAACCTCGGAATTGGAATCCCCACGCTCGTTCCGAGCCATGTGCCCGAAGGAATGGACCTCGTCCTGCAGTCGGAGAACGGGATCCTTGGTGTTGGCGGCTACCCCCCGACCAGGCGAGGCCGATGCAGACCTAATCAACGCAGGCAAGGAAACCGTCACGGTTAACGCCGGCGCGTCATTCTTCGACTCCGCGATGTCGTTCGGGATGATCCGCGGCGGCAAGGTCGACGTCGCGCTGCTTGGCGCGATGCAGGTATCTGCGCAGGGTGATCTGGCGAACTGGATGATTCCAGGTCGAATGGTCAAGGGCATGGGTGGCGCTATGGACCTTGTCGCAGGAGCGAGGAGAGTCGTCGTTCTGATGGAACACGCCTCCCGGGACGGCGAACCCAAGATCGTCGATGAGTGTCTGCTGCCGTACACGGGCCGCCGATGCGTGGATCGCATCATCACCGATCTGGCGGTCCTGGATGTGACGGCTAGGGGCCTCATGCTGGTCGAGCTGGCGCCGGACACCTCACTTGAGGAAGTCCAGGAGCGCACGGGTCCAAGACTGATAACCCCTGACCTGTAACTGGCTCTCCGACGGTTTCGGTGTGGTGACGATGCCGTCGGGGATAGCGGCTTGCGAAGGTGTTCGGACTCGACGCGTGATCGGTAGTCGAGCCTGCGGGCGACGGGCGGGCTTGTAGGAGTCTCAGATCCAGCCGAACGTCGCGCTGGCCAGGTCGGATCCTGGCCATCTCGAGCTCGATGACGACCTGCTCGGTGCGGCCGACGGCCGCAGCCCTGCTACGAGCCGCCGAGCGCAGCTCGTCTGGACGCACCTAACCGTGCAACCAGGCGAGCTCGCTGCTCGCCTGGATGCGGGGCGCTGATGCTCGTAGCGCTGAAGGGTTGCCCGCAGGAGACCTTGCGCGAGAACCTCTGTTCCGGTGCTCTTGGATGCGTGGCAAGTAAATGCTCGCCCGCTCCCGCGTTGCCACGCAGACGGGAGCGGGCGAGACATTACTTAGAGCCCGTTGGCTGGCTCAGCTGCTCAAGGGCAATCTCGAGCGCAGTGGCGGCAACCATCGTCGCCGCAGGCGAGCGTTCGTAGCAGGCTTCGAGCGCGGACCGGATGACGGATGAGACGTCGCCAAAGATCAGGTCATCGGACGGTTCGTCGACCCCTTGCATCAGGATCGTGAACACCCGAGCCATCCCGCAGTTCGCGATGAAGTCGGGAACAACCGCGACATTCTGATCGGCAAACTCGTAGGTCGGTCCGTAGAAAATCTCCTCATCCGCAAACGGGACGTTCGCACCCGATGCAATCAGCTCGAGGCCGCTCGCAACGAGCCGGCGGACCTGCTCCTCGGTGACCAATCGCGAAGCAGCACACGGAAGGAAGATCTCGGCGCCGGTATCCCAGATCCAGTCATCGAGATCCCGGTGAGGGATGAGATCTTCGGCCTGAAGCGAGTTGCCCACCTTCCGCCGAAACAGTTCCTGGATCTCGTCGAATGAGAATCCGTCCGGGTTCGCAAGCCCTCCTTCCCGATCGATGATGCCGACGATCTTGGCTCCCGATCGAGCGAGATAGTAGGCCGCTACCGAGCCGACGTTTCCCCAGCCCTGGACCAGCACACGTCGTCCTGCCAGGGTCCGCCCCGTGTCGGATCCATAGACGCCATAGAAATGGGCGACGGACTCTGCGACGCCCCACCCGGTGATCAGGTCAGCGACCGTGTATCTTCCGCTTCGATCGGGGGTGTACGACGGGTCCTCAACGATCTTTGAAACGCCCGACCGCAGCATTCCGATCTTCTGAATCAGTGCTTGATCATCGCCCGCGAAGTGGCCCCTGACGATTCCTTCCTGTGGATGCCACAAGCCGTATCGCTCAGTCAGGGGGATGACGTCGTGCATTTCGTCGACGTTCAGGTCGCCGCCAGTCCCGTAGTAGTTCTTGAGGAGCGGGCTAACTGCTCTGAACCAACGGGCGAGCACCTCCTTGCTTCTCGGGTCAGCTGGGTCGAAGTCGATGCCTGACTTCGCCCCACCGATGACTGGCCCTGAGACAGTGAATTTGACCTCCATCGTCTTCGCCAAGGCCTCCACCTCACTGCGATCCAGGCCTGGACGCATGCGCGTGCCACCGCCGGCGGCGCCGCCACGGAGCGAGTTGATAACCGCCAGCAGGATTGGTCACTGTGCGAGCGCACTCAACTGGGGGTGCAGTCGCATGCGTTTCGTCCGGGCCCGCTGTCGTTCGAAGAGACGTCAGTCGCAGATTTTCACCGCGCCTATCAGAGCTGGCTTGCATCTGCCGGCCACTAGGCCCGAGAGAGACGGTTCCAAAGTGCGCAGCCTCTGACGGGGGCTTCCGGCGACCGATGCCGGCAGGCGTCTGAATGGAAGTGCGGCCATCCTGATGGATGGCCGCACTTTCGCCTTAGATCAGGACGAACGCGATCGTCGCGTGAGAACTGGTTGAAGGTCCTCTCGGGATATGTCTCTGCCAGTTCGGACCAAACGCCGCGAAGCGTCAGAACCCCTCGACGACCTCTCCACTGAACATAGTGGTCGCCACGCCGAGCCCGGCTGCGTCCTCGCCTGCGGCGGCCATCTCCGCGGAGCGAAGCGCGCCCTTCAGATCGTCCGCGGACTCGAAGTCGAGCTGGGCGACCAGGTAGACGGTCTGCTCGCCCCCGAGCGGCCGGGGCTTCGACCAGCTGAAGCCGGCCAGCCCCGGAAGGGGCCGGACCAGCTCGACGTGCCGGGTGAAGTAGTGCTCGTCGAAGTCCGCCGGATTCTCAGGCATGGCGTACTGGATGGTGATGCGGTGCATCTCGTCAGCCTCCTCAGGCTGCCGGCCAGTTCTTGGCGACCAGGGTGAGGACGTCGTAGGTGGCGACGGGTTCGCCGGCGCCGTTCGTGACCACCGCGTCCCACCGGACCTCGCCGTAGTCGGCCGAGGTCCGTGGAGTGATCTGCTTGACCGTCAGGGTCACCGCGATCTCGTCCTCGGCCTTGACTGGGGTGAGGAACCGGAGGTTGTCGACGCCGAAGTTCGCGAGCACCGGCCCCGGCTCCGGGTCGACGAAGAGTCCGGCCGCGAGCGAGACGACCAAGTAACCGTGGGCGACGATCCCGCCGAAGAGCGGGTTCGCCGTTGCAGCCTCCTCGTCGGTGTGCGCGTAGAACGTGTCCCCGGTGAACTCGGCGAAGTGCTCGATGTCTGCCAAGGTCACCTTGCGGCTGGCCGACGAGATCGTGTCGCCGACATGCAGGGTCTCCAGGCTCTTGCGGAAGGGATGGATGCCGTCCTCGTGCCTGGTCGAACCAGCCGTCCAACGACGGGTGATCGCGGTGAGCATGTTCGGAGAGGCCTGGACCGCGGAGCGCTGCATGTGGTGCAGCACGCCGCGGATACCGCCGAGCTCCTCACCGCCACCGGCGCGGCCGGGGCCGCCGTGCACCAGGACCGGCATCGGCGACCCGTGGCCGGTTGACTCCGGGGCGGCCTCGCTGTCGAGAACCAGGATCCGGCCGTGCCAGGGGGCGACGCCGAGCACGACCTGGCGGGCGATGTCGCCGTCCTTGGTGACCAACGAGCCGGCGAGACTGCCCTTGCCGCGCGCCGCCAGGGCGATCGCCTCGTCGAGGTCGTCGTATCCGATTGCGGTGCTGACCGGGCCGAACGGCTCGACGTCGTGGACCTCCACCGCCCCGGGGGCTGCCTTGAGCAGGACCGGGCTCAGGAACGCACCGCGTTCGGGGTCGCCGTCGACCAGGTCGACCTGGTCCGGGTTGCCGAAGACGACCTCGGCCGAGGCGCGCAGGGATTCGATGGCCTTGCGGACTTCGCCGCGCTGCTCCAGCGACGCCAGCGCCCCCATCCGTACCTCCGGGTTGGCCGGGTTGCCGACGGTGACCTTCGCGAGCTTGGCGGAGACGGCGTCGATGACAGCGTCCTGCAGCGCCGTCGGCACGATCACGCGCCGGATGGCGGTGCACTTCTGGCCGGCCTTCGCCGTCATCTCGGCGACGACACCCTTGACGAAGAGCTCGAACTCCGGGTCCTCGGAGGAGACGTCGGGGCCGAGGATCGAGCAGTTCAGCGAGTCGGCCTCGACGCCGAGCCGCACGCCGCCGTGCAGCACGTTCGGGTGCGTCCGCAGCACCCCGGCTGTGTGCGCAGACCCGGTGAAGGCAACCGCGTCCTGCTCGTCCAGCTCGTCGAGAAGCCCGCCGGCCGAACCGCACAGCAACTGCAGCGTGCCTTCGGGGAGGATGCCGGATTCGATGATCCGGCGGACGACCAGCTCGGTCAGGTACGCCGTCTGGCTGGCCGGCTTCACGATCGTCGGCAGGCCGGCGAGGAAGGCCGGCGCGAGCTTCTCGAGCATGCCCCAGACCGGGAAGTTGAAGGCGTTGATCTGAACGGCGACGCCCGGCCGACTGGTGTAGATGTGCTGACCGGCGAAGACGCCGGTCTTGCCGAGCCGCTCCAGACCGCCGTCGAGGACGATGGTGTCGTTGGGTAGTTCGCGGGTCCCCTTGCTGGCGTAACTGAACACAGTGCCGAAGCCGCCGTCGATGTCGATCATCGAGTCGCGCTGGGTGGCGCCCGTGCGCAGGGACAACGCGTAGAGCTCGTCCTTGTCGGCGGACAGGTGCTTGGCCAGGCTCTTGAGCAGGCCCGCCCGTTCGTGGAATGTCAGCTCGCGCAGCGCCGGGCCGCCCACCCGCCTCGCGTGCGCGGTCATCGCGGCGATGTCCACGCCGGCGCTGGAGATGCGCGCGATCTCCTCGCCGGTGCTGGCGTCCAGGAGCGGGGCTCCCTCTCCCTGGCCTCGCAGCCACCGTCCGGCGGCGTAGCTCTCGAGCATCTCGCTCACAGTTCTGTCCCTTCGAAGTCATTCACGGCGGTTCGCGTGCAGGTCTTACACAGACATTGCACGTCTGCTGGACTCGTGTAACACTATTCCAGACCGTTCGGTCAGTAAATACCTGGGCACCAGGAATCTGGAGGAAGCACATGACGCTGGCGGACAGCGAAGCCGAGCTGCAGGCGTCGTTCGACGCCACGATCGCGCACCACGACCGGATCGAGCCCCGGGACTGGATGCCTGAGGGCTACCGGAAGACGCTGATCCGCCAGATCGCCCAGCACGCGCACTCCGAGATCATCGGGATGCAGCCGGAGGGCAACTGGATCACACGAGCGCCGTCGCTGCGCCGCAAGGCGATCCTGCTGGCCAAGGTGCAGGACGAGGCCGGCCACGGCCTCTACCTCTACTCGGCTGCCGAGACGCTGGGGGAGAGCCGGCGCGAGCTCACCGACAAGCTGATCTCCGGCAAGCAGAAGTACTCCTCGATCTTCAACTACCCGACCCTGTCGTACGCCGACGTCGGCACCATCGGCTGGCTGGTCGACGGCGCCGCGATCGCGAACCAGGTGCCGCTGTGCCGGACGTCGTACGGGCCCTACGGGCGCGCGATGATCCGGATCTGCAAGGAGGAGTCGTTCCACCAGCGGCAGGGCTACGAGCTGCTGATGACGATGATGCGGGGGACCGACGAGCAGCGCGCGATGGTCCAGGAGTCGGTCGACCGCTTCTACTGGCCGGCGCTGATGATGTTCGGGCCGCCCGACGCGGACTCGCCGAACACCGAGCAGTCGATGGCGTGGGGGATCAAGCGCGACACCAACGACGAGCTGCGGCAGAAGTTCGTCAATATGACCGTCCCGCAGGCCGAGGCGCTCGGAGTGACCCTGCCAGACCCCGCCATCGCCTGGAACGAGGAGCGCGGGGCGTACGACTTCGGTCAGCCCGACTGGGAGGAGTTCGCCGCGGTCATCAAGGGCGAAGGTCCCTGCAACACCCAGCGGATCGCGCACCGCCGCGCGGCCGACGAGAACGGCGCCTGGGTGCGTGACGCGGCGATGGCCTTCGCGGCCCGAAACGCTGCGTCCGACAGCAACGATGCGAACACGAACGGAGCGAGCTGATGAGCACCAACGGGCAGCAAGACTGGCCCCTCTACGAGGTCTTCGTGCGAGGCAAGCGTGGCTTGAACCACGTCCATGTCGGGTCACTGCACGCCGCCGACGACGAGATGGCGGTGCGTCACGCTCGCGACGTCTACACCCGTCGTAACGAGGGCGTCAGCATCTGGGTAGTCCGCGCCGACGCGATCACGGCGTCGAGCCCGGACGAGAAGGACCCGCTCTTCGCGCCCAGCGGCGACAAGGTCTACCGGCACCCGACGTTCTACGCCATCCCCGACAACGTCCCCCACATGTGAGGCCGCGATGAGTCACGTGCACGACCACGACGCCGATCACGACTCGGTCTACGACGGGCTGCTCGGCGGTGACCCGAGCCAGTGGGCCTTCGGCACCGATTTCGAGGACCCGCTGGCCGGCGTCGACACGACGGTTCCGGACGGGGTCGACGCTGCTGCGCTCGGCGCCTACTGCTTGATGCTCGGCGACGACGCGCTGATCTACTCCCACCGCCTCTCCGAGTGGTGCAGCAACGCCCCGGACCTCGAGGAGGACATCGCGCTCGCGAACATCGCGCTCGACCTCCTCGGCCAGGCGCGCCTGCTCCTCGCTCGGGCGGCGGCCGCGGACCCCAGTCTGGTGCCGACCCTGCCGGAAGGATCGCCGGTCCCGGCCGAGGATGCGCTGGCGTTCTTCCGCGACGATCTTGCCTTCCGCAACGTCCGGTACGTCGAGCGCCCGAACGGAGACTTCGCTGAGACCATCGTGCGCCTCCTGTTCTTCTCGACCCACCGGCTGAGCATTCTCGCGCGCCTCGCGCAGAGCAAGGACAAGGTGCTCGCCGCGATCGCGACCAAGGGCGTCAAGGAGCTCACGTACCACCGGGACTACGCCGGGCGCTGGTTCGTGACCCTGGCCCAGGGCACCGAGGAGTCGAGGGGCCGGCTGCTCGACGGACTGGAGCAGGTGCTTCCGTTCTACGACGAGCTGCGCGCCTCACACCCGGTCGAGCAGAACGTGGCCCGGGAGGGCGTCGGCGTCGACCCCGCGAACGTCGTCGCCGAGGTCGAGGTCGTCCTCGAACAGGTCTTCGCGGTTTCCGGCGTCGAGCGCCCGCAGGTCAAGCAGGTTGGCGCGGTCGCCGGTGGCCGCGGCCGTGACGGCAGGCACACCGAAGCGATGAGCAAGCTGCTGGCCGAGATGCAGGTTGCCGCCCGCGCACACCCGCTGGGGCTGTGGTGACGGTGCCGACGCTGATCGCCGAGAGCCGAGCCAACCTCGCCCGCACCGTCGCGGCCGCGGTCACCGATCCCGAGATGCCGATGCTCACCCTCGAGGACCTCGGGGTGCTGCGCGATGTCCGGCTGGAGGGAGACGCCGTGATCGTGACGATCACCCCCACCTACTCCGGCTGCCCTGCCATGGCCACGATGCGCGACGACCTGGCCCACGCCCTGGCGGACCGCGGCTTCGAACAGGTCGAGATCCGGGTCAGCCTGCACCCGGCCTGGAGCACCGACTGGATCACGCCGCGGGGTCGCGCCGCCCTCCGGGATGCCGGCATCTCCGCGCCCTCCCACGTCGGCGAGCGGCTGGGCCCGGTACCACTTTCCCTCACCCCGACCCGCCGCGCGCTGCACTGCCCGCGCTGCGACTCCACTGATGTCGCCATCACCTCGGAGTTCGGCGCCACGGCCTGCAAGGCGCTCTACCGCTGCAACTCGTGCCTCGAGCCGTTCGAGCACGTCAAGGAGATCTGATGACCGCCTCCGTCGAAACCGACCAGGAGATCCGGGTGGATAACCGCTCCCGATCTGGCTTCCACGCGCTCCGGGTCGCGACGATCGAGCGGCTGACCGATGATGCTGCAGCGATCACGTTCGACGTGCCCGACGACCTGAAGGACGTTTTCGACTTCAACGCCGGTCAATCGTTGACGATCCGCCGGATGATCGACGGCACCGAGCATCGTCGGTCGTACTCGATCTGTTCTGCCGTGGGTACCGCCCCGCGTGTTGGGGTTCGCGAGATCCCCGACGGACTGTTCTCTACCTGGTTGGTCCGTGACCTGCGCCCCGGCGACGTCGTCGAGGTCCAGAGCCCGACGGGCAGCTTCCGTGCCGACCCGGAGGAGGGTGGCCGACACCTCTGCATCGCCGCCGGATCCGGAATCACCCCGATGCTCTCGATCGCCACTTCGGTGCTCGCGAACCCGGAGGCCCGGGTGACGCTGCTGTACGGGAACCGCACCACCTCGACGGTGATGTTCGCCGAGGAGCTGGCTGACCTGAAGAACCGGTACGGTCCCCGGCTTCACTTGGTGCACGTGCTCTCCCGGGAACCCCGTGACGTCGAGCTCTTCTCCGGACGGCTCGATGCCGAGCGCCTGCGCCGGTTGCTGGCAAGCGTCGTGCCTGTCGACGGCCTGGACCACGTGTGGCTCTGCGGGCCGTTCGGCTTGATCTCTGACGCTCGCGAGGTACTGGATGAGGTGGGGATTCCCAAGGACCACATCCACTTCGAGCTCTTCTACGTCGACGAGCCGCCTCCGGAGCTGCACCGCGAGGTCGCCGCTCTCGAAGGCGAGGTCAGCGACGTCACCATCGTCCTGGACGGTCGCACGACCACCGCGACGGTCGAGCGGGCTGGAACCATCCTCGACACCGCCGCTGCATCCCGCAATGACCTGCCGTTTGCCTGCAAGGGCGGTGTCTGCGGTACCTGCCGGGCCAAGGTCGTCACCGGCCAGGTCGACATGCGACGCAACTACGCCCTCGACGACGACGAGGTCGCCGCAGGATTCGTCCTCACCTGCCAGACCCACCCAGTCACCGACGAAGTCACCGTCGACTTCGACGCCTGAACCGACCGCTCGCAGCAGTTCTGAAGGAGACTCATGTCCGAGGCGTTCATCATCGACGGCGTCCGCACCCCGATCGGTCGCTACGGCGGCGGTCTGTCCACCGTTCGTCCTGACGACCTTGCTGCCCTCGTTGTCAGAGAGGCAGTGGACCGCGCCGCGGTCGCCCCGGAGCTTGTCGACGAGGTCATCTTCGGGGCTGCGAACCAGGCGGGCGAAGACAACCGGAACGTGGCAAGGATGGCCGCACTGCTTGCGGGCCTCCCGACCACGGTACCCGGCTTCACTGTCAACCGGCTCTGTGCCTCCGGGCTGACTGCTGTCGCCACGGCTCGGCAGATGATCGCCTCGGGCGAGGCGGACCTCGTCATCGCGGGTGGGGTGGAGTCCATGACTCGCGCGCCTTGGGTGACTGAGAAGCCGGCCAAGCCGTGGGCGAAGCCGGGAGCGTCGTTCGACACCTCCATCGGATGGCGCTTCACGAATCCGGAGTTCCCGGCGGACACCACTCTGTCCATGCCGCAGACCGCTGAGCGGGTCGCCGAGCAATGGGGATTGGCTCGCGATGAGCTCGATCGATTCGCCCTTCACTCTCACCAGCGCGCACTCGCTGCGATCGACGCCGGGCGATTCGAGGCCGAGATCGTGCCGGTCGCGGTACGCGGCGGAGAGTTTGCGGTGGATGAAGGGCCTCGTGCCGACACCAGCCTGGAGCGACTCGCGGGCCTCCGTCCGGTGAACCATCCGGACGGACTGGTCACCGCCGGCAACTCGAGCTCGTTGAACGACGGAGCTGCCGCGGTCGTCATCGCGAGCGAACGCTTCATCCAGCGCCACGGTCTGAACCCACGCGCCCGTCTGGTCGGCGCTGCGAACGCAGGTGTCGATCCGTCGATCATGGGCATCGGGCCCGTTCCCGCGACGCAGAAGGTTCTCGACCGCCACGGCTGGACTGTCGACGACCTGGATGCCGTCGAGCTGAACGAAGCATTCGCGGCCCAGGTCCTCGCCTGCATGCGTGACCTCAAGCTCGAGGAGGAGATCGTCAACGCGGACGGTGGTGCGATCGCACTTGGCCACCCGCTCGGCTGCTCCGGGACCCGCCTGGTCGTCACTCTGCTCGGTCGCCTCGAGCGCGCGGGCGCCCGGCGCGGCCTGGCGACGATGTGTGTCGGTGTTGGCCAGGGCAGCGCGCTCCTGGTGGAGCGCCCGTGACTTGGTCCTCGCTCCAGGTCGAGGAGCGCGCTGACCGCCTGCTGGTGCAGTTGAATCGGCCAGAGGCGAAGAACGCCATCGACCGGCAGATGGTCGAAGAGCTGCACCAAGTGTGCGCCGAGCTCGAACAGACCCCGCGGATCGCGCTGATCATCGGAGCCGGCGGCAACTTCGCCGCCGGTGCGGACATCGCCCAGCTGCGCGATCGCCGCCGGGAGGACGCCTTGGCCGGGATCAACTCCGGCATCTTCGATCGGATCCGGCGCCTGCCCATGCCGGTCATCGGGCTGCTCGACGGCTATGTGCTTGGCGGCGGCGCCGAGCTCGCCTACGCCTGCGACTTCCGGATCGGCACACCTGAAGTGCGAATCGGAAATCCCGAGCCCGGGCTCGGGATCCTTGCGGCTGCCGGGGCGTCGTGGCGACTGGCGGAGCTCGTCGGCGAACCGATCGCCAAGGAGATCCTGCTTGCCGGCCGTGTGTTGAAGGCCGACGCAGCCCAACAGCTGCACCTGCTCAACGACGTCGTCGCGCCCGACGCGCTGATCGACGCCGGCAATGCCCTCGCCGACCGCATCGCTGGTCAAGGAGCCTTGGCGATCCGTCTGAGCAAGGCGGTTTTCCACGCACCCCGCGAGGCGCACCCTTTCATCGACGATCTCGCCCAGGCAGTCCTCTTCGAGACTGAAGAGAAGCACGACCGCATGACCGCATTCCTCGAACGCAAGAACAGGAGCAACCCGTGACTAGTCTTCCGAATCACGTCGGCGTCTTCGGCGGGGGCCGCATGGGGGCCGGTATCGCGCACACGTTCCTCGCGGCTGGCGCTCAGGTCACGGTTATCGAGGCGGACGTCGCCGGTGTGCAAGCCGCGGTCGAGCGAGTAACGCGGAGCCTGACCACGGCCGAGCAGAAAGGCGGACTCGCGGAGGGGCTCGCCGCCGCACTGGACCGTCTCGAGGTCAGCGACGACGCGACCGCCCTCGGCGGCTGCGAGCTGATCATCGAGGCCGTACCCGAGAACGTCGACCTCAAGGCAGGCATCCTCGCCAAGGTCGAAGCCCTGGCCCCGAGGGCAGTCCTCGGCACCAACACCAGCTCGCTGTCCATCAGCGGCCTCGCTGCTTGCCTGAACGGCCCCGAGCGACTGATCGGCCTGCACTTCTTCAACCCCGTTCCGACCAGCGATCTGGTCGAGATCGTCGTCGGCTCGGCTACCGCCCCCGAGGTCGTCGCGCTCGCGCAGAACTTGGTGCCTGCGATCGGAAAGACACCTATCACGGTGCAGGACTCGCCGGGCTTCGCGAGCAGCAGGCTCGGCGTCGCGATTGCACTTGAAGCGATGCGCATGGTCGAAGAAGGCGTGGCAAGTGCCCAGGACATCGACACCGCCATGACCCTCGGCTACCGGCACCCGACCGGACCGCTGAAGACGACCGACATCGTCGGCCTCGACGTAAGGCTCGCAATCGCCGACCACCTGGCCGAAACGCTCAGCCCTCGGTTCGAGCCGCCGCAGATCCTTCGCGACAAGGTTGCCGCCGGCGAGCTGGGTCGAAAGACCGGCCAGGGCTTCTACACATGGTGAGCGACCCTAATCAGATAGCTCAGCAGAACGCCAAGGCGATGTGGGCGACCGACAAGGCAAGCCAGGCGCTCGGCATCACCCTCGAGCACGTCGGCCACAACTTCGCCATCGCTCGGATGCTCGTCCGGGACGACATGCTCAACGGATTCGGTTCGTGCCATGGAGGCTTCGTCTCGTGCCTCGCGGACACTGCATTCGCATTCGCCTGCAACTCTGAAGGCGTCAAGACGGTCGCGAGCGGCTTCAGCATCGACTTCATCGCTCCCGTGAATGCGGGGGATCTGCTCGAGGCTGTTGCATCGAAGACTGCCTCCGCAGGGCGCTCGGGGATCTTCGACGTGACTGTTCGACGCGCCGCCGGCCACGAGAGCGAGATCGTCGCCGTCTTCCGAGGCCGAGCTCGCTCCCTCGGATAGTCAGTCGCTCTGTTCCACGCGCATCGCGAGCCCGTCAAAGGCAAGGTGCGTCAAGGTTTCTGCGAGACTCGCGGCATCGACCCGACCGTCAGGGCGATACCACTCGATCAGCGAGTTGACCATGCCGAACAGGAGCCTGCTGACGATGTCGGGCGGCAGGTCATCACGCAGCGAGCCCTCGCCGACCGCCTCACGGACCAGGCGCGCGAGCTCGTCATCAATCTTTCGTCTCCGGGCGAGTGCGTCCACTTCCACCGGGCTGTTACCGCGAACGCGCAGCAGGAGGGTGACTGCCGGCAGGTGCGAGGTCAGGACGCGAACGCTGTCGTGCACTGCCGTACGCAGTCGATCCTCGGCGGACAACCTTCCTTGCGACGACCGTGCAGTGCGAATGACGGCCTCCAAGCCGTCGAGTGCTTCGTCGAGTCCGGCGCGAAGAAGCTGCTCCTTGCTCTGGACATGGTGGTAGATCGCTGATTTCGAGAGCCCGAGGTCCGTGGCGAGGTCGTTGATGCTGGTGGCGTCATATCCCTGCTCATTGAACAGGTCGATCGCGCGCCGCAGCACTGTCGCCTGGTCATATCCGGGACGCCCGCGACCGCGCTTCACGGGTTGAACGACCTCAGCCATAGGCCAAGACTTCCACAGCGGAGGCGCCGAGGTAGTCAGGATCGTCGAGTGTGATGACCCGACGCGAGGTCGGCGTCTCGAAGATCAGCAACGGTCGGATGCTGATCACCCCAGCCGGGCTGTGAATCCCGGTCAAGTACGAGTGTCGGAGGTTGTTGTGACGTCCGCACGTGCGGGATGACGTCGAATACCCCCTGCGACTGCGACGTGCTCGACGCTGGTGGCCGATCGACAGTTCCCGTTCGCAATCCCATTCGGCCGCCGCGGACGTCGGCCGCGAATCGAGTTACGCACGCCTTCGGTGAGCATCTGAAGGATCTGTTCGTCAGTCGCGTGCCATTCGTCTCCGCGCGGGTGCCGCAGGTCGACCAAGGGTAGACACTTGGCAACATAACAGCCAGGGTAGAAGCAGCAGGTCTGCACTTCTCCGTGGCCTATGGCGTACAGATGGTCGATATTCGACGATATTGGCATGACGAATGACCCCGCCAAGTTGCTGCCGGCCGACCAGCCGGTTCAGCTGATCGCCCCGGACGGGACCGCCAATGAGAAGCCGTCCTACGCGATGCCGAGTTCGGAAGATCTCCTGACGGCCTACAGACTTCTGGTGACCGGACGCCGGATCAACGACCAGGCCTATGCCCTGGTGCGGCAGGGACGTCTCGCCGTCTATCCATCATCCCACGGCCAGGAGGCGTGCCAGGTTGCCGCCTCGCAGGTCCTCCAGGACGGCGACTGGCTCTTCCCGACCTACCGCGACTGCGTGGCTGCGATCGCGCGTGGAGTGCCGCCAGTGGAGGTGCTGGAGCTGCTGAAGGGTGAATGGCACTGCGGGTACGACCCGTATGAGCGTCGAGTCGCACCGCAGGTGACTCCGCTGGCAACCCAATTGCCGCACGCCGTGGGCGTCGCGCACGCCGCAACGCTTCGAGGTGAGGAAACTGTGGCCATGGCCCTGTGCGGCGACGGCGCCACGAGCGAGGGTGACTTCCACGAGGCCCTGAACTTCGCGGCGGTCTTCAAGGCGCCGGTCGTCTTCTTCGTCCAGAACAACGAGTACGCCATCTCGGTTCCTCTGAGCCGGCAGAGCGCCGCCCCGTCGCTGGCCCACAAGGGAGTCGGATACGGCGTCCCGGGCGAGCGGGTCGACGGCAACGACATCGCGGCCGTTCTTGCCGTGCTCGGCGCGGCGGTCGAACGCGCGCGGTCAGGCGAGGGCCCGCAGCTGGTCGAAGCGCACACCTACCGGATGCAGGCGCACACCAACGCCGACGACGCGACCCGGTACCGCGACGACGACGAGGTCGAGGCGTGGGCCGCTCGGGACCCCCTCGCCCGGATCGAGACCTACCTACGCACCGCGGGCCTGCTGGACGACGTCGTGGCGGACGAAGCGCGGAGCGAAGCTGACGGCATCGCCTTGGCAATGCGCGAGGGACTGATGGCCGACAACGTGCCTGAACCGGCGGCCCTCTTCCAGAACGTGTACGCCAGTCCGACACCACAGTTGCGGGAACAGGCGGCGATGATCGCCGAAGAACTCCAGCGAGAGGCGGCCGTCTGATGGCTACTCACGAGAAGCTCTCGATGGCCGCGGCTCTAAACCGAGCTCTCCGCGACGCGATGGCCGCCGACCCGTCGGTCCTCGTGCTCGGCGAAGACGTGGGCCCGCTCGGCGGTGTCTTCCGTATCACCGACGGGCTGACCGCAGAGTTCGGCGAAGGCCGCTGTTTCGATACCCCGCTCGCCGAGTCGGGAATCATGGGCATGGCCGTCGGTCTCGCGATGAACGGCATGAACCCCGTGGTGGAGATGCAGTTCGACGCCTTCGCCTACCCGGCCTTCGAGCAAGTCGTTTCCCATGTCGCGAAGCTGCGGAACCGCACCAAGGGGCGACTCGGCGTCCCGATGGTCATTCGAGTCCCGTACGCCGGCGGTATCGGCGGCGTGGAGCACCACTGCGACTCCTCGGAGTCTTACTACGCGCACACTGCTGGTCTCCATGTCGTCGCTCCTGCCAACCCGACGGACGCCTATTGGCTGCTCCGGCACGCCATCGATTCGCCCGACCCGGTCGTGTTCCTGGAGCCGAAGAAGCTGTACTGGAGTGCCGATGAGGTCGACCTGAGTACGCCGGCCGCGGCGATCGGGAAGGCGGCGATCGTCCGCGAGGGCACTGACGCGACCCTGATCGCTTACGGCCCGGCGGTTCCGGTCGCGCTCGAGGCCGCCGACGCGGCTGCCGCCGAAGGGCGCAGCCTGCAGGTGGTCGACCTGCGCTCGATCGTGCCGTTCGACGACGAGACCGTCGCCCGCGCGGTGCGGTCCACCGGTCGCGCCGTGGTCGTGGCCGAGGCTCCCGGATTCGCCAGCGTGTCCTCGGAGATCGTCGCCCGGGTGACCGAGCGGTGTTTCCTTTCCCTGGCCGCACCGATCCGCCGGGTCACCGGCCTGGACATCCCGTACCCGCCGCCCAAGCTCGAGAAGCTGCACCTGCCGAGCGTGGACCGGGTCCTGGACGCCGTCGACGACCTTCAGTGGGAGGACTCGTGAGCGACCAGGTCTTCCTCCTCCCCGACCTGGGCGAGGGGCTCACCGAGGCCGAGATCGTTCGATGGCTGGTCGCCGTCGGCGACGAAGTCACGGTCGACCAGGCGATCGCTGAGGTCGAGACGGCCAAGTCGATCGTCGAGGTGCCGACCCCGTACGCCGGCCGCGTCGCGATCCTGCACGGCGAGGAGGGGCAGACCATCGGCGTCGACACGCCCCTCATCACGATCGCCGCCGACGGCGCTGGCACGGCGCCGTCGGCGGCTTCCACCGGGTCTGCGGCGGCGGAGACCTACCGCGAAGAGGAGCGTGCCGGATCCGGCAACGTCCTCATCGGGTACGGCACCTCTGGCGGCGAGCCGGGTGGTCGTCGCCGCCGCCCGAAGCAGCAGGTGGCGGTCTCCACGACCGATACCGCCACACCTCGCACGGTGCCGCTGGTTATCTCGCCACTGGTTCGGGCGCTGGCCAGGGATAACAAGGTCGCTCTTTCGCTGGTGATCGGGTCCGGACCCGGCGGCCTGATCATGCGCTCCGACGTTGTGCGTGCCAGCGCCGGTTCGCCGTCGCCGGCACCGACGGTCGCCGGCGAGCGGCGTACTCCGATCAGCGGCTTCCGGAAGACGGTTGCGACAGCACTGGCACGCAGCCGTTCGGAGATCCCCGAGGCCACGGTGTGGGTCGACATCGATGCCACCGAGCTTGTGGCGCTGCGCGAGAATGCGCGCTTGCCTGACGACCCAGGACCGGGCCTGCTCACGCACCTGGCTCGGTTCTCCATCGACGCCCTCCGTGCCTACCCCGTCCTGAACGGTCGCGTGGACACCGAGCGCGATGAGTTCGTCGAGTACGACCAGGTCAACCTGGGTCTCGCGGTCCAGTCCGAGCGTGGTCTCGTTGTGCCCGCAGTCCTGGGGGCCGAGACGCTGAACGCAGCGGAGCTCGACGCAGCGATCCGTGACCTCACCGCGCGTGCACGGGTCGGAAAGGCGACCGCCGAGGAGCTCACCGCGGGCACCTTCACCTTGAACAACTACGGCTCGTTCAACGTTGACGGCAGCGCCGCCATCATCAACCACCCCCAGGTCGCGATCATCGGCTTCGGGCGCATCATCGATCGACCTTGGGTGGTCAACGGTGACATCGTGGTTCGCAAGATCATGCAGATGTCGTTCGTGTTCGACCATCGTGTGTGCGACGGTGGCACGGCGGCAGGTTTCATGCGCCACATCGCAGATGCCATCGAGAACCCGATCGCTTTCCTGGCGAGGCGGTGACATGGACAACGACTCATTCGATCTGGTCGTGCTCGGTGCTGGCAGCGGCGGCTACGCGTGCGCGCTGAGGGCCGCACAGCTCGGACTTCGCGTGGCGCTGGTTGAGAAAGACAAGGTCGGTGGTACCTGCCTGCACCGCGGATGCGTCCCCACCAAGGCACTCCTTCACGCCGCGGAAACCGCAGACACCATCCGTCACGCCAAGGACGTTGGAATCGGTGCCGAACTCTCGACCATCAATATGTCCGGAGTTCTCGAGTACCAGGCGTCCGTGGTCAACAAGCTGTACAAAGGATTGTCCAGCCTCATCGCAAGCCGTGCTATCGAGATTGTTGAAGGCGCGGGCAAGCTCAACGAGCACGGGAAGGTCGTGGTTGACGGCCGTACGCTCAACGGCAAAAGCGTGGTCCTGGCCACTGGCTCGTATGCAAAGTCTATCCCCGGCGTGCAGCCCGACGGCGACAGAGTTCTGACCTCGGACCACGCGCTGACACTCGGCCGTGTCCCCGCGAGCGTCGTGGTTCTGGGCGGCGGTGTCATCGGCGTCGAATTCGCGTCCGCATGGCGTTCCCTCGGCGCCGAGGTCACCATCGTCGAAGCGCTCCCGCGCCTCCTCGCAAGTGAGGACGAAGCCAACTCCAAGGTCCTCGAGCGCGCCTTCCGGCGCCGGGGCATCAACGTGAGGACAACCACCCGGGTGGCGTCCGTGATGTCTGATGATGAATCCGTGCACATCGAAGTCGCGAATGACTCCGGCGTGGATGTGCTCGAGGCGGACGTCGTCCTGGTCGCAGTTGGTCGCGGACCGGTCACTGCGGACCTCGGGTTCGAGGAGGCCGGTGTCAGGCTCGACCGCGGGTTCGTCGTCACCGACGAAAGGCTCCAAACAACTCGGCCCGGTGTCTATGCGGTCGGCGACATCGTCCCGGGCCTCCAGCTCGCCCACCGCGGATTCCAGCACGGTCTCTTCGTTGCCGACCAGATCGCTGACCTGGATCCAGTACTGATTCCGGACGAGAACATCCCCCGCGTGACCTACAGCGATCCCGAGGTCGCCTCGGTCGGGCTGACTGAGGCCGCAGCGCGGGAGCGTCTGGGTGCCGACTTCGTCGAGACGCTGACCTATGACCTCGCCGGTAACGGGCGCAGCCAGATCCTGACGACCGCCGGCTCAGTCAAGGTCGTCCGCAGGAAGGACGGCCCGATCGTCGGGGTACACCTCGCGGGTGGGCGCGTGGGCGAACTGATCGGCGAAGCCCAACTCATCGTCGGCTGGGAGGCGCTCCCGGAAGACGTTGCTGCCTTCATTCACGCGCACCCGACGCAGAACGAGGCGCTCGGCGAGGCCCACTTGGCACTCGCCGGCAAGGCGTTGCACGTGCACGGATAAGACGACTGCCGCTTGGTGCATAGCAGCAGCGGCAGTTTGGTTCGCGACGCCGACGTCGCGAGCCGTGACGGTGTCGGTCGCCGGTAACCCCCGTACGGCGGCCGGCACCGGATCGCAGGACTCGACGAAAGGGCGGATCATGGATATCACCGTCACACGGGAGGGTGAAGGGCGAATCGAGTGCATCACGTTGAACCGCGCTGACTCGTTCAATGCCTTCACCCGCACCATGCTCGCGAGCCTGTGCGCTTCGCTCCAGCAGGCGTTCGCCAACCCCGAGGTCAACAGCATCGTTCTGACAGGGTCCGGGCGCGCCTTCTCAGCCGGCCAGGATCTCCACGAGCTCCTCGACGAACTCGACCTTCCGCACGGAGGCAACGACACTCGCCTCCGTGATGGCTACGCGCCGCTTGCGACCGTTCTCGGCAACGCCCCTAAGCCGGTCGTCGCTGCGGTCAACGGCGTCGCCGCTGGAGCCGGACTCGCGGTAGCGGCACTGTGCACGGCCCGAGTTGCGTCCACGAGGGCAGTGTTCGTGCCCGCGTTCATCGACCTCGGTTTAGTGCCCGATACAGGGGCCTCGCACACCATCCCGCGCCTGATCGGCACAGAACGAGCCATTCGATGGCTGACCGACGGGCGCAAGCTCGAAGCGGTCGAGGCCCTGACCTGGGGACTGGTGGATCGTGTCGTCGAACCGGGCCAGGTCGTCGCAACAGCCGTACTCACGGCAACGCGTCTCGGCGGCCGCGATCAGCGCGCATCGGCGGCGACGCGGCAGCTCGTCGAGATGGCCCAGAGAGCGGACCTGGAGACTGCCCTTCTCGCCGAGACCAACGAACAGATCTTCGCAACCGGGCAGGACGATTTTCGCCAAGCAATGAGTCGCTTGGCTCGTTGACCCCTGACCTCGTGACCGGCTGGCCGTCCATACCGCTGGTCACGATTCGCCACCAGGCGGTGAGCTTCGGGTTGTTGAGTCCCGGGGTGAGTTCTCCCGCCGCCAGGTGGCTACTCCCAAAGAGGTAGGCGGCCCGGCATCGTCGAATCTGATGCTGGGCCGTCTACTTCATGCCACCACGTTTCGCGGGCGAGGCGCTCGACCGCGCCAGATCAGCGGCCGTCGGCCAATGCACCGTCAGCCGACCAAGCCGGTCGCTCAGCACACCAACGAGTGCGACCTGGCCCAATCATCGGCGTGGAACGCTCGACTGAGGTCCTGGTCGTCAGCAGTCAGTGCATGCACTACCAAGCCCGACGGAAGAGAGCCATCCACGGCTCCGCTCCTCTGGCGATAGTCCTGAGCGAAGGCGTGCGCAACGCTTTTCGGGTCCAGTGCTCCGGTCACTTCCCTGAGGCCACCAACGGAGGACTCGCGCAAGTCATATCCAAGCGCTTCTGATACGTCAGGGGTCTGCTGCACGAACGGGTGACAGGTTCGGTCAGGCCGCCTGAGTGGCGGCTGTCGTCATGATCAACTCGTATTCGACCGGGGTCAACCTGCCGAGAGCAGCCTGTCGACGACGTCGGTGATAGGTCCTCTCGATCCAGGTCACG